>URUX01000161.1 GCA_900551135.1 uncultured Clostridium sp.
GGACGCGGACGTTATGACCGCAGCGTTTCAAGAGTTTTCCGCAAAGAAGCTGAACCGGGAGAAAAAGCCCTCTATCCGCAAAGCCCTTGCCGCTGCAAAGGACAAGGCGAAGCAGCTTAACGCCGCCCGCGACAAGGTAAAGAAAATGGACAGGGGGCGCGAGATATGAAGCAGATCAACTACAAAAAGCTGATACTTCCGAATATCCCCTATGTGTTCTTTGTCTATCTCTTTGATAAAGTCGGACAGGCGGTGCGGCTTGCCCCCGGCGCGGATATTTCTGCAAAGATACTGAATATCACACAAGGATTTTCCGCAGCCTTTGAAAACGCCTTGCCGAGCGTTTACCCGTTGGATTTGCTTGTCGGCATTGTCGGTGCGGTGATTATCCGCTTGATAGTCTATGTCAAAGGGAAAAACGCGAAGAAATACCGCAAGGGCGCGGAGTACGGCTCTGCCCGATGGGGAAACGCCGAAGATATAAAGCCCTACATAGACCCGGATTTCCAAAACAACATCATTTTGACGCAGACGGAACGGCTTACCATGAACAGCCGCCCGAAGCAGCCGAAGTACGCGAGAAATAAGAACGTCGTCGTGATCGGCGGCAGCGGCAGCGGAAAAACAAGATTTTTTGTCAAACCTAATCTAATGCAGCTTCATTCCTCTTACGTCTTAACCGACCCGAAAGGTACGGTTTTGATTGAGTGCGGGAAGCTGCTGCAACGGGCGGGCTACCGCATTAAGGTACTGAATACGATTAACTTCAAAAAATCTATGCACTACAACCCCTTTGTGTATATCCGCAGCGAGAAAGATATTTTGAAGCTGGTAAATACGTTGATAGCGAATACCAAAGGTGAGGGAGAAAAAAGCGCGGAGGATTTTTGGGTAAAGGCAGAACGGCTTTTGTATTGCGCGTTGGTGGGCTACATCTGGTACGAAGCCCCCGCCGAGGAAATGAACTTTATTACCCTGTTGGAACTTATCAACGCCAGCGAAGCCCGCGAGGACGACGAGGAATATCAAAGCCCCGTCGATTTGCTGTTTGCCGACTTGGAAGAACGCGACCCCGACCATTTCGCGGTGAAGCAGTACCGAAAATATAAATTGGCGGCGGGTGTTATAAGCTTGAAGAGACTTCTTAATCATCATTTTTTAAGAAATTGGAGCTCCAAAATGATTAAAAAGTCTCTTGAGGCTTATTTTTTGCCAAAATACAAAATTGTACTTTTTTAAAAACATTCTCAAAGGATGGCAACATTTTGCCTCGCCAGTCTGGATATAGTGTAAGGAGTTTTTCAAACCGACACAAAATCCAGAGAAATTTAAAAAAGTTACGTTACTACCTTGTAAAACAGCGTCCGAAAGATGGGTTAAGTGAGAGGAACTTTTTTGAAGATCCTTACACGAACCTTGACAACGGAGCAGCCTGCCCATAGTGATACCAGATTTGAATGTGCATTCAGCGTGTCGTTTCTGGCAAATACGTCCCGGAAACATCGGAACCCGGTACAGGAACGGATATGGAATGAAAACAGGCAATGAAAAATGAAAGGAAGGAGGAAAACGGATGCAGGAGAAACTTACCGCATTGTATGAACGTCTCAGCCATGATGATGACCTTATGGGCGAGAGCAACAGTATATCGAACCAGAAGCAGATGCTTTCAGAATATGCCGAATCCCATGGACTTACCCCATATATCCATTTTACGGATGATGGCATATCCGGCACAAGATTTGACCGCCCGGGATTTGTCAGCATGATGGATGCCATCAAAGCCGGGCAGATCGGGACGGTGATCATAAAGGATATGAGCCGGTTGGGACGTGATTATCTGATGGTCGGTCAGATTCAGGAAATGCTGCGCCAGAAGCAGGTTAGGCTGATCGCTATCAATGATGGTCATGACAGTCTGAATGGGGATGATGATTTTCTTCCTTTCCGAAACATTATGAATGAGTGGTATGCGAAAGACACGAGCAAAAAGATCCGGTCTACCTTTAAGGCAAAAGGCAATTCCGGGAAGCACGTTGCAAGCACCACACCATACGGATATCTGAAAGACCCGGAAAATAAGGAACACTGGATCGTGGATGAAGAGGCTGCACAGGTTGTTCGCAGGATTTTTCAGATGACAATGGACGGATATGGTCCTTACCAGATCGCAAAGAAGCTGAAAGAAGATCAGGTGGAGATCCCGGCAGTACACATGGCAAGGCATGGGGCAGGATTATGGCAGGGAAGAGTGGACGAGATCAAAGACCCCTATGCGTGGGGTTCGTCGACGGTGGCAGGGATCCTGAGAAAGAGGGAATATCTTGGTCACACTGTTAATTTCAAGACCAGAAAGCATTTTAAGGACAAAAAGAGCCATTATGTGTCAGAAGATAACTGGACAGTATTTGAGGACACGCAGGAAGCGATCATTGATCAGGAAACCTTTGATAATGTCCAGAGAATCCGGAAGAATGTCCGCAGATACCCGGACGGATGGGGAGAAGCACATCCACTGACAGGGCTGATGTATTGTGCCGATTGCGGGGCAAAAATGTATGTGCACCGGGTAAATAATGGGAAAAGAATCCCACAATATACCTGTTCTGCATATAGCAAGGTTCCGGTTGGAACACTCTGCCCGACACAGCACAGGATTAATGCGGATATTGTGATGGAGCTGATAAAAGACCTGCTGAAAGCTATCGCAGAATATTCCCATCTGAACCGGGAAGAGTTCATTGAGACAGTGAAGACAACACAGAATTCCCAGCAGTCCAGTGAAATCGTGAGGCTGAAAAACAGGATAGCAGAAGCGAAAAAGCGTCTGCAGGAACTGGAAAAACTGATCTGCCGAATATATGAGGATAATATCCTCGGTAAGCTGCCGGACGAACGTTACGCAGTCCTTGATGGGCAGTATTCCAAAGAACAGAAAGAACTGACAGCGGAAATTTCAGAATTGGAAGCAGAGGTAGCCGGATATGAAAATGGCAGACGGTCTGCGGAAAGATTTATTGCACTGGTGGACAAATATCAGAATTTTGATGAACTGACCACATATATGCTGAATGAGTTCGTGGAAAAGATTCTGGTGCATGAGAGGGACAGGAAAGGAAGCCAGCAGACCACACAGGAGATTGAGATTTATTTTAATTTTGTGGGAAGGTATCTTCCACCGCATTTTGGAGAAGTCCAGCTGACACCGGAAGAGGAAGAAGAATTACGAAAGCGGGAAGCCAGGAAGGACAGGCTGCACCAGAATTATCTGAGGCGGAAGGCAAATGGAAAACAGAAAGAATACGAAGACAAAGTAAAAGAAAAAAGAAAAGCCGAGATCGAGGCGAAGAAGGAAGCAATCCGGCAGGAAGATATTACGAAAGGTGTGTTTGTTCCAGTGTCGATGCTTCCGGCTGCAGAACCAAAGAAAGGGGTGGTAAATACATGAAAGAATTGAAACCGATGATACATGATGAAAAGAACGGACTGGATTATATCCTTGTGGGAGATTATTATATCCCGTTGATTCGTGTGGCGGAAGAAACCAGAGATATTGGTTTCTATGGAAGCCTACGCAGGAATTTTCTGAAAGACTACCGGCAGGCTTTGTATTCCCAGCTTATGCTGACAGGAAAGCTTTGGACGTATCTGGCTGACCTGAATGAAATCTGCGTGGAACGCAGGGACAGCATGATGGATCAGATGATGGAAGCAGAGGGTGTCACAGAGGAATTAAAGGGAAAAGACCAGATGGAATGGCTTCGCAGGGTAAATAACATCCGCAACAGAGTGGATGAAGTAATCCTGACAGAACTGGTCTATGTATAGGGGGATGCTTATGAGATACCGAATTGAATACGCAGATGGTCGTTGCTGTAATTTCGCCAACAGCCGGAAAGACCTTCTGGAATGGCTGAAACTTTTAAAGGATGAAGAGATCACAGATATTCGGAAAATCTACAAAAACGGTGTGACGGATTCCGTACTTGAAAAGTATCAGAATTATCTGGATAAAAATGCCGGATAGGAAGGAGAAACAGGATGAAAGCCATCCGATTTATTTTAAGAATAATATTGTTGCCTGTGATGGCTGTTCTGGTAGTAATAAGACTGTTTGTGGAGTTCCTTGCAGGAATATCAGCAGTTATCTTCCGGGTAATTGCAGGAATTTTTCTTCTGACCGCCCTGCTAAGCTATGGCTTTGGTCTGGAAAGTTCCGGGGAATGCCTGAAAATCGTATTGGCTGGCTTTCTGTTTTATCTCCTGCCATGTACGGTTGAAATTGTGATTGCGGGAATCGTCTTTTTAGCAGAATGGATTCGCTCTTTTACATAGGAAGAGGGCAGAAAGGGACACGATTATGAAAAGAGAATTAGTGGAGAGCTACTTCGACTGGAATGAGATCAGGCTTGAGGCATATTTACGGATTGATCCTCAACTGATTGAACTGGAAGGGGAATGCGAGAAAACGATGGATGAATTGAAGCCATACATAGAGAAATACGGTCATGAGTTCTGGACGATTATTGACCGGATCATATCGGCAAGACATGCAGTAGAAGCCTATATCAGCCGGGAAATGTATATCCGGGGATTTCTGGATTATGAACGTCTGGTATGTGAGATAGAAAGGGATGTATGAGGATGAAAGAGGAAGCATTAAAGGGATTTGTGGATTTTATCATTCAGGAACGGATGCAGAGTGCATTCAGCCAGATGAAAGCCGGGAAAGAACCGGATGACAAGGATGATGTGGAACAAAAGTATGAGGAAGCGGTGGCATTGCTTCCAAAGGATAAACAACAGGCAGTCCAGGCATACTGCGATGCTATTTTTGACAGCGGTGCGTATGCTGAGCAGTTCTTTTATCGGTTGGGACTGAAGGATGGGATTCGGTTGTATAAGACAGTAAAAAGTATCATCAAGGGAATATCTTAAATGGATTGGAAAATGTTATTTAAAATTTACATGTCTTACCATAACTCGGAAAACATATGGAATAAGGAATTTTTTTGTGATATACTGTTCTAAAAATCGTTGTCTGGCGATTTGGTGAATCCCGATAGATTATTTTATAGGGAACAGAAACTTTGAATTTGGAGAATAGATAAATGGTACGTACAGAGGATGCATGTGAAATTATAAAATGTGCTTTGCAAAACGACATTAAAGTATATTTAGATGGTGGCTGGGGTGTTGATGCACTTCTTGGCAGAGAATCAAGAATACACAATGATATTGATTTGTTTGTTGAACTGAAACATTATC
>URUX01000162.1 GCA_900551135.1 uncultured Clostridium sp.
GGGTGTTCTAATTATTACGTCAGGGAGTCAGAAATTAATATTTCCCGACAGCCCCTCCCTGTTTTTAAACAGAATCTCCCTGCATATCTGTCAGGCCTTACGGCAATTCCGTAAAGCTGCAGGATGGTACGGCAACCAGAGAGTAATTGGTGTGGTAGATGACAAAACCAGGTGCGCCTCCGGCCGCTTTCCGGACATTTTTCCTCTGAATATAATCAATCTCTACTTTATCATTAGAACGTCCTTTGGAGTACCAGGCGGCTAGCGCTCCGGCTTCTTCAAAAACCCGATCGGGAAGTTCTTTTCCTTCTGTTTTTACAATCACGTGAGAGCCGGGGATTCCCTTGGCGTGGAACCACCAGTCTCCGCCGTTTGCCAGTTTAAAGGTAAGTTCTTCATTTTGATAGTTGTTTTTTCCTACATAGATATGGAAGCCGTCGCTGGATAGATAATGGAAGGGGCGGCTGGTGATTTTAGGCCGTTTTTCCCCTGCCCGGCGTTTTTTAACATATCCGTACTCCATAAGTTCTTCTTTAATCTGAATCAGGTCATTTTCTTCCAGGGCAATGTCCAGGGCAGCGCTGATGGACTCCAGATGGTCGATTTCTTCCTTTGTTTCTTTGGTCAGCTGGCTTAAAGCTTCGAAGGTACGTTTCAGCTTGTTATATTTATCAAAATGCTTCTGGGCATTTTCTCTGGCAGAAAGCTGGGGATCCAGCGGAATTCTAATGGTTTCATTGGTGTAATAGCTGAGACATGAAAACTCTTTTTCTCCGCCTTTTAATTCGTAGCCATAGGTGTTTAACAGTTCTCCGTAAATCCGGTATTTTTCCCTCTTTTCCGTATCCTTTAACTGCTTTAACTGCAAATCGTATTTTTTGTAATGTCGTTCCAGAGCAGTCTGGACGATGCGGCGCAGATCAGAGGATTTCTGACGGATACGGGTAATGGTCTCCCTGGAAGAATAGTAGGTCTTTAATACCTGGCTGACAGAAGGAAATTCCTGTCTGGAAAACCGTTCACTGTCAAAACAGGTCAGGGGGAGGGAGGCAAATTCTACGGGAGTTTCTCCGTCATAAACAATATTGGGAAGAAATTGTCCCTGGGAAACGTCCTCCATCATCACGGTTAAGGTCCGGTACAGGTGAATGGTTTCATCTTCGGTTAAATCACCTGCACCTATATCCGGATCGATCGAAGCCAGGTGGCACAGTTCTTCCGCAATGATGGGGCTGATACCGGTCAGCCGGTTGTACAATGCTTTCTGGACGGGCATGGGGGCGTGGGACATCCGGTTCGAAAATTCTTCCAGGGTAATGGTCAGCGGGTCAGCCTTTTCCATAGTCTGCGGAATGAAATACATCCGCCCCGGAAGAACCTCGCGGACGGAACTGACCTGGGCGGAAACGTGTTTAATACTGTCCAGAATCGTTCCGTCTTCTTTGCAGAAAATAATGTTGCTGTGTTTTCCCATGATTTCAATAATCAGGCGTTTTCTGCACGCATCACCCATTTCATCCAGATGTTCCAGAGTCAGTTCAATGATCCGCTCCAGTCCTGGCTGGGATACAGAAATAATTCTTGCGCTTCCGATATGTTTTCTTAAAAGCATGCAGAAGTTCGGGGCAGTCATGGGGCTGGGTTTGTTGGTGTCGGTGATATATACCAAAGGAAGGCTGGCGCTGGCTGAGACCAGCAGACGCACAGAAGTCCCTTCTTTTTTTATTTGAAACAGCAGTTCGTCCTTTTCCGGCTGGGCAATTTTTGAGATGCGGCCGCCTTCAATGGCCTGTTTTAAATCATGGGTCAGATTGGCTACTGTAATTCCGTCAAAAGCCATGATAAAACTCCTTTCTGAGTGGAAATAGTATGTACAGTTCAGTTTCGAATCTTCGCATGGCTGAACTGAACTATAGTATACCACATATTCCGCCGGATTGAAATGTTTTATTGACTTGCATAAGGCTTTGCCTTATAATGGAAACATCTATGGCAAGAAAAGCCATGGTGAAAGAGAGGCTGATGTTATGATAAAAAGCATGACTGGTTTCGGCAGATTTGAAGAGATAACGGATGATTATAAAATATCTGTAGAGATGAAAGCCGTCAACCACCGGTATCTGGATTTGAGCATCAAGATGCCTAAAAAGTTTAATTACTTTGAAGCAGGCATCCGTACCTTGTTAAAGGATTATATCCAGAGGGGCAAGGTGGATGTTTTTATCAGTTATGAAGACTATACAGAGGGACGCCTGTGTCTGAAGTACAACAGTGCGCTTGCCGCTGAGTACATGGAGGGCTACCAGAGGATGGCAGAGCAGTTTGGCCTGCCCAATACAGTAACGGTTAATGATTTGGCCAGATGTCCGGAAGTGTTTACAATGGAGCAGGCTCCAGATGATGAAGATGAAATGTGGAAGGTACTTTCCCATGCAGTCAGAGAGGCGGCAGAACGTTTTGTAAATACCCGTACTCTGGAAGGCGAAAATTTAAAAAAAGATTTACTGGGCAAACTGGATTATATGGAAACCCTTGTTTCAGAGGTAGAGGTCAGATCACCCCAGGTGGTTTCCGAATACCGTGCAAAACTGGAAGATAAGATTAAAGAACTGCTTGCCGGAGCAGCATTGGATGAAAACCGTATTGCTACGGAAGTGACGATTTTTGCAGACAAGATTTGCGTAGATGAGGAAACCGTCCGCCTGCGCAGCCATATCAGCAATAGCAGAAAGGAACTGACAGAAGGCGGAAGTATTGGCCGGAAGCTGGATTTTATTGCCCAGGAGATGAACCGGGAAGCGAATACCATTCTTTCCAAAGCCAATGATTTGGAGATTTCCCAGAGAGCCATCGCGTTAAAGACAGAAGTTGAGAAGGTTCGGGAACAGATTCAGAACATTGAATAGAAATGACAAGGAATGACAAGAATTTCTGCAGCAGGAGACTGGATATGAAAGATAAAGGAGTATTGGCCGTTGTTTCCGGATTTTCCGGAGCAGGCAAAGGGACTTTGATGAAAGCCCTCCTTGAAAAGTATGACAACTATGCCTTGTCTGTTTCTGCGACAACCAGAGCGCCAAGACCTGGGGAAGCAGACGGAAGAGAGTATTTTTTCGTAACAAAAGACAGATTTGAAGAGATGATCCGGGAGGATCAGCTGATTGAGTATGCCCGTTATGTAGAGAATTATTATGGGACTCCTAAGGAATATGTGACACAGCAGATGGAAGCGGGAAAAGATGTGATTCTGGAAATCGAGATCCAGGGAGCGTTAAAAGTCAAAAAACAGTTTCCGAACGCACTGCTGCTGTTTGTTATGCCTCCCAGCGCAGCAGAATTGAAGAGCCGGCTGGTAGGCAGGGGAACAGAGACTCTGGAAGCAATCGAAAACCGTTTAAAGAGGGCGGTTGAAGAGTCAGAGGGCATTGAAAATTATGATTATATTCTGATAAATGATAATGTAGAGGATTGTGTGGGCCGGATGCATCAATTGATTCAGGACCATCACAGCCGCACCTGCAACCAGATAGAGTTTATTGAAGAAATGCGTGCGGAACTTCACAAAATAAATAAATTATAATGCAGGGAAGCCTGTTTCAGACAGAAAGGAGATTTTATATGTTACATCCATCTTATTCGGATTTGATTAATGTAGTAAACAGCGAGGTAGAGCCAGGAGAGCAGCCGGTAGTCCAGAGCCGGTACTCTATTGTGATTGCATCTGCAAAGAGAGCAAGACAGATTATTGACGGAGCAGAACCTCTGGTTCCCAATACCAATGGAAAACCTCTGTCCGTGGCAATTGACGAATTATATAAGACGAAAGTGAAGATTCTTGGAGACGATGAAGCGTTAGAAGAAGAAAACCAGTAATCATGCAGCACAGAATGGAGCGGGAAGACTTTGATTTGCAAAACATGTTAGAAAGTCTGACGCTCCATTTCCACATAAATTAAGTAAGAAAGAAACGAGGTGTTTCCAGATATATGAAACTACTGTGCATTTCACTGGGATGTGATAAAAACCTGGTCGATACGGAAAAGATGATGGGGATTTTCCGCCAGAATGGATGGGAATTTACAGATGACGAGACCGAAGCAGATGCAGTGCTGGTCAATACCTGCTGTTTTATCGGTGACGCAAAGGAAGAAAGTGTCAATACGATTCTGGAAATGGCAGAATTAAAAAATCAGGGAGAGGTAAAGGCTCTGATTGTCACCGGCTGTATGGCAGAACGGTATAAACAGGAAATTTTGGATGAGATTCCAGAAGTAGATGCCATCATTGGAACGTCGTCTTATGATGAGATTCTGGACGCTTTCAATCGTATACTGAATGGGCAGGGCCCGGTTTCCTGCTTTGAGGATTTAAAACGGCTTCCAAGAACCAGTGCCGGAAGAGTTGTGACGACAGGCGGTTATTATGGTTTTCTGAAAATTGCGGAAGGCTGTGACAAACGCTGCACGTACTGCATTATTCCAAGCCTTAGAGGACCTTACCGCAGTTATCCCATGGAAGAACTGGTCGAGGAAGCAAAAGAACTGGCTGACGGAGGCGTAAAGGAACTGATCGTAGTAGCGCAGGAGACCACTCTTTACGGAGTCGATCTTTACGGTAAAAAGATGCTTCCGGAACTGCTGAGGCGGCTGGCGGCAATTTCCGGAATCCAGTGGATTCGGATTCAGTACTGTTATCCGGAAGAGATTACCGATGAATTAATAGAAGTAATCAGACAGGAAGAAAAAATCTGCCACTATCTGGATATCCCTATCCAGCATGCCAGCGACAGGATTTTAAAAAGAATGAACCGCCGTACCAACCAGGCCCAGTTAAAAGAAATGATTGGAAAGCTTCGCCGGGAAATTCCGGATATGGTGCTGCGTACCACCCTGATTTCCGGTTTCCCTGGTGAGACCGAAGAGGACCATCAGATTCTCATGGAGTTTGTAGATGAGATGGAATTTGAACGGCTGGGTGTTTTCGCTTACTCGGCAGAAGAAGATACGCCGGCATATTCTTTTGAAAACCAGGTGCCTCAGGAGATAAAAGAAGAACGCCGTGACCAGATTATGGAACTGCAGCAGGAAATTGCGTTTGATACT
>URUX01000163.1 GCA_900551135.1 uncultured Clostridium sp.
CCGGGAGATTCTTCAGCAGCAGATTCCAGAGGCTATCGCAGCAGTATATTCCCCGGAAATGGCATGGGAAGATCCGGAAGGATTTGGAGAGTTGTTAGAAGACCAGTGCGTCTGGGCAGATACCGTAGTGCTGGGGCCTGGGCTGGGGACAGAACCCTATGTGAAAGAGTTGGTAGCGGGAGTTTTGTCTGCCGCCTGTTCTACGGTAATTATCGATGCAGACGGCCTGAATGTGATTGCAGCCAATCCGGAACTTACCAGATATTATACAGAAAATATTATTATTACGCCCCACTTGGGAGAAATGGCAAGACTGACAGGAAAAACCATCAGAGAAATCCAGAAAGATGTAGCAGGTACTGCAGCTGATTATGCTGTGAAATGGGGAATTACCTGCGTGTTAAAAGACGGGGCTACTGCAGCGGCAGACAGGGACGGCCGGATTTACCTGAACACCAGCGGCAACAGTGCCATGGCAAAAGCCGGCTCTGGAGATGTGCTGACAGGAATTATCGGCGCTTTGTGCGGACAGGGAACAGAACCTTTTGACGGCGCAGTACTGGGCGTGTATCTTCACGGACTGGCAGGAGACCGATACCGGAAACAGCACGGAAGGGTAAGCCTTTTGGCTGGAGAACTGGCGGATAAGGCCGGAGAACTGGCAGACGAAGCTGGGGAGATGGAATATTTGGGACAGAAAGAAGAGGAAGACAGGGAATGAGTCAAAGGGAGAATTTGAAATTGCCATATGACAGAACCTGCGCGGTGGTAGATCTGGATGCAATTTGTCACAATATGGAAGAGATGAGGCGAAGGATACCTGAAAAAACCGGAATTATAGGTGTGGTAAAAGCAGACGCCTATGGCCATGGGGCAGACGCAGTGGCAGATGCTATTGAGCCATATGTGATCGGATTTGCAGTAGCAGCGGCTGACGAAGCAGTTTTGCTGCGCCGCCATGGAATTACGAAACCTGTGCTGGTTTTAGGACCAGTTCACAAGAGCCGTTACAAAGAACTGCTTCAGGAAGAAATCCGGCCGGTTATCTTTACTGAACAGGCGGCGAAGGAGTTTGGCGAACTGGCCTGCTGTCTGAATTTGCCTGGCCGGATTCATCTGGCAGTCGATACGGGAATGAGCCGAATCGGAATGGAGCCATCAGAGGAAGCGGCAGATTTGGCAGTCCGGATTGCTTCCTGTCCGGGGATTGAGATTGAGGGAATCTTTACTCATTTTGCCAAAGCAGATGAAAGGGACAAGGGCCCGGCCAGACAGCAGATGACCCAGTACCTGGAGTTTCTGGAAATGCTCCGTAAACGGGGGATCGAAATTCCGCTTTGCCATTGCTCCAACAGTGCAGGTATTATAGAAGGGATTGGTGCGGAACTGGAAGCGGTGCGGGCTGGAATTTCCATTTACGGTTTATACCCTTCGGATGAAGTAGATAAGAATAAGATTTCCCTGATTCCGGCGCTGTCCTGGAAGGCCAGAGTTACATATGTTAAGACGATTCCGGCAGGCACAAGCGTAAGCTATGGGGGAACCTTTACAGCCGTCCGTCCGGTTCGGGTGGCTACTATAGCAGTGGGCTACGGAGACGGATATTCCAGAAATCTATCCGGCAGAGGATATGTTTTGGTTCGGGGAAAGAAAGCTCCTGTTTTAGGAAGAGTCTGTATGGATCAGCTTATGGTGGATGTAACGGATATTCCGGAAGTCTGTGAGGAAGATGAGGCGGTTCTTCTGGGAAAAAGCGGAAATCTTGTTATTACTGCTGAAGAGATGGCGCAGCTGTCCGGTGGATTTCATTACGAGATTTTGTGCGGAATTGGAAAACGGGTTCCCAGAATTTACCTGAAACATGGGGATATCGTGGGGAAAAAAGAAGAGAACGGCCAATAATCAGTCACAACTGCATGTTTCCGTTCATAGAATGTGATGTGGGCACTTGACGGTGTATAAGATGAACTGTTTATGCCAATACTATCCGAAGGATAGGAGAGTGAAAACGTGATCATCAGACGAGGAGACATTTATTATGCAGATTTAAGGCCGGTAGTCGGATCAGAGCAGGGCGGCATCCGTCCGGTTTTGATTATTCAGAATGATGTGGGAAATAAGCACAGTCCCACTGTAATATGCGCAGCGATTACATCCAGGATGAATAAGGCCAAACTGCCTACCCACGTAGAACTGCCAGTTAACAGGTGCAGTATGGTAAAAGATTCGGTTATTCTTCTGGAGCAGCTGCGTACCATAGATAAACAGCGTTTAAAGGAAAAAATCTGCCACATTGATGAGGAACTGCAGCAAAGAGTCAATGCAGCTCTGAAAATCAGCCTGGAACTGGATACATAAAGGTTCCAGGCCAGGCTGCGTTGACGAACGGGAATAAACATGGTATGATGTGCAGAGTTACTGTTAATCGTTTCAAAAGAAAAAAGGAGTGTTGAAAGTCCAATGGACGATGGCTATTCACCGGCGGGCATGGTGATTTTATTGGTATTTATTATTTTGAGCGCAGTTCTTTACGGATTTGGAGCTGCCATTCAGCATGTAAATGAGACAAAACTGGAAGAAGATAAGGAAAAAGGAGACGCAAAGGCAGAACGGCTTTTGCGGGCGGCAGGACATCCTCAGAGATTTATTGCCACTGTGCTGCTGATTACCAGCATTATGGGAATGGCGGCAGGACTGAGCATCTGGAAAGGCCTGGCAGTATTTTTGAAAAGTCTGTTAAAGACGAAATTCGCATTAGAAGGCGTATGGATATTACCAGTCTGCATGGTAGCGTCTATCGTAGTGCTGTTGCTGGTATTTATTCCCTTTGGAATTATGATCCCGAAGGAACTGGCAGTAAAAAATCCGGAAAAGTGGGCGTCTGGCCTTTTGCCGGTGATCGATATTCTGATGAAGGTCTGTTTTCCCATGACAGCCCTGATTAATGGAGTATCCTGGCTGGTATTAAAACTTCTGGGCGCAGACATGAAAAAAGATATCGACAATGTGACAGAAGAAGACATTAAATCCATGGTCAATGAAGGTCATGAACAGGGAATTCTGGAAGCCGGAGAGGCGGAGATGATTACCAATATTTTTGAACTGGATGATAAAACGGCGGAAGATGTTATGACCCACCGGAAAAATCTGGTGGCTCTGGATTGCAGTCTGACTTTGCGGGAAGCGCTGGATTTCATTTTAACAGAAGGCAAAAATTCCCGTTATCCGGTATACCGGGAAGAAATTGATGACATTATCGGCATTTTACATATGAGAGATGCGGTGGTGTTTTTTGAACAGGATCAGTACAAGGAGATGCCGCTGGATCAGATTCCGGAACTTTTGCGGGAAGCCCATTTTATTCCGGAAACCAGAAGCCTGGACAATTTATTCCGGGAGATGCAGTCCCAGAAAATCCACATGGAGATCGTTGTGGATGAATATGGACAGACGGTGGGCATTGTTACCATGGAAGATATTTTAGAGGAAATTGTCGGAAATATTATGGACGAATATGATGTGGAAGAAAACTTCATTACCAGAGAAGAATCCGGCAGCTTTTTAATGAATGGCATGACACCTTTGGAAGAAGCAGAAGAGGTGCTGGGCATTACCTTTGAGGAAGAGGACGAAGAACTGTACGATACCATTAATGGATTTTTGATTTCCAGACTGGGACGGATTCCCGGAGAGGATGAAGAACCAGTGGTATCCTGTCTGGGGTATGAATTCCGGATTCTGAATGTGGAAAACAAGACGATCCAGCTGGTACGGGCAGTACCTGATAAAGAACAGAAATAATGATAAAAAGCGCACAGCAGCAGGGAAAACCGGCTGCTGTGTTTTGGTTTATCGAAAAATACATTCCGGGAAATAAAAAACAGTTGAAAAAATTGGAAATTGAGTTATTATAGAAAACGCAAAAAATTTTGACTGGAAAGGATTATTCAAAATGGCACAGGAAAAAATCAAGGATATGACGGAAGGCGCTCCCCTGAAATTAATTATCGGATTTGCAGTTCCCATGTTTCTGGGGCTTTTGTTCCAGCAGTTTTACAGTATGGTAGATACCATTATTGTAGGGAAATATCTGGGAGTCAATGCGCTGGCGGCAGTTGGTTCGACCGGCTCTGTTAACTTTATGATCAATGGCTTTTGTATCGGAGTATGCAGCGGATTTGCCATTCCGGTTGCCCAGAAGTTTGGCGCCAGGGATTATTCGGGCCTGCGGCGTTTTGTGGCGAATGCTGCATGGCTGTCCATTGGAATATCCATTGTACTGACGGCAGTTGTATCGGTACTGTGCATGAATATTCTGGTCTGGATGAAAACGCCGGAAGATATTATACAGGAAGCCTACAGTTACATTTTTATTATCTTTCTGGGGATTCCTACCACATTCCTTTACAATATGACATCGGGAATTATCCGTTCCCTGGGAGACAGCAAGACACCGGTTTATTTTCTTTTAATGGCTTCTGTCTTGAATATTTTCCTGGATTTGTTTATGATTATAGTGATGAAGCTGGGACCTGCAGGCGCTGCTTATGCGACCGTAATTTCCCAGGGACTTTCCGGGGCATTGTGCTTTTTCTTTATGCGTTCCAAATATCAGGTATTGAAGATGACCAGAGAGGAAATGCGGGCAAACAAACGCCTCATGGCGGTTCTGTGCGGAATGGGTTTTCCAATGGGGTTTCAGTACTCCATTACGGCCATCGGAAACGTAATTTTGCAGTCAGCCGTCAATTCCCTGGGATCTATGGCAGTAGCGGCGGTAACGGCCGGAAGCAGGGTCAGCATGTTTTTCTGTACACCGTTTGACGCATTAGGCGGAACTATGGCCACCTGGGCGGGACAAAACGTAGGGGCAGGAAAGACAGACCGGGTTAAAGAAGGCGTCCGCTACGCCAATCTGATTGGATTTGTGTATTCGATAGCAGCATTTGTGATATTGTTTTTCTTTGGAAAACAGATTTCTCTGTTGTTTGTAGATGCAGGAGAGGCAGAAATTCTTCAGCA
>URUX01000164.1 GCA_900551135.1 uncultured Clostridium sp.
CCGGAATCCCCCGGCACACCCCTTTCTTTTGTCTGCAGATATGGTTTTAGCGGTCTTTCCACTCTGCCAGCAGTTTTTCCACACTTGCCAGTTTTACACATAAAGAAAACAGGTTCATGGCAATCTCTAAATCATTTAACGGCGGATAAGTCGGGGCAATCCGGATGTTGCTGTCCTTTGGGTCCTTTCCATAAGGAAAGGCAGCTCCTGCTCCCGTCATGGTCACGCCGGCTTTTTTACATTTTGCCACAATCTCTTTGGCGCAGCCGTCCATAGACTCAAAAGAGATAAAGTAACCGCCCTTTGGACAGGTCCACTCTCCAATGCCTAAGCCTCCCAGTTCTCTCTCCAGTGTCTCCTCAACCAGTTCAAACTTTGGACGCAGGATATCTGCATGGCGTCTCATATGTTCTACCATACCATGAATGTCTCCAAAAAACCGGACATGGCGAAGCTGATTTACTTTGTCATGGCCAATGGTCTGATTTTTTAACTGATGACGGATATCAGCCAGGTTATTTAAAGACGTAGCCAGCGCTGCCATACCGGAGCCTGGGAAACTAATCTTTGATGTGGAAGAAAACTTATATACCAAATCCGGATTTCCGGCTCTCTTGCATTCTGCCAGAATCTCGATTAAATGATCCTGATCATGGTCATATAAATGGTGAACTCCGTAAGCATTGTCCCAGTAAATACGGAAATCTCTGGCAGCCGGTTTCAGACGGGCAAAACGGCGGACAGTCTCGTCGGAATAAGAAATTCCCTGTGGATTGGAATACTTGGGGACACACCAGATACCTTTTATTGTCTCATCCTCTGATACCAGACGTTCTACCAGATCCATATCCGGTCCGTCCGGAGTCATTGGAACATTGATCATTTCAATTCCAAAGTATTCTGTAATCGCAAAATGTCTGTCATATCCCGGAACCGGGCACAAAAATTTCACTTTATCCAGTCTTGCCCAGGGAGTGCTTCCCATTACACCATGAGTCATAGAACGGGCAATGGTATCGTACATTACATTTAAGCTGGAATTACCATAAATAATCAGATTATCCGGATTTACTTCCATCATATCTGCCAGCAGTTCCTTAGCCTCACGGATGCCGTCCAAGACTCCGTAATTGCGGCAGTCGGTTCCATCATCACAGGTTAAATCAGAATTGCTGTTTAACACATCCATCATGCCCATAGACAGATCCAGCTGCTCTACACATGGCTTTCCTCTGGACATGTCCAGCTTCAGATCTTTTCCCTGGTACTCACGATACTGAGTTTTTAAGGATTTTCTTAAATCCAGCAACTCTTCTTTTGTCATTTCTGCATACGGCTTCATCAGAATTCCTCCTTCTATTCATTTGTTGTAACGGTTCAGGGCGGTTACAACCGGATATGGGGTGTTGGGGATGCCTTTAATATAGAAGATAAGGCATAATTGTGAATATGATAGCACAATTTTTTCAAATATACTACCCTAATTTTTTCTAATATTACTGATTTTTCTTCCAGTTTCATTGACGAATGGTTGACAATTCATGGAAAATCGTGTATATTTTACTTCATCAAGTAGACGCACCAATGCGTTAAAGTACGAAAAGAAGAAAAAACTCAAACAATTTTTTAACAAATTAGTCAAAGGAGCATCTGTCATGCCTATTACAGAATTATTGGAAAAAAACTGCCGTCTCTATGGAGATGAGATTAGTCTTGTGGAAATTAATCCGGAACTTCCGGAAACCCGCCGTGTAACCTGGCGGGAATATAACTTAATTGAGCCTTCTCCAGCCCCCTATTACCGCAGGGAAATTACCTGGAACGTGTTTAATGAAAAAGCCAACCGATTTGCCAATCTCCTCTTAAGCACCGGCATCCGCAAAGGTGATAAGGTCGCCATTTTATTAATGAACTGTCTGGAATGGCTTCCGATTTATTTTGGCATTTTGAAAACCGGCGCCCTGGCAGTT
The DNA here is from genome assembly GCA_900551135.1 of uncultured Clostridium sp. GTDB lineage: Bacteria > Bacillota > Clostridia > Lachnospirales > Lachnospiraceae > UMGS1370. The sequence continues at coordinate 1,971 of URUX01000164.1, forward strand.
CCTTTAAACTTCCGCTATTCTTCCGATGAGATTTCTTACTGTCTGAATCTGGCCGAAGCAGACGCCCTGGTATTCGGACCGGAATTTATCGGCCGTGTAGAGGCCATTGCAGATGAAATCAGCCGCAACCGCCTTTTAATTTTCGTTGGAGAAGGGTGTCCTTCCTTTGCAGAAGACTACCGTTCCCATGCTGCCAACTGCTCCAGTTCTTCTCCAAAAATCGATATTCGGGATGAAGATGAAGCGGCTATTTACTTTTCTTCCGGCACTACCGGCTTTCCCAAAGCCATTCTGCACACTCATGCCGCTCTGATGCATGCAGCCCTGGCAGAGCAAAAACACCATGGTCAGACGAAAGATGATGTATTTTTATGTATTCCTCCCTTATATCATACCGGAGCAAAAATGCACTGGTTTGGAAGCCTTCTCTCCGGCGGCAAGGCTGTGCTTTTAAAAGGCACCTCACCGTCTGCTATTCTGGATGCCGTATCAAAGGAGCGCTGTACCATTGTCTGGCTTCTGGTTCCCTGGGCTCAGGATATTCTGGATGCCCTGGATCGGGGAGATGTCAAACTGGAAGATTACCAGCTTTCCCAGTGGCGGCTGATGCATATCGGCGCACAGCCGGTTCCGCCAAGCATGATTAAGCGGTGGAGGGAATACTTCCCGCTTCACCAGTATGATACCAACTACGGACTCAGTGAATCCATCGGCCCTGGCTGCGTTCATCTGGGTGTCGAAAACATCGAAAAAGCCGGAACCATCGGCAAGGCCGGATATGGCTGGGAAGTAAAGATTGTCAACAGCAGCGGACAGCCGGTTCCAAGAGGCCAGGTAGGAGAACTGATTGTAAAAGGCCCCGGCGTTATGGTCTGTTACTACCGTGATCCCAAAGCTACGGCTGATGTGTTAAAAGACGGCTGGCTTTATACCGGCGATATGGCAATGGAAGATTCTGATGGATTCATTATGCTGGTAGATCGGAAAAAAGACGTCATTATCAGCGGCGGTGAAAACTTATATCCAGTTCAGATTGAAGATTTCCTTCGCACCTTCGAGCCAGTTTATGATGTGGCAGTTATCGGCCTTCCCGACAAACGTCTGGGAGAAATCGCTGCGGCTGTTATCTCTGTCAAACAAGGATTTACCTGTACGGAAGACGATATCAACCAGTTCTGCAAAAAGCTGCCCCGCTATAAACGTCCCCACAAAATCATCTTTGCCGATGTTCCCCGCAATCCTACCGGCAAAATTGAAAAACCAAAACTCCGGGAACTGTACGGCAGCAGCCGCTTAGTCGAAGCACAAAACCGGGCTTAGTCCAGTCTGCACAGACTTTCCGGACAGACTTTTTAAAGGAGGCATTTCCATGGTAATCAAGATTCTAATGGTTCTGATATTTTTCTCTGTTATGGCAGGCATCGGCTTTTACTGCAGACGCCATTCTTCTGACGTAAACAGCTTTGTCCTGGGCGGCAGATCCGTCGGCCCATGGCTTACTGCCTTTGCCTATGGAACCTCCTATTTTTCTGCTGTTATTTTTGTTGGGTATGCGGGCCAGTTTGGCTGGAAATACGGCATTGCCTCCACCTGGATTGGCCTTGGCAACGCCCTCATCGGCTCTCTTCTGGCCTGGGTAGTACTAGGCCGCCGCACCCGGATTATGACCCAGCATTTAGACAGTTCCACCATGCCGGAATTTTTCGGCAGAAGGTTTAACAGCCGGGCCTTAAAACTGGGGGCTTCCCTCATTGTTTTCATCTTTCTAATTCCATATACAGCTTCTCTTTACAATGGACTTTCCAGATTGTTTGGCATGGCTTTCCAGGTAGATTATACTGTATGCATTGTCTCCATGGCAGTCCTGACGGGAATCTATGTGGTTGCAGGAGGATATATGGCAACTGCCATCAATGACTTTATCCAGGGTCTGATTATGCTGGCCGGCATTGTGATTGTTATCAGTGCTGTATTAAGCGGACATGGCGGTTTTACGGAAGCCCTGCGCCAGCTGGCCTCTGTGGAAGACCCGTCCGTTTCTTCCCAGCCCGGAGTGTTTGCATCCTTTTTCGGACCGGACCCCCTCAATCTTCTGGGCGTTGTCATCCTTACCTCCCTCGGAACCTGGGGACTGCCCCAGATGGTGCAAAAATTCTACGCCATTAAAAGCGAAAAAGCCATCCAAAAAGGAACTCTGATCTCTACCTTTTTTGCCGTTGTAGTATCTGGCGGCTGCTACTTTTTAGGAGGCTTCGGACGCCTTTATACCGGACAGTTTGATTTGGCTGCAGAAGGCTACGACGCAATTATCCCCACTATGCTGACCAGTCTGCCTGACCTGTTAATCGGTCTGGTCGTAATTCTGGTACTGTCTGCATCCATGTCCACCCTGTCTTCTCTGGTTATGGCCTCCAGTTCTACCTTAACCTTAGATTTTTTAAAAGAAACCGTAATGCCGGACATGGACGAAAAAAAGCAGGTTTCTGTCATTCGGCTTTTAATTGTAGTTTTTATAGGAATTTCCGCAGTCCTGGCCGTCATCCAGTACAAAAGCAATCTGACCTTTATCGCTCAGCTGATGGGAATTTCATGGGGCGCCCTGGCCGGTTCCTTTCTGGCTCCTTTTCTCTATGGCCTTTATTGGAAAAAAGCGACTGCAGCTTCTGTATGGTGCTGTTTTATCTTCGGTACCGGACTTATGACTGCCAACATGCTGGCACGCAGCGCATTTCCAGCGTTTCTGCAGTCTCCCATCAATGCAGGGGCTTTTGCCATGACAGCCGGCTTAATCATTATTCCGGTTGTCAGTGTCTTTACCAGACCACCCGAACAAACGCTGGTAGACCAGACCTTTGCCTGCTACAATGAGTTAATGGAAGTACCTCAGTCCATTGCTTTAGGAGATAAATAATCTCCTGGTTTTCCAGGCTAACTTGAAATTTTAAATTCCAGTGCAGCGGTAAATTCCACCGGACATTAAAA
>URUX01000165.1 GCA_900551135.1 uncultured Clostridium sp.
CAATGCCGGCGTCTTCCATGTGGCTTTTTACTTCAAATACAATCCCCTGTACGAATGCTTCCCTTGCATCCTTGCGTAGGGCCACCTTCTCGGCCAGCTCATAATAAACCTCCGGTTCCAGATATTTTAATGACAAATCATCCAGTTCCGTCTTAATCTTTGATATACCGAGACGGTCGGCAATCGGAGCGTAAATATCCATCGTCTCCCTGGCTTTTTCCTTCTGCTTCTCCGGCTTCATATACTGGAGCGTCCGCATATTATGCAGACGGTCGGCCAGCTTGATCAGGATAACCCGGATATCCTTTGCCATGGCGAGGAACATCTTGCGCAGATTTTCTGCCTGGATCTCCGTCTTGTCCTTCGACCAGGACAGCTGGGTCAGCTTGGTAACGCCGTCTACCAAAAGAGCCACCTCTGCCCCAAACTCCTTTGTCAGTTCGTCCAGGGTCATCACCGTATCTTCTACTACATCATGAAGAAGCGCTGCCTCGATGGTTTCTTTATCCAGTTCCAGATCCGCCAGAATAATGGCAACGCAGATTGGATGAATAATATAGGGTTCTCCCGACTTTCTCTTCTGGCCTGTATGGGCGCTGTCCGCTATTTTATAAGCCTTTTCTATCATGCTGATGTCGTCGGAAGGATGGTATCTCCGGATCCTGTCAATCAATTCCTGATATAATTCCTCCGGACTCGTAAAGTCAGCTGGTGCTTCCAGTTCCATATCCAAATCTCTTCGTTTTCCTGTATTCTCCATCGACTGTCACCGCTCCTTTCCAACGTTTTCCAAATTTTCATAAGTATTATTCATTATAATTTTTTTTATGAAAAAATGCAAGCAAATTCAACCTCTTTGACCATTTTCCGGCACTTTTCCCCATGTTTTCATGTGGACATCTGTCAAATTTTGTCTGTCATAAACAGACAGTCTCCGCCTCCAAGAGCATGGATTTTCTGACTCGGGTTACCGGCCAGCCCCAGTCCGGAACAATGGTTTACATATAAATTTTCCACTCCCAGACGTTCCAGTTCGCCCAGTGTCCGTCTCTGATATTCCTCATCCCTGTCCTTTAAATGGATTCCTCCTGCCACAAATGCCAGCCTGCGATCCGGAAACCGTTCTGTTACCGTTTCCAGCATATTTATGATTCCGGGATGGCTGCATCCCACTACAACACCTATGGATTTCTGATCCGGAAGCGTCACTACCAGGCAGATCTCATCCTCAAATAAGTCTGGAACCATCCGGCCGTCTTTCCGCTTTACAAACCTCTTAGATAGTTCTTCCCATAAATTCTTCTGTTTAAACCGGCCTGCTGCCCAGCAATTGGGACTGATCTGCAAAAGTTCCTGACAGACCCGGACTTCTCTAAAAGACTGTTCTGCCTCTTTCCCGGAAAATCCACAGCCCAGATAGGTATAAGTATATGCGGATTGTTCCGAAACCCGGTATTTTTCCTCAAAAAAACCAGTTCCTACAACCAGAGGGCAGGACAGGCCTCTAAAAACCCCTTCCATAATCCCCCCTGCGTGGTCGTAGTGACTGTGGCTTAAGACTGCGCAGGTAATGGTTTCCGGCAAAATTCCCAGTTTTTTTCCATTGTCCCAGACTGCCCCGCTGTTCCCTGCATCAAACAAAATCCTCTCGTTTCCGTCTTCTATCAGAAAGGACAGGCCGTGCTCCGCCTTTAAATCCCGGCGGGAAGCGTGATTTTCAATTAATGTAGTCAGTTTCATCGTTCCTCCAAAAAAAGAAGACTTTTGCCAAACATGTCCTTTTGGCAAAAGTCCCCCCAATTAATTTCCTTCGTAAGTGATTGCAGAAAACACATCGTATCCTGCCAGCTTTTCTCTTCCCTTTAAACCGGCAAGTTCCATAACAAAGCAGATCTTTACCACTTCACCGCCCAGTTCTTCAATCAGCTTAATGATTGCCTCTGTGGTTCCTCCGGTTGCAATGAGATCGTCAACGATTACCACTTTCTGACCTGGCTGAATCGAATCCTTGTGTATCTCAATTACTGCGCTTCCATACTCCAGATCGTACTCGGCAGAAATCGTCTCACAAGGCAGCTTTCCCTGTTTGCGTACTGGAACAAACCCTTTATGAAGGGCATAAGCAACTGGCACACCAAAGATAAATCCTCTGGATTCTGGTCCTACTACCACATCAAAGTCCAGATCCTTCACACTGTCTTTTAACTGATCCACTGCCATAGCCAAGCCGTCTGCATCCTGTAAAATCGTGGTAACATCCCGAAAAATGATTCCTGGTTCCGGAAAATCCGGAATGCTTCTTACATAATCTTCTAATCGCTTCATATCTGTTTCTCCTTTTTTCTAATATCCCTTACGGTTTCCCGGATAATCAGCTTGTTCTCCAGATAAATCCGCCGGTTATCCTGAACGCCTTCTTCCAGCCGTCTTAACAGCGCCCTGGTTCCTTCTTTGGCAATTTCGCTCATGCTTCTTTCTACCGTAGTCAGCTTCATACTGGAATATCCGGACAAATCCCAGTTATCAAATCCAATCAGGGAAACGTCCTCCGGAACGGAAAGTCCCCGTTCCGCCACCGCTACTCTGGCTCCGAATGCCATCTCATCATTAAAGCAAAGCAGCGCTGTAGGTTTGTAATCCAGCAGCCTTTTGGCCGCCTGATAACCGCTTTCATAACGGTAGTTTCCGCAGATCACCGGAACCATATCCGGATCAAAGCCATGACGCCTCATAGACTGTCTCCAGCCTCTGTGACGTAAACGTGTGGAGTCCAAATCCGGCTGTCCCTCTATTACTCCAATATTCCGATGGCCGTTGTCCAGCAGATAATCCATGGCCTTTCCCATGGCCTGTTCCTCATCTGTAGTCACATTGGGAGCATCTATATCCACCTTACGGCAAATCACCACCATGGGGATTTTCTTGTGAAGAACCTCTTCCATAAATGGCAAATCATCATCTCTCTGGGACAGGACAATGATACCGTCAAAGTAGCTGGGGTTAAGGGTTCCCTGGTCATGCATGTCAATACCTTTTACTACTACATTATAATGGCTTCCAACAACACTGTACACCCCTGTCAGCACTTCGTGAAGAACAAATGGGGAAGTCATCCTGCTGATGGTGGAAAAATAAAGTCCGATTACATAAGATCGGGAAAGTTTTAAATTGACTGCCGCCTGATTGCGGGTGTACCCCATGCGCTCCGCAATCTCCACGATTCTTTTCTGTTTTTCCTTATTTTCCGTTCCGATGCCGTTTAAAGCTCTGGAAACCGTTGAATAAGAAACTCCGGCTTCTTTTGCCACATCCTTTATCGTAACCGCCATATTATCTCCTTAAATCCGTTTCAGTCAAACTGTCCTGTCCACACCCTCCAGTTCGACCGAAGGCCCCTCCGGATTCTCTATCTGAATGTTATGAACAGCCAGTTCTTCAATATTTTTTGCAATGATTCCCCGCCCTGCCATGGGCTGGATGCCTTCCAGCATAGCCGGCACATCTTTTTGAGGATTTTCCGCATACGTAATATGGATGTTTTCCATTACTATTTTCTCTATCTTCTGTTCTGGGAGGCCGTAAAAATAAGCTGCTGCCACATGACAGTTTTCTGCTTTAATATCTTTAAAAATCAGGCTTTTAATCTGCGGAGTACGGTCATCCACAGGCAGTTTATCTTTGGTTCTTACATACTCTGTATGGCCGTCCGGATCACAGAAATAAAAGCAATTGACCACAAAAGGCGTCTTTACCTGATCCATGCAGATCCGCTCAAATTTCACCTGGTCAATAACCGCATCTTTTCCTCTTCCTCTGCGCGTCTTAATCCGCAGCCCTCTGTCTGTATGAAAAAACCGGCACCTCCGCGCCCAAGAACAACGACGCGCCTACCCTTGCCGAGCTGCAGGGGGCGGCAGGTGAGGAGCCGATCAGCATGACGCTGGATGAGATGGAGCGCGCGGCCATCTTGCGGACGCTTCAAGATACGGGGGACAACAAGAGCGAGGCCGCCCGGCGGCTCGGGATCACGCGGGCGACGCTGCACAATAAGTTGCGGAGATACGACATGGAGTAGTTGACAAAAATAGTAACGAGTACTATTAATCAATCAACGCAATCAATGTTACTTGCAAAGGTGGATTGGACATGAATACAGCGCACCTTTCCTCTACGAAAAATACATCTCCCTTGGCGGCGTTTGCCGACCAGCAGATTGATTGGAACCTGACGCCCGAGATGGCGGTGACCCTTTATCTGGAGTGGGGCAATAACGACTGGCGTTCCGAACATCCGCCGGTCCGTTCCAAGAGCGACGTAGCCACCTATTTTGTCGTGGACGCGTGGCAGGACCCTTTGAAGGTACGGCTTGTGCGCCGCAATTCCGAATCGGCGGACGATCTGGTGACTGTTCCGCTGCCGGAGCCGCTGGTGAAAGCGTTCCGGGACGAGTACGGTTCCCTCAAGGGGGTCTTTGAGCCCCTGCCGGTCATTAAGGACTGGCTCAAAAAGGAGCTTGGCCAGGCTTAATCCGTACGGGAGGAGTGCGGGAACAGTGACGTTCGCCTAGCAGCCTGTCCGTGGGAGTCTCCCCTGACCCCAGCGGTTTCCTCAATTCTTCCGTTTTTTTCAATTAAAAAGGTATCTCCGTTTTCAGGTGCAGTATGTTCCGGTGCGCGGGTGGCGCACCGGTACGCCTCCGAAGCCCCCAAAGGCAGCAATGCCCGAGGGGGTTTTGTTTTGGAGGTGGAGATGGTGAGGGGGATAAGGTGAATGAGAGAAAGACTTTTGACTGGTGGGGAGGCCGCGCGGCGGGAGTCCCGTTGGGTGTGGGACAGAGGAAGCAGCGGATTGAAGGAGGA
>URUX01000166.1 GCA_900551135.1 uncultured Clostridium sp.
ACACCTTTTTGGTCTACCCGAACACCGAAGTTGTCTACTGCGCGGATGAGCAGGACCCCTGGGAATATGCCTGGGTAGAATTTGACGGACTGCGGGTTAAGGAAGTTCTTGATTTGGCCGGTTTTTCCCAGGATCATCCCATCTATCATTCCAATGCCAGAGATATTTCTGCAGAACTGAAGCAGCTGATTCTCTATATTGCCCAGCATCCGGAAATGCCCCCTCTGCACCTGATTGGAAAACTCTATCTGCTTTTAGACTGCATTACCCGCTCCTCTTCCAGCCGAAAGCCTCCAAAAACAGGAACACTTCGGGATTTTTACATCAGAGAAGCGACTTCTTTTATTGAACAGAATTTTCAGAATGATATTTCTGTAGAAGACATTGCAGCTTTCTGTAACCTGAACCGAAGCTATTTCGGAAGAATTTTTCGGGAGGCCATAGGAAAAAGCCCTCAGGAATTTTTAATCAGCTATCGTATGACAAAAGCAACGGAACTGCTGAAGCTGACGGGGCTTTCCATCGGCGATATTGGAAACGCCGTAGGATACCCCAATCAGCTTCATTTTTCCAGAGTTTTCCGCAGTGTCTACGGTATCTCTCCCCGTCAGTGGAGATCAGAAAATAAGGCCGGAAGCTGACTGTGTCCGCTTCCGTGTTGGTTTGCTGCTGTCAAGACCAGCTGACACACAAAGTCTCACATTAACCTCCGCCGTCTCCGCCTTACGACAACCCTCACAATCCCTGCTGTCAGCAAAATCAGAACCAGGATTCCCCCATAAAGGAACCAGGCAAATTTATTTGGCTTTTTCAGAATATCCACCAGATTTCGGCTGTCTTCCATCTGTTTTCTTCCCTCTGTCTCTTCATAATAAGATGGAATCTCTGCCACGCCTTCTTCATTTTTCTCAAAAGATTCCAGATAAGAGGCAAGAGCATACCATTCTTTCACTTCCGATCCATTTTGATCGTGTATAATATATTGCTCAAAGTCCTCAATTGCCTGTCCGTTTTTATCTTTTGGAGTGATTTTCAAAAGCCCCATGGATGCGTCTTCGATAGTCCCAAGCATCTGGGCCGAATAAAGTCCGGCCACAACACGGTACAACTGGTCATCTGCGATTTCTTCGGTTTCCTCTCCTCCAGTATAGGGAACATTGGTGACAAACTCTACATCCGTTACCCGGTTTAACAGCATCCGGTTCGGATTATAAGTCCAGCGGAGTCCGCTTGGATACAGCTGGGCTGCAGTCATAATCGGAGAAATAGAAACGTCAATTTCTGCAGCTGTTTTCAATTCTTCACCCGTCAGATACACGCTGACCAGCGGATACCCTGGGATTCGGTCTGCACCAATTCCAAGGGAACTGACGTTAAAGGCATCGGATACGGTTACTTTTCCCTGCTGGAATGTGTCCCGGATAGCGCCGGACGGAGAAATGGTTACATAAACTTTCTCGTAATTCTCTCCCTCTGCCTGCTGTACAGCATATACATAAGAATCTGCTATGATGCTTCCCAGCGGATCTTCTTCGTGCTTTTCTGCAAATTCATCCATCTGGGTAAACTCTACCGGATTTTCTGCCAATACCTGATCAAATGTATATCCAAACCGGCTCAGATACCCTTCATTTACCTTTTGCTTATATTCTGCAAGCTTCTCTTTTATTTCTTCATCTTCTGCAACTGTTTCATCTAACGGATTCAGCAGATAGCTTTCCAGATTCCATCTTCCGTTTTCTTTTCTCCTTAAATGCAGTTCTCCCAGGTTTTCACAATAGGAACCTGCCGACACCACATAGGTATCCCCATACTGGATTGCTTCTTCTAAAGTAGAGTGGGTGTGTCCGCTGACTATCACATCAATTTCCGGAACTTTTTTTGCCAGAATTTCGTCTTCCGATTTGTCTTCCTGTTCACTGGTTCCGCTGTGAGAAAGGCAGATAATCATGTCTGCCTGTTCTTTTTGCATCTGTTCTACCACCTTTTTGGAAGTTTCTACAATATCTTCAAATTCCAATCCGCTTTCCGGTGCACACTCATCGGCATCTTTTCCCAGGACTCCAAAAATACCGACCCGCACCCCGCCTCGTTCCGTCACAATATACGGTGTACTTCCATATGCCTCCATAGCTTCTTTTACCAGCAGATTATCGCTGGAAGTATTTTTCTCCCAGTCAATGTTGGCACTGACAAGAGCTGGCAGCTGGTAATCTCCTTCCTCTTCTGCCCGTTTTACTGCTCCATGAAGCATATTGGCGATTCCCTGGCTCCGGTAGTCAAACTCATGGTTTCCAAAAGTCGCTGCATCATACCCCATCTGCCCCATCAATGTCAGTTCCGGCGCTTCTGTCTCATAAATGGTCTGATACAGGGTTCCCATGGAAAAATCTCCGCCGTCTACCAGAAATGTAGCCGGACAGTTCTTTCGTTTTTCATCTGCCATGGTCTTTAACTTTCCAAACCCGCCAACCATTACCGTATTCCCGTCTTTTTCTGCTTTATATGGATCCAGGTGGGAATGCATATCGTGAGTAAATAAAATCTGTACTTCCATTCCTTCTGTTCCCTCTGCATTTTCACCCGTACCAGCAAATACAGATGATGCACATAACATGCAGGGAAGCGCTGCCGCCAGCATGATTGCTTTTATTTTCGTTCCAATCGTCATACTATTCTTATCCTCCAGATTTTCAGCTATTTATTTTCTAATTATATCATAAAGTAAAAAACCCAGAAACCTTTCTCTCCGCTTTTCAATGTTTATAAAAGCCTTTGCCATTCCTTGTGACAGCATACAATGACAAAAGCAGAGCCTGTACCAAAAATCCAACCGGATCTTTTCAGCACAATCTCTGCTTTTCTGAATTTTCAGCTATCGATTTTACTCGTGGCAAATGCGGTTTTCTCCATAGCCGCATTTCATGTAATGTTCGTAATACAGGGGCAGTTCTTCTCCATATGCCTGAACAAGATCTTCATTATTTGCCTTATATACATTTACATCAGCAGATCCGATTATAGTCTGTGGAACCCATGTGTATAACACCAATGCCGATAATAATACTGCCGCCCTTCTCTTCTTCATCTCAAATCTCCCTTATCATAGCTGTTCATGCCTTCTGCCTTTATAGATCATAATACCTTACAAACTCTGCCGGATGAGGAATCCTGCTGATTTCCCTGCTGTCAGCGCTCATAGTGCGAATCCAGTTTTGAATCAGCGCTTCCGGAAATACCCCGCCTGCCATCAGATAGTCGTGATCCTCTTCTAAGGCTTTTAAAGCCTCATCCAGACTGGAAGGCAGATGGCCCAGCTTTTTCTTTTCATCCTCAGAAAGTTCAAACAGGTTGAAATCAAATGGCCCCCAGTTCTGTCCTGCCGGATCAATCTGGTTTCGTATCCCGTCTAAGCCTGCCATCAGAATGGCCGCATAGGCATAATACGGGTTACAGGTGGCATCCGGATTACGAAGTTCAAACCGTTTCTTATCCGGAGATTTCACACAAGCCGGAATCCGTACTACAGCACTTCTGTTGGCCATTGCATAGCCAATGGTTACAGGAGCCTCAAATCCCGGAATCAGGCGTTTATAAGAATTGGTCGAAGGATTAGTCAAAGCGCAGAGACTCCGGATATGGGTCAGAAGTCCGCCAATAAAATACATGGCAGTCTGGCTTAACTGGGCATAATTGTTTTCATCATAGAAAACCGGCTTTCCCTCTTTTTTCAAAAGCATATGGACATGCATTCCATTTCCCGCTTCTCCCATAATGGGTTTTGGCATCAAAGTGGCTGTCATCCCATGAGCGGCAGCGGTATTGCGGATCACATACTTTGCCGCCATGGTAGCGTCTGCCATACGGGTCATTTCCCCTAATTCCACTTCTACTTCCAGCTGGCCGGAGCCGCCCACTTCATGGTGATGGTATTTTACATCCACACCCCATCTGGCCAGTTCCTGGCAGATGGCGTTGCGGAGATCAAAGGTTCTGTCTCCCGGCTGATCGGCATGATATCCATCATGGGGCCGGATATGGAATCCGTTGTTTTCTTCCGGGGGACAACTGGAAGACCAGACTGATTCTCCGCTTTTCAGGCGGTATCCTATCTCATCCGGCCTCTCGGTGCAGCTCATTCCATCAAATACATGAAACTCATATTCCGGCCCGATAATCATCTCATCCGCTATTCCCAGTTCTCTCATGTATTCTGCTGCCCGTTTTGCTACATTTCTCGGATACTGTTCAAAGGGACGGTTCTCCGGATGTTCAATTACCATCACATCCCCTATCATGGACAGGGTGGGAACCTGTACAAAAGCGTCCATAACGGCTGTAGAAATATCGGGAATAAATACCATGTCGCTGTTTTCCACCATCGCATAACCGTAGTTGGAACCATCAAAGCCGATTCCGCTTTCCATAATATCTTCCGTAAACCGCGCTGCCGGAATGGTCAGGTGTTTCCATCTTCCCCGAAAGTCTATCATCTTAAAATCGACAAACTGAACCCCATTTTCCCTGATAAACTCCTGTATTTCCCGAACATTCTGAAACATAAGCATCCTCCTCCAATCTTTTTACCTGTAACCCACTTTGTTTTCATAAAACCGAATCAGCCGATGCCTCCCATCGCTGCACCTACAATCAGCACCAGAATACACATTCCGCAGAACACGTATTTTCCCAATGGATAAAACCAGCTGCCAATCGGCTTTGTTCTCCCCTTGTTTACTTCTGTTTCTACAAATTTTCTGCCC
>URUX01000167.1 GCA_900551135.1 uncultured Clostridium sp.
GCTATCAACCGCCTGCGTTATGAAAAGCCGAACCTGCAGATATGTTTCCGCACAGAGAAAGCACTGTCTCTGTTGCATTTTGAAGGGAGTGAAACACTATGACAGCAAATCCGATTTTGCTTCAGAAAAAATATAGTCGTGTTATCGAATGTTTTGCTAAACAGCAGGGACTTTCTCTGGATGCGGCATTGGATTTCTTTTATCATTCCCAGGTCTATCAATTAGTCAGGGATGGAGTCTCTGATATGCACTGCATGAGCGATGAATATCTTGCGGAAGAATTAGAGATAGAATATAGAGAAAAGTAAAGGCAAAGATAAAAGCATGGCAGGAAGCTTCGCGATTCCTTCCATGCTTTTATGTGTATCGGCAATGTCGCAAATGTTTGCTGTGTTACAGATTCAGAGTCTCTTTTACTTCTCCTTTTTCTACCACCAGAGCAGCGGCTGGAGTTTCCTGACTCAGTTCAATGTGATAGCGGTCAGCCCAGGCCTTCTTCCGGGTTACATCAATTTCCATAACCGGATAAGGGGAAGAAATCTTTCCAATCGCATCGATACTTCCAGTGTATTCCGGACTCCAGAAGCCCAAAACAACAGGAGTTTCACGCTCAATTACTTTTTCACGGAAATAATCCATATCTTCAATATAACGTTCTGCGGCAGTAGCGGCAACAGCGCCGTCGGAAATTGCAGTAGATACCTGGCGCAGATATTTGTCTCTTACGTCGCCGACTGCGTAAACGCCGGAAACATTGGTTTCCATCTGCTCGTTGACATGAAGCCAGCCGCGTCCGTCCTTATGGATTTCTTCCGGAATCCATTTTGTCTCCGGAATCATTCCTACAAAGAAAAATACGCCGTCGCAGGGGAAATCGGTGATTTCATCGGTCTTCATGTTTTTGATTTTTACGCCGGTAACCTGTTCTTCTCCGCATACTTCCGTAAGAACGCTGTTCCAGATAAAGTCCATCTTCGGATGAGCCAGGGCTTTTTCAGCAGCCTGTTTATTACAGTCTAAAATGCCCTCATCATGGAGAACAATAATGGTTACCCGATTGGCAAATTTGGTAATGAACATGCCTTCTTCAATGGCCTGATCGCCGCTTCCTACCACAACGACATGCTGATCCTGGAAAAATTCCGCATCACAGGTAGCGCAGTAGGCCACGCCCTGTCCGGTCAGTTCCCGCTCGCCAGGAATACCTAAGATTCTGGCAGAAGTGCCGGTGGCAATGATGACTGCCTTTGCGCCGTATTCGTGCCGTCTGGTTTTAACTAATTTTATGTCGCCGGTTACGTCCATGGATTTTACCGGTTCTCTTTTAATCTCTACGCCAAATCCCCTGGCGTGCTCTGCCATTTTTTCGGTCAGATCCGGACCGGAAGTGGACGGGATACCTGGATAGTTGACAATTTCCCTGGTGGTATAGGCCCGTCCGCCTACGGTGCTTTTTTCCAAAATCAAAGTATTTAAATGGGCCCGTCCGCCGTAAATACCTGCTGCCAGTCCGGCAGGGCCAGCTCCTATAATGATTAAATCGTACATTGCATCCATATGATTCCCTCCGTTTTAAACCTTATGGTAACCATTCGGGACGGCGGGAAATCTCCGATGTTTCTTGTTCGGCAAAGCCGGACAAGAAGATGCCCCATCCTGAACCGTTACAACTTATGAAGAATTTAACTACAATAAACTTACAGTTAAATCTATTTTAACACATTTTTCTGAAATTGCTATAACATAAATTATTGTCTTAAGAAAGAGAACATGCTATACTTGGTATAGCGTTTGAAAACGAGAAAAAGGAGGCATAATGTTATGAAAAAATTAAACTCACGTGCATTTGAAGAGTATATTGAAAATGACGGCGAGACTTGTCTGGTTATTTTCTCCAGAAAATCCTGCCATGTCTGCCAGGGTGTTCATGCAGTTCTGGAAGATTTGGAAGGTGATTACAAAGGCAAACTGCCATTTTATGAGGTTGATGTAGAAGAAGAGGCAGCCCTTTTTGAAAAGATGATGATGAAAGGGGTTCCTCAGGTAGTTATTTTTGACAATGGCGATCCGGTGGAAAAACTGGCAGGTAATCACGAAGAAGACGATTACATAGATGCGATTGAAAAATACATTTAAAAGTTTTCCGGCATGCGCCGGCTGAAAAAGGAGGTTTTATTATATGGGACTTTATAACGTATATCCAATGGGAACTACAATCTACAATCCGGAGAAGGCCTGGAACGGCTATACTCTGATGCAGTGCCAGGGCATTGGCGCTGTTTTGGTAGATATGAATGGTAATGTAGCAAAGGTGTGGAAAGATGTTCAGGGATTCCCTAACAAACTGCTTCCAGGCGGATACTTAATGGGAAGCTTAGGCCTTCGTGATCCAAAATATGGTTATCAGGATCAGACGGATTTGGTTCAGATTGACTGGGAAGGCAAAGTGGTATGGAGATTCGACAAGAAAGAATTAGTAGATGATGACGGCGATAAGAGATGGATTGCCCGTCAGCACCATGACTACCAGAGAGAGGGAAATCCGGTTGGCTACTATGTACCAGGCATGGAGTGCAAGACTGACAGCGGAAATACTTTAATCCTGTGCCATGAAGATATTTACAATAAAAAAGTAAGTGAGCACCGTCTGCTGGATGATGTATTTATTGAAGTAGACTGGGAAGGCAATATTGTATGGGAGTGGCATGCAAATAAACATTTCGCAGAAATGGGATTTGATGAGATTCAGAAAAATGTTCTGGCACGTAACCCAAATAATCATGAAAACGGCGGCGGACAGGGCGACTGGCTGCATATTAACTCCATGAGCGTATTAGGCCCCAATAAGTGGTATGATGCAGGTGATGAGAGATTCAATCCTGAGAATATCATCTGGGATGCAAGAGAAGCAAATATTTTGGCAATTATCAGCAAAAAGACAGGCAAGATTGTATGGCAGATTGGCCCTGACTTTACCAAGACCAAAGAACTGCGTATCATGGGACAGATTATCGGACAGCATCACTGCCATATGATTCCAAAGGGACTGCCGGGAGAAGGCAACATCCTGGTATTCGATAACGGCGGCTGGGCTGGCTATGGTATGCCAAGCAGAGTCAGCAGAGACGGTACCAAGTCTGATATCCGCGATCATTCCCGTATCCTGGAGTTCGATCCGGTTACCTTAGAGGTAGTCTGGGAATTTAAGGGACTGACCTTTGGCGGTATGTTAGGCCTGGTTGCAAACTCCAAGTTCTACAGCCCATTAATCAGTTCTGCACAGAGACTTCCAAACGGCAATACTCTGATTACAGAAGGCTGCTATATGCGTCTGTTTGAAGTTACCCCTGAGAAAGAAGTGGTTTGGGAATATATCCCGCCGTTTAAGGGTATGAGAGAAATGGTATATCGTGCATACCGTTATCCATACGACTACGTTCCTCAGTTGGAAAAGCCGGTTGAGACTCCGGTAGAGAGACTGGACTGCCATGATTTCCGTGTACCAGGCGCTGCAGATGGTACAATCAGCGAGGTAACTCCTGTAGACGGAACCTTAGGCTACAACTATAAGATTGATGCCTGTGTAACAGACGGACAGGTATAATGCGCTGGTAATAGAATAATTGATTATCAAGATAGGGCAGTCTTTTCGAAGACTGCCCTGTTTTTATGGGATTCTTCTATAATTCGTCTTTTAATTGTGCTGTATAGATGTATATATTGTTATATATTTATAATTAAAATGTTAATATATATTATTAAAATAATTTACGATATTGAAAGGATATGAAATATACAATAAAATGACCAATTTATTGCGTGCAATTACGTGAAAAATTAGTCATTTTTATTGCTTAAAAAATGATAAGGCAGATAGGAATAAAAAATGATAAAAAAATACAAACAAATACTTGATTATTTGGTGCAAATATGATATAACAAAATAGAACAAATAAAATACAACAAAGAGGGGTGATTATTATTAAAGTATTAGGAATAGGAGACAATGTTTGTGACAAATATCTCCATATTAAAACAATTTACCCTGGTGGAAATGCTTTGAACATTGCGGTGTTTGCAAAATTGTTTGGTGCTGAGGCAGCTTATCTTGGAACGTTTGGAGATGATGAGGTTGGTCAGCATGTATATTCTGTCACAAAAGAACTGGGACTGGATCTTTCCCACTGCCGTTTGGAACATGGAGAGAACGGCTGTGCCAGAGTTCAGCTGGTAGATGGGGACAGGGTATTTTTAGAAGGAAATACAGGCGGCATTTCCAGAATAAAACCCCCGGTACTGACCGAGATTGATGAGCAGTATATTGCAGAATATGATTTGATTCATACCAGTATTCACAGCTTTATGGAACAGGAACTTCCAGCTATCAGACGGGCAGGAAAATTTGTTTCCATGGATTTTTCAAACCGCTATACAGATGAATATTTAAAACAATGCTGTCCGTACATTGATTGTGCGGAGATTTCTTGCGGAGATATGGAAGAAGAAGAAATCCGTAAGATTATGAATCGGATCAGAGAGTATGGATGCCGTCAGATTGTGATTGCAACCAGAGGCTCTAAAGGTTCGTTTGTAATGGTTGGAGATAAGTTCTATGAGCAGTCTCCATGCCTGGTAAAAGCCAAAGATACAATGGGGGCCGGCGATTCGTTTATTACCT
>URUX01000168.1 GCA_900551135.1 uncultured Clostridium sp.
GCCCGCCATCAAAGGTGTTGATGGTGAGGGAGCAGTGGTTGGTGCACAGGCCGCAGGTGGCGGGCTTGGCCACATGGGTGAACTTCTCCAGAGCCTTGGCGGGAAGAATGGCACTCTTCTCCAGGTGCAGGTCCCGGGCGGCCAGGGCCGCGCCGAAGGCGCCCATGATGCCCGAAATGGTGGGGCGGGTCACAAAATACATATAACTGTTTAAATAAGAAACGTAGCCTACAATGCTTTTCTCGTAAACCATGACCTCCACTTTAAACGGACTTCGGAAAATAATATCGTAATCCGCCACAAAGGTGATTTCTTTATGAGGCTGAAATTTTTCTTTATATAAGCAGTACAGCGTATTCCTGTCAATGGTATCCGGAAATAACAGGTTTACCATCTGCTCGCTGGTATGCCTGGTACTTCCCGTTATGGTAATTTCTTTAATCCGTATGAACCACAACAGCAACGCTGACAGCAGCACCAGGGCTGCCGCCAGAATCCATTTTTTTAGACGTCTTCCACTTTTCATCTGCGCCGCTTCTCGCTTTCCTTTCCTATAAGGCTATTTCCACGAAGCTTCTTCCCAGACATCTGCACCAAGACTTCTTAAATCCCGGCAGATATCCTCATACCCTCTTTTAATATACCTGCTTTTGGTTACTGCAGTCGTTCCGTCTGCCGCCATGCCTCCTATCAGGGCTGCCGCACCGCCTCTCAGATCGGTTGCTTCCAAGACCGTTCCTTTTAACCGGAAATCCCCTTCTGCTCCCCAAATCCTGGCCTCATTTCCCTGAATGTCAATTCTGGCTCCAAGCTTTTTCAGTTCTTCTGCCAGACCAAAACGGCTTTCAAATACGGTCTCTACAATCCTGGAACTTCCGGTTCCCACTGCCATCACCGCCATGGCCGGCGACTGCAGATCCGTCGGAAATCCCGGATACGGTTCTGTAACCACCTCAAATCCCCTGGGAGAATGTTCCATTACCACTTCTATGAACTGATCCCCGGTTTCAAAACGGGCTCCGCTCCTGGAAAAATTTTTCAGAACTGCCCCTAAATGATCGGGATTTACTCCCTTTAACAGCGCCCTTCCCCTGCACGCCATTACTGCCGCAAGATAAGTACCTGCCACAATCCGATCTCCCGTTACCCGTCTTGTTACGCCGGACAGCTTTTTCACGCCCTGAATGGTCAGCGAACTGGTTCCGATTCCCCGAATCTCTGCTCCCATCTGGTTCAGCAGAAGACACAGTTCTTCAATCTCCGGTTCTTTTGCAGCCCCCACAATCCTGGTCGTTCCCCGGGCTGTTACCGCAGCCAGAAGAGCATTTTCTGTGGCTCCGACACTGGGGTAGGCAAATTCAATGTCACCGCCGGTAAGTCCCTGGCTTTTAGCCACAATCCGTCCATTTTCTTCGGTAATCTCCGCTCCCAGACAGGTAAGGGCTTTTATGTGCAGATCAATGGGTCTTCTGCCGATTAAACAGCCTCCCGGATACCAGGTTTCAGCCTCTCCTTTTCTTGCAACCAGCGCTCCCAGCATCATAACCGAGGATCGCATGGCAGTCACATATTCTTCCGGAATCTGAGTCTGCTTCACAACTGCGGCATCGATAGTCAGGGTATTTCCATCCAGTTCACACCTGCAGCCTATAAACCGCAAAATCCCCATCATACAGAACACATCCTGTATTCTGGGGACATTGGTAAACGTCGTACTCCCTTCTCCAAGGAGCGCGGCCGCCATCATCGGCAGCACCGCATTTTTGGAACCCTGGATTTCTATTTCGCCTCTTAGCGGGCCTGCATTCCGGACTAAAATCACAGCCATCGCTCCTTTTCCCTCTCATACCATATTCTATGAAAGAGAACTGGATTGTGTACCTCGTCCGCCGAAAAATATCTCTGCTTCCCGGGCTTACCGTTCCAGCTTGATTTGGTTGGAAACGCTTAATACCAGTCCCATCTCTGCCAGCAAAAACAGGACGGATGTACCGCCGTAGCTGATAAAGGGAAGGGTAATTCCCGTATTGGGAATGGTATTGGTTACAACTGCAATATTTAAGATTACCTGAATGGCAATGTGCCCCATAACTCCTACTGCTATCATGGCGCCCAGCAAATCCGGCGCATTATTGGCAATGATCATAAACCGGTAAATCATAAATAGAAATACCAGGATCACCGATACTGCGCCAAACAGTCCCAGTTCTTCACAGATAACAGAAAAAATCATATCATTCTGTGCTTCCGGCAAAAATCCCAGCTTCTGGACGCTTTCTCCCAGTCCCTTTCCCCAGAGACCGCCGGAACCAATGGCATACAGTCCCTGAAGAACCTGATAGCCGCCTCCGGAAGCAAACGCCTCCGGATCCTGCCAGACCAGAATACGGCTCAGCCGGTATCCAATATCCGGATCTTTATTATAGATAAACTGAACAATGGGACCTGCTGTAAAAAAGGCAACTGCCGCCAATGCCACGCAAATCACAAACGGCATCTTTTTCTTACAGGCCACAAATGCCATCACAAATCCGATTCCCATAATAATCAAACCGGAACTTAAGTTATTTACTGCAACAATGGCGCCGATTGGGAACGTACGGATGGCAATGGCCCAGATCCCTTCGTATTCGTTTAGCCGCTTTCCCATTTTTACGATGACAACCGACAGATACAGCACCAGCGCAATCTTTACAAACTCAGTGGGCTGAAAGGAAAGGCCTCCGATTCCCAGCCACCTTTTCTGACCGTTTCGTTCATCACCGATGGTCATAACCAGAATCATCAAAATATAGGACAATATGTAAGCAAGCTTTGCGAATCTGGCAAAAAAATGGTAATCCATTTTGGAAATAACAAACATTGCTGCCAGTCCGCCAAGAGCAATAAATCCCTGGCGGCGCACAAAGTGAAAGTCATCTCCCTTATAAGCCAGCTGGGCAGAATAAGAACTGGAACTGTAAATCATTACCAGACCAAATACCGTCAGAAAAATGATGGTAAATACCAGGCTGTAGTCATAAAACCGGCGTACTTTTCCTTTTTTCTTTGCTTCCTGATGTTCTGCCATCCAAGTTCCTCCTAATTACTGCTTTCCTGCTGCTGTCACAGATTACGGACACACTCTTTAAAAATACGTCCTCGTTCTTCGTAGTTTTTAAACATGCCCCAGCTTGCGCAGGCCGGACTTAAGAGCACATTGTCTCCCATATTGGCATAAGACGCACAGACCTTTACTGCCTCAGACATATCTTCTGCATACATAATTTCTGTAAATCCATGGGCTTTGGCGCATTCTGCAATCTTATCCCTGGTCTGGCCGATTAACACCAGATACTTTACTTTATCTCCGAAACTTTCAATCCACTCATCATACTGGCTGCCCTTGTCATATCCGCCGGCAATCAGAATCGTCGGCCCCGGCATTGCCTTTACTGCCTGAATCGCCGCATCGGGATTGGTTCCCTTGGAGTCGTTATAATACTTTACTCCGGAACGTTCCAGTACAAACTCAATTCTGTGCTCAACTGCCTGAAACTGGCTGATTACCCTGCGGATGGTCTCCATCGGCACGCCCATCTCCAGACTGACGGCAGCGGCAGCCATTACATTTTCATAATTATGGCGGCCCAGCAGGTTCATATCGTGGACGTTGATAACCAGAGTCTCCCGTCCGTTATGACGGTACATAATGTCATCCCCGTCTAAGTAAAAGCCTTCTTTCAGCTTTTCTCTGCTGGAGAAAAAAATCACCTTTGGCTTCAGTTTTTTCTCTTCATCCTCGCCAAATTCCCTTAAAACCGGATCATCATAGTTTAACACCACACTGTCCAGATCCGTCTGATTTAAGGTAATGCTCTTTTTAATGTCAATGTAATTTGCCATGGTTTTATGCCGGTTTAAATGATCCGGGGTAATGTTTAAAATTGCGCTGACATTGGGATGAAAATCCATAATCGTCTCCAGCTGGAAGCTGGAAATTTCTGCTACGGTTACCGACTCATCCTGGGTTTCTAGGGCAATCTGGGTATATGGAATACCGATATTTCCCACTACAAATACGCTCTCATAGTGGGCTTTCATAATCTCTCCTGTAAGGGCTGTGGTCGTCGTCTTTCCATTGGTTCCGGTAATAGCCGCCAGCTTTCCCTTTGCACAGTGGTAAGCCAACTGAATCTCTCCCCAGATAGGAATATTGGCGTCTACAATCGTTGCCACAAAAGGAGAATCCATGGGAACTCCAGGACTTACGATACACAGTTCTACCCCTACTAAATCGGTACGCTTTAACTCTCCTAACACTACGGTTACTTTTGCATGTTCTTTAAAAGACGCTTTGATTTTTTCTGCGTCCTGTTCCGCATTTCCATCATACAGGACTACCTCTCCGCCAATTTCCAGCAGCAGTTTCGTAGCTGCAATGCCGCTGATTCCGGTCCCTGCTACAATGACCTTTTGTCCCTGACTCATAGTAAAACCTCCTATAATCCTAAGTATGCTACCAGACACAAAATTGCGGTAATAATTGAAAATACCGCTACTACTCTTGTTTCAGACCATCCGCACAATTCAAAATGGTGGTGGATCGGCGCCATTTTAAAAATTCGTTTGCCGCCGGTTTTCTTAAAATAAGTCACCTGAATAATGACAG
>URUX01000169.1 GCA_900551135.1 uncultured Clostridium sp.
CCTGACAAAATTTTCTTGTATCCCCTCAAGGGAATACTGATGGGCATCCATTCGCTGCTTTGTTAAAATTAAAACAAATAGTGCGAATGGAGGAAAAAAGAAAAATGGAAGGGATACAACCTGGGAAAAATTATGGGAATGTGCTGAAATGGGCTGTGGCGCTGGGAATTCCGGCCGTGGTTCTGTTTTTGCCGGAACAGGGAGCATTTACTCATGAGATTAAGCTGTTTTTGTGTTTGACTTTATGGGGAGTTTTGACGTTTGGCCTGGAACTGCTTCCGAATGCAGTAACCGCAATTCTGCTTCCCATTGGATATTTGATTTTAAATCTGTCTTCGTTTGAACTGGTATATGCGCCCTGGACGACAAATATCCCCTGGATGGTATTGGGCGCGTTTATTTTGTCTAATACGCTGGAGCGGATCGGACTTTTAAGAAGAGTGGCAGTCTGGTGTATTGTAAAAACCGGAGGAACGTATAACGGGATCCTTTGGGGGATATTTCTATTTGGCATGATTTCCAATTTTGTTATGCCAGGAGGATTTGTGCCGGTAACGGCGGCTTTTACTTATAGTATCTGCAAAGCCCTGGGAATTGAAAAATCAAAAGCTGGCGCTGGAATTATGCTGGCAGGAGTATTCTCCACATTAGTCCCTGGATTTTTTATTTTTGATCCCAGCAATGCAGGCGTATTAATGGGCGCAGCAGAAAAGCCGATTTTATATATTGACTATTTAAAGCAAAATGCCATATTTATTCCGATGATACCGCTGCTGATATTTCTTTTATCAAAGATGTTCCGCGCAGAGATGAAGATTAATGGAAAAGAATACTATGTCAGCGAACAGAAAAAACTGGGCAAGATTACTGCGGCAGAGAAAAAAGCAACAGTGATTATTGTATGTCTGTTTTTATATCTGATTAGCGGAAAAGAAATGATGTATGGTTTCCTGATTGCTGCTTTTGCAGGGTTTATTCCGATCATTGGAATTTCCAAAGAAGAAGATATACGGCAGGTGAACTACCCATTCCTGTTTTTCATCACAGGATGTATGACCATTGGTATGGTAGCAAACCAGTTAGGATTTGGCCAGATTCTGGCAGATATATTATTTCCTTATCTGTATAAACTTAATCATACTGTTCTTTTGGCAGCTGTATGGCTGATTGCTGTTTTGGTAAACTTCCTGCTGACCCCGTTAGCGGCAATGGCTTCATTGGGAGCGCCGCTGGCGCAAATTGCAGAAAACGTGGGAGTCAATCCGTATCCGGTTCTGTATACGTTTTATCAGGGCTTGGATCAGCTGCTCCTTCCCTATGAATGTGCATTGTATCTGATTCCGTTTTCATATGGTCTTATGACCTTGAAAGATTTTATGAAAGGTATGGCCATGAAAATGGCAGTAGCCTTTTTGTACCTCTTGATTTTGGGAATTCCCTATTGGAATATGATTGGACTTCTGTAAACCGGTGATGGTTTTGTCCACGAAATCCGGCTCTTTTACACCTTTTTTAAAAATAGCGAGACATTAAGGCGATTTTACGCTATAATAGACGCTATATACATAAGAAAGGGTAGGAAAGAGGAATGGACAACAAGAATGACCAGAAAAAACCGAAAAGCGAGAGAGCAAGCTTTTCAGGAAGAATGGGTTACGTGCTGGCTGTAGCAGGTTCAGCAGTTGGCTTGGGAAATATATGGAGATTCCCGTATTTGGCAGCAAAGTTTGGCGGAGGTATGTTTCTGCTGGTATACTTAATCCTGATGCTGACGTTTGGATTCACGCTGATTGTGACGGAGACGACATTAGGGCGTATGACCAGAAAAAGTCCGGTAGGAGCATTTGGACACTTTGGAAAAGGAAAAGCCTTTCAGATCGGCGGCTGGTTCAATGCAGTAATCCCGATGCTGATTGTTCCATACTACAGTGCCATCGGCGGCTGGGTTATGAAGTATTTATTTGAGTATTTAAGAGGAAATGCGCAGGTTTTGGCACAGGATCAGTATTTCACAAACTTCACTTTAAATGGTCCAAGTATGGAAATCTGGTTTTTACTGTTTGCGGCATGTGTAATTGTCGTGATTATGGCTGGGGTGGAACACGGTGTAGAAAAGGTATCCAAGATTATGATGCCTCTTCTGGTTATTCTGGCTGTTTTTGTAGCCATCTATTCGGTTACCCGTCCGGGAGCAATGGCGGGAGTAAAATATTTCCTGCTTCCGGACTTTAAGAACTTTTCCTGGATGACGGTTGTGGCGGCTATGGGACAGATGTTCTATTCTCTTTCCATTGCAATGGGTATTTTATATACCTATGGTTCTTATATCGGGAAGGATGTAGACATTGAGCAGTCTACCAGACAGGTAGAAGTATTTGATACAGGAATTGCGCTGCTGGCAGGTTTAATGATCATTCCGGCGGTATTTGCGTTTTCCGGCGGTGCTCCTGAAACTCTGCAGGCGGGCCCGTCTCTGATGTTCATTACCATACCAAAGGTATTTGCAAGTATGGGAATGGGAACTGTCGCAGGCGTGATGTTTTTCCTGATGGTATTCTTTGCAGCTCTGACCAGCGCGATTTCCCTGATGGAAACCAGCGTGTCCACCATTACGGATCAGCTTGGAATCAGCCGTAAGGCAAGCGTTCTGCTGATGGGAGTTGTTCTGGTTGTGCTGGGATCTGGATCTGCACTGGGCTTCAATGTATTAGACTTTATCAAGCCGTTTGGAATGTCGATTTTAGACTTCTTTGACTTCCTGACCAATTCGGTAATGATGCCTCTTGCAGCTCTTGCAACCTGCATTCTGGTTCTCAGGGTTGTAGGATTAAAGAAGATTGCAGAAGAAGTGGAGATTTCCTCTTCGTTTAAGCGGAAAAAGATGTACAACTTCTTCTTAAAATACGTGTCTCCGGCCTTTTTGATTATTATTTTGGTAAGTTCCATTGCCAATGTAATGGGCTGGATCAGTTTATAAGGGCTCGGTCAGAACTGCGGCAGCGGTTTAAGATAGCCTGTGTTTTGGCAGAAAATAAGCCAAACGGAAGTTATTACGAATTATTATAAGAATAAATGAATAATTTATCAAAAATATACGCCTGGCTGTTAATCAGTCAGGCGTATATTGCCATAAGGAAAGGAGAGAACCCTTCCATCGGCGGTACGGCAGGTCAGACTGCCATCATCTTCGACAGAAAGGGGGAGTACTGGCTGGGAGATTCCGTCCGGACCGGTTATGATTCCGGGGCGTCCCAGAATCATGCTGCGTTTCCGGTAAATATCCGGGACAGAAGTTTCCGTTGCCAATTGTAAAAAGCGGCTGCAGATCGCTGCGGCCAGTTGGTTTCGATTTATGGGAGAACCGTCTGAAGCACAGCCATCTGTTGTAAGTGCGCCGATATCCGAACCGGAAGAGCAGGGAAATCCGCCTTCCGGTTCTTTTAAATTCAGCCCGATTCCGGTAATGACACAGTCGATTTCTCCTGTTTCGATACTGGAAGAGGCTTCTGTCAGGATTCCTCCTATCTTTTTTTCGTGCAAATACAGGTCATTGACCCATTTAATATCCAGTTCATATCCGCATACCGAAGAGACGGCTTCCCAGACGGCTGTGGCAGCAGCAGCCGTGATGAGACGGCTTTGGGAAAGCCGTTTTTGGGGATGGTATAAGAGACTCAGATACAGGCCGGAATTTGCCGGAGAGAAAAAAGCCTGTCCCAGATGGCCTCGTCCGGCGCTTTGACTTTCTGCCAGAACCATGGTTCCATCCGGCAGAGGAGAAGGAGCCTCCAATACTTTTTGACGAAGAACCAGATTGGTAGAAGACACTTCTTTATATACCATAATCGGTACTGGAGAGCCGGAGGGATTCATATAGGAAGAGATGGCTTCCGGAGATAAAAATCCGCTGTCTTTTTCCAGAAGATAGCCTTTGTTGGTAACGGCTTTAATCGAATATCCTTCTTTCCGCAGGGACTGGATTGCCTTCCATACAGCCGTGCGGGAACAGGAAAGACGGGAGGCCAGTTCCTCTCCGGAAACATAGTTGTTTTTCTGGGATTCCAGGTAAGTTAATACAGATGATTTTACAGACATTTCCAAATCTCCTTTTGTCAATGGGGGAAATACCAGTTGCTTTGCATTGATCCTACACAAAAAAGAGAAGAATTGTCAAGATATAAGCCCAATATTGCGAAATATAAAGAGTCCTTTACTTGACTTTTAGTCCAATACTATGTAAAATGAAACTTAATTATTCGCAGTGAGTAATTATTCACATTCCACCGCGGAAAAGAAAGGGAGGAATGACAATGGTCAAATATATTTTAAAAAGAATTGGTGCAGGAATCGTATCCCTGTTTGTACTGATAACGATTACCTTCTGTCTGCTGCATATCATTCCAGGCGGGCCTTTCAGTCCGGCTGAAAATCGAAATGTACCGCCTAAAATTCTGGAAAAGATTTCTGAGCAGTATGGACTGAATGATCCGATTCCCCAGCAGTATGTCCGTTACTTAAAAAATCTGGCAAAGGGCGATTTGGGAACTTCGTTTAAAAAGCAGGATACCACTGTAAACGAACTGATTGCCCAGGGATTTCCAGTGTCTGCAAAAGTA
>URUX01000170.1 GCA_900551135.1 uncultured Clostridium sp.
ATCAGAAAAGATGTACTAACTGCAATTATCAGAGACAGTACATTCCTTTTTATAGCCACACTACGGCCAAAGTATTTGCTTTCCATTGGAAATGTGGCTACGCCAACCATCATCAATGTAGAAACAAAGATCGCGATTTGACCATATCCGGCGCCAGCTTTCACCAGAGAAGCAGCCAGCGGAAAGGCCACAAATCCTGGAATCAGAGTAATACACCCTACCACTGCTGCTATTACCATGCCCACCGTCCCTGATTCTGCTCCTATCAGCCTGGATACTGTCCTTTCATCCAGCACAGACAAAATCAGTCCCATCAGCAATAAAATGGCCAGGATAAACGGCAAAATATTTTCAAAGGACTTCCATGCCTTTTTTAATGCCATTCTGGTCTTTTTCCGATCTTTGCAAAAAGAAACGGCAAGCCAGACTGCCGCAATCCCATATAAAATCTTCGTAAACAAATACTCTCCCCCCTATGTGTTTTATAAGCACCGCAAAAATATTGGATTTTCCCTGATTAGAATCCTTATAAGGTTCATTATACCATACAATTCTGCGGTTTATTATAATTTATGTAATAAATTTCATAAAATGTAACATTTTTCTTTTATCCAACATTTTCCCTAAACTCTTCCCAAATATTGTGTTAAATAATTACAAACATTATAATCAAATCAGGATTTCAGTCACAGTGCGCACGTGAAAAATCACTATTTTAAAATCATTTAGGAGGATAGTATGAGAACATTTATACAAAAGCTAGGCAAATCTCTGATGGGACCGTTATCTATCATTGTTGCCGCAGGTTTACTTTTAGGTTTGGCTTCTACTCTTCAGAATCCAAATGTATTTGGAAACGCACTGGCTAATGTAGGCTTTGTTAATGACTTTGTCAGTTTAATCAATTCCCTTGCCGGAGGCCTTTTCGGCTTGCTGCCCATTTTATTCTGTATGTCTGTAGCCCAGGGAATGTCAAAAGAAGACAGAGAAGTAGCCACTTTTTCATCTGTGATCGGATTTATTTTATTCCATACCACTATCCGTTTCTTCTTACAAAAAAACGGAATTACTGCTGAAACCACCAGCATCGACTACTTAATCAGTCAGGGAATGGGACTTCTGGAAGCTACTCAGAAAAATGCAGCTTATGATACGGTAATGGGTATTTTCACCTATCGTATGAGTATTTTCGGAGGTATCATCGTAGGTTTGTGGACCGCCATGATCCACAATCGTTTCCATGAAACCCAGCTTCCTACTGCTTTCAGCTTTTTCAGCGGAAAACGCTTTGTGCCGATTATGATGGTTGTAACCATTCCATTTTTGGCAATTGCCATGTACTTTATCTGGCCTGTATTTAATATGGTAATCAACGGCTTTGGCAATCTGTTAGCTGCTGCCGGAGCATTTGGTACTTTTATTTATGGATTCTTAGAGCGTCTGCTGATTCCAACCGGACTTCACCATATTTTAAATCAGCTTATCCGCTTTACCCCAATCGGCGGTACAGCCATGATTGATGGTGAACAGATTTCCGGTGCATTAAATATCTTTAATCAATTATTAATGTCCAGCAATCCAGATATGGATATGATGCGTCAGGCTACCAGATTCCTGACTCAGGGTACTCATCCTTTCATGGTATTCGGCCTTCCTGCTGCATGTTTTGCTATGTACAAAACTGCCTATCCTAAAAATCGGGAACGGGTAAAGGGTATGCTTTTAGCAGCCGGTTTAACCAGCTTCTTTACAGGCATTACAGAACCTATTGAATTTGCTTTCTTCTTTATCTCTCCGTTTTTATGGCTGTTCCATGCATTTATGGCTGGTATGTCATTCCTGATTAACACCTTATTAGGCGTATGCATCGGTAATGCAGGCGGCGGCCTGGTAGACTTAATGCTGTTCGGCGTCCTTCGCGGTCCGGAAACCAAATGGGTTATCAATGTGGTCATTGGTCTCATTTATGCCGTCATTTACTTCTTTGTATTTAAATGGGCAATCGTTAAATTTAACATCAAAACCCCTGGCAGGGAAGACGAATCCGATGAAGTAAATTATGAGCAGGAAGTGACCGAATTAGGCTCTGCCATCATGTCTGCAGTTGGCGGAAAAGACAATATTGTAGAAATTGACAACTGTATTTCCCGGCTTCGTCTAATCTTAAAAGATACATCCGTGATTAATGAAAACGCACTGAAATCCACGGGGTCTTTAGGATTGATTCGCATTAACGAAACCGCCTGCCAGATTGTATATGGCGCAAAAGTCGAAAAAGCGGCAGCTGAGTTAAAACGTGCCGTAAAAGCAAACTAAAATTCAGACATCCTGGAACACACTTATATTAATGGTGCTGTAAAATGAAACTGGAACCTTTTCTAACATTTTACAGCACCTCTTTCCGTAGAAAATAATCGTATGAGGAGGACATGAAAAATGCTTACAAACACGAACCGTATCCAAAAAGATTTAGAGACCCTGGCCGCCTATACCTCTACTCCCGGCTGCGGTGTAACCAGATCTTCCTATTCAAAAGAGGACACCATGGCAAAAGAATATCTGGTTTCCGAAATGAAAAAACTCCATCTGGATATTTATGAAGATGGTGTGGGAACCATATTCGGGAGAAGGGAAGGAACTCTGACGGACGCACCTGTCGTTATGTTCGGTTCCCATTATGATTCTGTTGTAAATGGAGGTGCTTTTGACGGCGCTGCCGGAACTGTTGCAGCCCTGGAAGTAATGCGTATCCTGACAGAAGAAAATTTTCAAAATGACTATCCTCTGGAATTAATCTTAATGAATGCAGAAGAAGGCGCAACCTTTGGTCCCTGTACCGGGGTAACCAATTCCAGAGCCATGGTTGGCACTCTGACTATGGACGAATTAAAAACGGTTAAAAACCGTTTCGGCCAGACCAAGCTTGAAGCCATGACTGAATACGGCTTAACTCCTGATCTGGAATCCTGTATCCGCAAACCCGGATCGATTAAAAACTTTGTAGAAATGCATGTAGAGCAGGGACCTGTTTTGGATCGGGAAGAGGTGGAAATCGGTCTGATTCAATATCTGGCCGGGATTGGCCGCTATACCATCCGCTTTTATGGTAAAACAGCCGATTCTACCGCCCCTATGGACACGCGAAAAGACGCTTTAGTAGCTGCTGCCGCTTTTATTCAGGCATTTGACGAACAAATCAAAGCATTAGGTCCGGATGTAACCGGTATGGTTGGAAAACTGGACATTACTCCAAATTCTAACCAGTTTGTTCCTGAATATGCAGAAGGCAAAATAGAAATTCGAACCTTCAAAAAAGAAATCACTGAAACGACTGATTTTAAAAAACTGATTCAGAACCTGTTAGATACGGTAAGCCAGAACTACGGCATTACATGTGAGTTAGAAGAAATCCGCCGGATTAACTATCCAAATCCTACAGGTCCAAGTGTAATGAATGCAGAAAACGTTGAAAAGATGAAGACTATTTGTGAAGACCTGGGATACCGTTACCTGGTAATTAACAACGGAACCGGTCACGATTCTATGATCATGACGGATTTCTGTGATACCAATATGATCTACGTCCCCAGCAGAAACGGCGGTGTATCTCATTGTCCGGAAGAATGGACGGATTATGAAAGCATAAAAAAAGGCGCTGATGTTCTGCTCCATCTAATCAAAAATTTATCCCGGAAAGAAGGTTAAGAGAATGATTATGAATAACTTTGAACGAATTGATTATGGCATTGTAAGCAGTCCTTCCCCTGACTGCAGCCAGATTCCAGTTATGCTTACAGACGAGACCATGGATATTCGATGCAAAGCAGTTATCCAGAGAATGAAAGAAGAGCAGTTAGATACTCTGGTGGTCTATGGAGATCTGGAACACGGCAGCAACTTTGAATATCTGACCGGATTTCTTCCCCGTTTTGAAGAAGCTTTACTGGTTCTGCATACAGATGGCCCACACTACATGTTAATGGGAAATGAAAACCTGAATAAAGTCGCTTCTGCCCGAATTAAGGCCACTCCTATCCATGTTCCCCATTTTTCCCTCCCCAACCAGCCCATGGATTGTACGGAAAGCATTCAGGGTCTTCTGTCCCAGGCCGGAATCAGTGCCGGTAAACAGGTTGGTATCGCAGGATGGAAACAATTTACCAGTCCTGTAGAAGACAATCTGCAGCTTTTTGATGTTCCTTATTATATCATTGATGCAATAAAAAAACTTGTTGGAACTGCCGGATGTATCAAAAATGCCGCTTATCTTTTTATTGGAGAAAACGGTGTCCGCCGTATAAATAACGTAAATGAAATTGAACATTATGAATTCGGAGCTTCCCTCGCCGGAGACTGTGTGCTGGCTGCCATGAATCTCTTAGATGAAGGCGTAAAAGAAACAGACCTTGGCAATGCCTTAAATGCCCTTGGACAGAAAAACAGCGTTGTGACCATTGCAGCATCTGGAAAACGCTTTGTAAAAGCCAACCTTTATCCTACTGAAAATACGGTAAAAACAGGCGATACCATCAGCTTAACCGTTGGTTATAAAGGTGGTCTTTCTTCCAGAGCCGGTTATGCTGTCAAAAATCCGGATCA
>URUX01000171.1 GCA_900551135.1 uncultured Clostridium sp.
ATCAGACATGGCGCGAATCAATTCCGGCTGTCCCAGTGCAAATCCAATCCGGACGCCAGCCATGGAACGGGATTTGCTAAAGGTCTGAACGACCAGCAGATTGTCATATTTGTCTATGAGGGGAACGGCTGACTGACCGCCGAAATCAATATATGCCTCATCTACAATCACTACGGAGTCCGGATTTCCCGCCACAATTTCTTCTATCTCGTTTAAGGGCATCAAAAGACCGGTAGGCGCGTTGGGATTTGGAAAAATAATCCCCCCGTTTTTCTCCAGATAATCTTCTTTTACGATTTTAAAGTTATCATCCAGACCTTTTATCTGATAGGGAATGTGAAGCAGTTCTGCCCAAACCGGATAAAAGGAATAAGTAATATCCGGAAACAGAATCGGCTGATCCGAGTTAAAAAAGGTCATAAATGCCATTCCCAGCACATCATCCGATCCGACTCCCACAAAAACCTGTTCTTCTTTCACTCCATACCGTCCGGCCAGGGCTTTAACCAAAAGCCTGGAAGCAGGATCCGGATATTTGCGAAACCGGTCTGCATCCATATCCGCCAGAGCCTGGCTGACGCCAGGAGCCGGAGGATATGGATTTTCATTGGTATTTAATTTAATTAACCGATCCAGCGCCGGCTGCTCTCCCGGCGTATAAGGAGTTACCTTTCTGACATTTTTCTTCCACCCCATCATAGGCCGCACTCCTTGGCAATCTCTTGAAATGCCGGAAGAGACCGCTCAATCTGCTGGTATGAAACGCAGTAGGCAATCCGAACATAGCCCGGACATGCAAACGAAGTTCCGGGAACTACCAGTACCCTGTGGTTTTTACACAGTGTTACAAACTCCTTCTCATCTGCCACAGGTGATTTTACAAATAGATAAAATGCTCCCTCTGGCTTAATGCACTCAAATCCCAGTTCTTTCAGGCTGTTATATAAAAGATTCCTGTTTTTATCATACGCTTCCAGATTGACCTGTTCATTGACGCAGCGCTTAATCACTCTCTGCATCAGGGAAGGAGCATTTACGCATCCCAGCACACGGTTTGCAATGGATGCGGCGGCAAACACCTGGCTGCTGTCTGTCAGTTCATCCGGAATCACCAGATAGCCGATTCTCTCTCCCGGAAGAGACAGGGATTTACTGTAAGAATAGCATACCACTGTATCTTTATAAAACTTGGTTACGTAAGGCACTTCTACTCCATCATATGCCAGTTCTCTGTAAGGTTCATCAGAAATCAGGACAATGGGGTGACCGATAGCTGCGCTTTTTTCCCGCAAAATATCACCGATTTGTGTCAGGGTTTCTGCTGAATATACCACTCCTGTCGGATTGTTTGGCGTATTAATAATAACTGCTTTGGTTTTTGAATTTATCTTTTCTGCAAATTCCGAAAGATTCGGCTGGAATGTCTCGGTATTAGGAGAAACGACTGTCAGAACGCCGTCATAATTGCGTACATAAGAACCATATTCCATAAAATACGGGGCAAATGCAATAACCTCATCTCCCGGATTTAAAATAGTCTTCAAAATTACATTCATGCCGCTGGCTGCGCCTACGCTCATCATAATATTCTCGGTCCGAAAACTGGTTTCAAACCGCTGGTTTAAAGACTCAGCTATGGCTTCCCGAACATCTTCAAATCCGGCATTGCTCATATATCCGTGAACCATATTTTCGTCTTCTTCTTCCAGAATATCAAAAATTGCCTGCCGGACAGCTGCCGGAGCTGGAACGCTGGGATTTCCCAGACTGAAATCATAGACGTTTTCCTTACCATAGACAGCTGCCATCTTCTTTCCTTCTTCGAACATGGCACGGATTGCGGAGTTGTTTTGTACAAACGGCTTCATCTTTTCTGAAATCATAATGTTCTCCTCGCTTTTCAAGTCTTATTTGCGCTATAACTCCATTATTAAATCTCCTGCTTTCACATCCATGCCTGTATGGCAAACCAAATTGGGGTAATCAGGAGTATTGCAGATAATAATTGGAGTAATCAAATCATATCCCTGTTCCTTTATTTTGTCCATATCAAATTCAATCAGGACATCACCTTTTTTTACCTTGTCTCCAGCCGTTACACGCGCATTAAAGTACTGGCCGTGAAGATTTACCGTATCCAGTCCAATATGAATAATCAGTTCTGCCCCTCCATTTGCACGGATACTGACTGCGTGTCTGGTTTCAAATACCATAATCACTTCGCCGTCATCCGGAGCGACTACTTTTCCCTCAGAAGGAATAATGGCAACGCCTTTTCCCAGAATTTCCTGACTGAATGTAGGATCCTTTACCTGGCTCATAGAGACGCACGTTCCACTGACAGGAGCAAAGATTTTCCCCCGGTTCTTATCTCTTCCAAATAACCCTTTTAAAGACTTATACATCTCTTATATTCCTCCTTCTCATCTTCTATGGACAACCTCGCAGAGCACCCATATGGCTCCGGTTGCCGACAAATAAAACCACGTTGTGGGGTTGGAAAACCATGTGGTAAAAAAGGACAGTGCCATATACATGGCAATCTGTGCATACAGTAAAAAACCTGCCGGATTCTGCATATGTTTTAACTGTTTTACCAGATATCCGCAGACACCGCCTAATACAGCTGCAAAAGCAATCACGCCTATTACTCCAAAATCATAATAGGCATCGTAAAGCAGTGTTACGGTAGTCAATTCTTCCTTTGTGACATAAATCGGAAAGGACACAAGGGACGGGTACACAAATTTCAGTCCCGTCAGAGCCCATAACGGAAACAGCATCCGAAGGCCAAACGTATGGGATGGAAGCTGCTCTACCAGACAGTTAAAATTGTCGTAATTATTCGCAATATACATATAGGGCTGGGTAATAAAAATAGGCATCGAACTGTTTTTCATTTCAAAAATGTCGTTTAAGTAGGCCACATCATGGCTTCTCGCAATAGTCAAAATGACGTAAACCGGTATCAGGACTGCTGCTGTCCCTGCCGCTGCCGGCAATGGAATCGTTCGCTTTACCGCTGCATAGACAAACACGGACAGGCCTGCTGCAAAAATAAGCTGAAATCTTGAAACACACAAAACAGGAATCAGAAAGCTGATGGCTGCAGCTGCAGCCACAGTTATTTTTTCCCCTTTCGATGCCCTGGGCTTTCCCAGATAAAACAGCACTGCCAGCGGAGGTACCAGAACACAGGATACCGTAAAATAATGAACTCCTGTGATGTGGAAATAAGAATAGGCATGAGGTACTCCCCTTGTAAAAAACGGAATGTATCCCAAAACTGCCGCTTCCAGCACAAATGCAGCCAGAGAAACTGCTGTGATTCCCACAACAGAAATCAACAGACCCCCGGAATCTGCAATGGTTTTCGCCCTCTTCCTTCCAAGGCTGGTTGTACGCAGAGTAGCAGATGGCTCATTTTTAAAATTTCTGGAAAAGTTTCCTGCATCCCATCTTCCAGCGGTTCTGTCATCCATCAGAGAAAATCCTGTGTAAAAAGCCAGAGCCGCTGCAAAAAAGCAGAACCAGGTCATCCAGGACCAGGACGTCTGAAGCCTGCTCAGCTTGAAACAGGAAATCCCCTGTCCTCCTATCAATCCTAAAAAAAACAATCCACGTAAATGAATCACATTACCGCTACGCTGATAATCTTTCCAATACATCCAGACCGCTGTTCCTATGAGCACCAGGCCGGATGGGATGTCCCATCCGGCCTGAGCCAGCAGAAAGCTGGTTAGATAGCCAATGCCAAAAACAATCATGTATTACTGCTCCACAAATTTTTTCATAAAATCAGATACTTCTTTTTCGGTATCAAAACTCATAGCCTGTTCTGCAACTGCCTGAAGTTCCTCAATGCTGTAGCCGGTAATCAGCTTTCTGGACTTTAAGATGGCAGAAGCGCTCATACTGAACTCGTTTAAGCCAAACGCTAACAGCAGAGGAATCATTAACGGATCACTGGCTGCTTCTCCGCACATGCCAACCATGATTCCCGCTTCCCGTCCACAGGTAATAATTCTCTTAATACTTCTTAATACCGCCGGATTTAATGGAGAATACAGGTAAGACACCTTATCATTTCCCCGGTCAACCGACATGGTATACTGGGTTAAATCATTGGTTCCAATGCTGAAGAAGTCTGCTTCCTTTGCAAAAATATCTGCAATCAGAGAAGCGGCTGCCGTCTCCACCATGATTCCCACCTGAATGTCTTTGTTGTAAGCAATGCCTGCCTCGTCCAGTTCTGCTTTTAACTGTGCAATGATTGCTTTTACTTCCCGAAGTTCATCAATACAGGTTACCAGAGGAACCATGATTTTAATGTTTCCAAAAGCGCTGGCACGTAAAAGAGCGCGCAGCTGAGGTTTGTAAATATCTTCTTTTCTGTCCAGGCAGAAACGGACTGCCCGGTAGCCCAGGAATGGATTTTCATCTTTTTCCAGACCCATATACGGAATCTCTTTGTCTCCTCCAATATCCAGGGTACGAATGATAACCGGCTTGCCGTTTAAAGCAACTGCTACTTTCTTATAGGCCTCAAACTGTTCTTCTTCTGTCGGCATGCAGGTACGATCCATAAATAA
>URUX01000172.1 GCA_900551135.1 uncultured Clostridium sp.
CTGCAGTCTGAAGGCCAGGAAGAATCAGACCGTCTTCCATCTGAAGTTTTATCCTGTCTGCCATTAACGTTTCAAATGAACAGCCAAAATGCGCTGTCAGTTTATAAATGTCTCCAGGAGTCAGTATAATTCCTCCCATACCCTGACAGCAGGCAGAACATCCTTCACAGCCGCCGCATCCGGCCCGAACCATATCGTTTAGAGAATAGAGCCTTCCATCTGTCATCCCCGGGTTAAAATTTTGATCCATGTTCTTCCTCATTTCTCCCTGCCCCTGTCTGTGAATCTCTTTTCACTGGAAGCAGTTATTTCCAGTATACCAGAAAAAAACAAATATGAAATCACTTTTTCTATAAGTTTTCCCAATGACAGACCGCAAAAAGACCGGCCCATCAGGACCGGTCCATACTGCGGAAATAATTCCAACTATTTAATTAGCCAAAGTATCTCTTTAACAGGCCTGCGAATGCTTTGCCGTGACGAGCTTCGTCTCTTGCCATCTCATGAACGGTATCATGGATTGCATCCAGGTTAGCTGCTTTTGCTCTCTTAGCCAGGTCAGTCTTGCCAGCGGTAGCGCCGTTTTCAGCAGCAACTCTTAATTCCAGGTTCTTCTTGGTAGAATCGGTAACAACTTCGCCTAACAGTTCTGCGAACTTGGAAGCGTGCTCAGCCTCTTCCCAAGCTGCCTTCTCATAGTATAAACCAATCTCTGGGTAACCTTCTCTATGAGCAACTCTTGCCATTGCTAAATACATACCAACTTCGCTGCACTCGCCCTCGAAGTTTGCTCTTAAATCTGCAATAATATCTTCGCTAACGCCCTGTGCTACGCCAACAACGTGCTCTGCTGCCCAGGTCATCTCATCTTCCTGTAATTTGAACTTGTCTGCCGGAACCTTACATACTGGACAGAACTCCGGAGCAGTCTCACCCTCATGAACATAGCCACATACTGTACAAACCCATTTTTTCATAGTAAATTTTCTCCTTTTCTTATTTATAATTTTCTTTAAAGTTTTTAATTTTTCTGTTTCAAAATCAGTAATGATTACTATTTTAATTTACCACACTTAGCTGGTTTTGTCAACTGGTTTTCTTAAAATATTTTCCATTTTTTTCATAGCCAGACACTCACAGCATTCTCCGTAAAATACCATTTCATGGCCGTCTATCCTCCCTGGATAATAACGTCCTGCCAGGGTATTGATTTCCTCCATGTGGGTCATGGGCATATCTGCTACCCTGCCGCATTTTCTGCAGAGAAAATGGTAATGAGGAGTCATATCTCCGTCAAAATGGTCCGGTCCGCTGCCGCACCGAAGCTTCCTCACCTCTCCAATCTCTTCCAGAAGATTCAGATTGCGGTACACGGTTCCGAGACTGATATTCGGATACTCTTCACGGATTGATGCATAGATGGCATCCGCTGTGGGGTGATCTTTACGAGCCATCAGACAGGCCTTAATCGACTCCCTCTGCCGGCTGTATTTGATTGTCTTCATAACAGCATCTCTCCTTAATATTAGTAACTATTACTGATATTAGTATAATAAACTTTTCCGATGCTGTCAACTGTTTTTTTAATTTTCCACCCGGTTTTTAATGCTGCCGATTCCTTCGATTCTGCATTCCACTTCATCGCCGACTTTTAAAAATTTGGGAGGCTCAAATCCCATCCCCACTCCTGCAGGCGTTCCTGTGGAAATAATCGTTCCTGCCTGAAGGCTCATTCCTTTCGACAATTCGCTTACAATGTGATCAATATCAAAAATCATCTGTTCTGTGCTGCTGTCCTGGCGCAGTTCCCCATTGACATAGGACTGAATGGAAAGCTTTGGCGGATAAGGAATGGAGTCCACAGTGGTAATACAGGGACCCATTGGCAAAAATCCATCCAGACTCTTTCCAAAATACCACTGTTTATGGGCATTCTGAACGTTACGGGCGCTGACATCATTGATAATGGTATATCCAAACAGATAATCCCTGACCTGTTCCGGCGGCACATTTTTCGCCTCTTTCCGGATAATTACCGCCAGTTCTGCTTCATAATCCAGGCTGTCCACTATATCGAAATGGCCTGGTATCGGATCGCCGTCCGCTGTCGCTTTATTGACACGTTTGGAAAAATAAACCGCATGCTGGCGTTTTCCGTCAAATTCCTCCTTTTTAAACCGCGCAGACTCTTCTGCATGAGCCATATAATTAACTCCCAGACAGATTACGTCTTGTCTGGGATACTGAATCGGAGCAAGCAGATGAACTTCTCCCAAAGGAGCCGCTCCATGGATGTCATACGGCTCTTTCGTACTGGCATATTCCAGCAGCTGCAGTTCAGATTCTCCAATCTCTTCTATCAGCTTTCCCATATCGCTGTAGTCCACTCCAATGCTCCTGACCGGATATACCCAGGTCCCCTCTGAATTCAATACCCCTATTCTGGTTTTCTGCTCCAGTTCCAATTGATACGCTACTAATTTCATATTCTTTACTCCTTGTCCCAAACTGATAAAGCAAAAAAGAAGCGACGTAAATAAACGTTGCCGTTTAGCCACCTCGCTTCTTTTTATTCTGTATTTCATTACCACCATGCTAACACAAACAGGAAAGAAATGTCAACACTTGAAATTTTATGATTTTACCCATTCTCTGGCCATTTTCCAGCCCTGAATCACAATGGTTGGAACCAGCGAAACAATTGCAGTCATCCCAATCTGCTTCATGGTCAAATCAGAGGCTGCAAACAGGTTCTGAAGTTCTGGCACAAACAGAACTGCTGCCAGCAGAACTGCCCCGGCCTCAAATGCCATAATGCTGTACAGGTTGCTGAACAGTCCTAAATAAAAAATCGAGTGATGGCTTCTGCAGTTAAATCCATGAAACAATCTGGCCATGGTCAGCGTGGAAAAAGCCATGGTTGCCGCCACAGCCGGCCCTGATGCCAGCCCCGCATAATAAGCAGCCATAGTACATACCGCAATCAGGCCTCCCTGTATAAAAATGTCCTTAATAAAAGACGGATTCATAATTCCCTTTGACGGATCTCTTGGCTTTTGCTTTAACAATCCATCTTCTGCTGGTTCCATACCGATAGCCAGCGCCGGAAGAGAATCGGTAACCAGATTAATAAACAGCAGATGTACCGGAGCAAACGGCATGGGAAGCGCCAGCAGAGACGTATAAAGGACGCAGAAAATACCAGCCATATTTCCTGACAGCAGAAAGTCTATGGCGTTTTGAATGTTCCGATATACATTTCTGCCATTTTCTACTGCTGAAATAATCGTAGCAAAATTATCATCTGACAGAATCATCGATGCTGCGTCTCTGGAAACTTCCGTTCCCCCCAGCCCCATGGCTACTCCAACATCTGCCTTCTTTAATGCCGGGCCGTCATTTACTCCGTCGCCTGTCATGGCAACCACGCTTCCCTTTCTCTGCCAGGCTTCTACAATCCTTATTTTATGCTCAGGAGATACTCTGGCATAAACAGAAATATCTTCCAGTTTTTTATCCAATTCTCTGTCTGTCATCTGATCCAGTTCCGAACCGGCAACAACCATTTCCCCGGGAAGAAAGATTTGGATTTTTTCTGCAATCGCTTTTGCTGTCGCCGGATGGTCTCCCGTAATCATCACCGGCTTGATTCCCGCCTCTCTGGCCTTTCTTACTGCCTCTCCGCTCTCTGGACGAGGCGGATCCATCATGGCTGCAAGGCCAATAAACGTAAGATCGGTTTCGTCATCTGTTTTTCCGCCTGTACGGTAAGCAAACGCCAGTACCCGCAGACCTTCCTGTCCCCATTTTTCGTTCTGGCTTTTTATATCCTGAATCTCTCTTAAGGTAAGCAGACTCTTTCTGCCGTTTTTTTCAATATGCGTACATCTGGGCATCAAAACGTCCCAGGCTCCTTTTACAACCAGCACCTGTTTTCCATCCTGGCGTCTGCACAATACGCTCATCCGCTTACGTTTGGAATCAAACGGATTTTCCTCCAAACGGCTCCACCGGTTCCGAACTGCAGAAATACAGATTCCCTGGTCTGCCGCCATTTGGAGAAGGGCGATCTCTGTCGGAGAGCCTAAATATTCCCTTCCATTGACGAGTTCTCCATCATTTGCCAGCACAGCAGCTTCCAGGACCGAAAGTTCTCCCTGCTTTCCCGCTCTCCCAGCCCTGTGCCCCGAAAGCACATCTGTACTCCGCCCGTTTTCGTATATTGCCTGAACTGACATTTTGTTCTGGGTAAGGGTTCCCGTCTTGTCACTGCAGATTACAGATACGCAGCCAAGACTTTCTACTGCCTTTAAATCTTTAATGATGGCATTTTGCTTTGCCATTCTCTGGGTTCCCATAGCCTGTACGATTGTAACAATGGTTCCCAATGCTTCTGGAATTGCCGCTACCGCCAGCGCCACTGCGAACATCATGGCATCCAGTATCCGGCTGCCCCGGTACAAAGCTGCTAAAAATACCACCAGACAAATCCCCATAATGGCCATGGCCAGCCGTCCGCTGAATTGATCCAGACTGATCTGAAGCGGAGTCTTCTTTTCCTCTGTATCATTCATC
>URUX01000173.1 GCA_900551135.1 uncultured Clostridium sp.
GATATTCTTCCATAATCCAGCCTAAATACTTCTTTAGATACGGATAGGCCAGACGGCCTGTAGCAATGGAAATGCCGCCTGCAATGGCGCTCGGATCCTCCTGTCCCTTCTTTTCATCCAGAGCCTGCCGTACCTCTGAGGCCAAAAGCCTTAACATCCCCACTCCGTTTTCCAGCTGCGGGTATCCGTCGTACCGTTCTTCCTCCGGCAGAGGCCGCTCTGCCAGAATGTAAAATTCATCGCTGGCGTGAATAAAATGAATCCCATGGTCTTCATAAATCTTCTTCTGCCAGGATTCAATTAAATCAATGGTTTTTTCTGCATCCTCTTTGGTAAATGGCTCTAAAGGATACAGGCCGTCCCGGAATTTGGAAAGACCTACCGGAACGACGGAAACACTTTCCATATAAGGCAGATATCTGGTCAGATCCGAAATGGTACGGTTTAGTTCTTCCCCGTCATTAATCCCCTTACACAATACGATCTGGCCGTTCATGGGAGTCTCTGCCTCGTACAGCCGGTCAATCAGCTTTAAGGATTCCCCTGCAAACCGGTTGTGCAGCATCTCGCATCGAAGAGCAGGATTGGTGGTGTGTACAGAAATATTGATAGGGGCTAATTTAAACCGGATAATCCGGTCAATGTCCTTTTCCTTCATATTGGTGAGCGTCACGTAATTGCCCTGTAAAAAGGATAATCTGGAATCGTCGTCTTTAAAATACAGGGTATCCCTCATTCCAGGAGGCATCTGGTCAATAAAACAGAAAATGCACTTATTGGTGCAGGATTTATAATCGCTCATCAGGCTGTTTTCAAAGTTTATGCCTAAATCCTCATAGTCATTTTCAATGTCCAGTTCCCACTCTTCTCCATTTTCCTTTCGGACAATCATGGTCATCCGGTCGCTGTTTACGTAATACTGGTAGTCAAATATATCTTCTATTTCCTGCCCGTTAATGGTAAGCAGGCAGTCTCCGGCTTCCAGCTCCATTTCTTCTGCAATCGAACCGGGGTCAACGCTGGCTATCCGATGTCCTTTATATAACTTATTCATTTTATCTGGCCTTTCTCTCTATTTCTTTTAGTATACAAGACGAACTCCTCTTTGACAAGTTATAGCCGTAAAAAAATCTGTTCCTCTATTGACGCTTGTCCAGAGAAAATGGTATAAACATAGTAGAAAAATCAATAACCCCACATTATTTTACGGAGGATAAACATGGAACATTCATTTGTTTTTCAAAATTCCCTGCCTGTGGCTCCCTTAAAACTGGCGGCTTTAGAAAGCTGCCGGGATCTGGCCCAAAAGGTAAACGACCACATTGTTACATTTCGAAAAAATGACACAGCAGAACTGCTTCGCCGCAAAGAAGACTTAAATTACCGCGGTTATGATGCAGAATCTTATCTGCTGAACTGTTCCTGCCCCCGCTTTGGCACTGGTGAAGCAAAAGCGGTTTTAAATGAATCGGTCCGCGGCACCGATATTTTTGCAATGGCAGACATTACCAATTACAGCTTAACCTATACGGTCAACGGTTATACCAACCATATGTCTCCGGATGACCATTTCCAGGATTTAAAGAGGATTATCGGCGCCTGCAGCGCGACGGCACACCGTGTCAATGTGATTATGCCGTTCCTATATGAGGGCCGCCAGCACAAACGTTCCAAAAGAGAATCCCTGGACTGTGCCATGGCTTTGACAGAGTTAATCCATATGGGCGTAACCAATATCATTACCTTTGACGCTCATGATCCCAGAGTTCAGAATGCCATCCCTCTTCATGGTTTTGACAACTTTATGCCTACCTACCAATTTGTAAAAGCCCTGTTTTCCCATGACCAGACACTGAAAATTGACAAAGACCACCTGATGGTAATCAGCCCTGACGAGGGTGCCATGAACCGGGCTGTTTATCTGGCCAACAACTTA
This sequence comes from uncultured Clostridium sp., assembly GCA_900551135.1. Lineage (GTDB taxonomy): Bacteria > Bacillota > Clostridia > Lachnospirales > Lachnospiraceae > UMGS1370. The sequence goes on from URUX01000173.1 coordinate 1,937, forward strand.
AGCGTGGATATGGGTATGTTCTATAAACGCCGCGACTATTCCAGAGTAGTAGACGGACGCAACCCTATCGTGGCTCATGAATTTTTAGGTTCTTCCGTAGAGGGAAAAACGGTCTTAATTATTGACGACATGATTTCTTCTGGAGAAAGTATGCTGGATACTGCCAGAGAATTAAAAGAACGCAAAGCAAAGAAAGTCGTTGTATGCTGTACCTTTGGACTGTTTACCAGCGGCCTGGAAAAATTTGACGAATTCTATAACCGCGGTTATATTGACTATGTCATCACTACCAACTTAAATTACCGTCCGGCAGAACTGCTGTCCCGTCCATGGTACATCGAGGCAGATATGAGCAAATATATGGCTGCCATTATCAACAGCCTGAACCATGACGTTTCCATCAGCGCTTCCCTGTCCCCAACAGAGAAGATCCAGAAACTGCTTCAGAAATATCAGGCAGACGGCTATGACTATGTTGGAAGTATCGTCTAAATAATTCAAAAGTAACAATTCAGGACGGCGGGAAATCAGGTAGGAATCTCCGATGCTTCTTGACCGCCGTAAGCGGTCAAGAAGATGCCCGTCCTGAACTGTTACATTCAAAAAAGGATTCAACCCTCTGTCTATAGAAACACAGAAAGGCTGGATCCTTTTCTTTTATTCTTTCAGGCAGAGGAACGCCGCCAGATTTCCTCGTTCATTTCCCATAATGCGGTGAGAGTACAGATGCTCCGGATTGCACATGGTACAAATATTGGTAGTATGGATGTTTTCCGGCAAAACGCCTGCTTCTGCAAACACGATCTCATTTGCTCTCCACAGGTCTAACTGATATTTTCCAGGCTTTCCATTGGGAGAAAAGAGTTCTGTCCAGTATCTGGTGTGAAATTCCCTCTGAAATGCTTCCACTACCTCTTCTCCTACCTCAAAACAGGACTTGCAGATACTTGGGCCAATACAGGCGATTACCTCTTCCGGCCTGGTTCCAAACGCCTTCTCCATAGCAGATAGTGTGTGAAATCCCATGCGGTTTACAGTCCCTCTCCAGCCGGAGTGGGATAAACCGATTGCTTTGTGAACCGGATCGAGCAGATACAGGGGAACGCAGTCTGCATAAAAGGTCACAAGGGTAATCCCCGGAATATTGGTAATCAGTCCGTCTGTGTCCCGATAATCCCGTTCTTTCCAGATACCTTTTCCCAGATCCTCTGTCGTTACCTGACGTACCTGAACGGTATGAGACTGCCAGGAGGTTACCATTTTATGGACATCCACCTGAAGAGCAGAGGCCATGCGCCGATAATTTTCCTGTACATGCTCCGGATCATCACCTCTGGTAAAAGAAAGATTCATAGAAGCATAACAGCCTGTGCTGACTCCGCCGTAACGGGTGGAAAATCCGTGTTTTACCATGCCGGATTTTTCAAGGGCGGCAAAAGAAAGATAGGGGACGCCTTCCCTGTACCTGGTCATCAATTCATCCGGCCTGTCTGTCTTTTTCCAATTAATCTCCATCTGTTGTTCCTCCTTATCTAAATGCATCCCGGATCAGCCGGATCTCCTCTCCAAGAACTGTCACCACATCAAAACGGCAGGGCGTATCCAGAGAAAGTCTGTTCTCATAAAGATAGGAAAGGGCGGCTGTTCGGATCCGCTGCTGTTTACGGACGCCAACTGCCTCTCCCGGATCTCCTGATTTCAGCGTTTTTCTGTATTTTACTTCCACAAAAATCAAAATCCCCTGTTCTCTGGCAATTAAGTCGATTTCTCCCCGTCTGTGATTCTGGTAATTCCTGCTGATAATTTCGTAGCCCTGGCTGATTAAATAATCAGCCGCCATGGATTCATAGCGGCTTCCAACTTGTCTGTTGTTCAACTGTATTTTCTCCTACGGTTCTACAAACCTGGTAATAAAACTTCTGCGGTGAATCGGACATGGGCCGTACTCCCTGACTGCTGCAATGTGGGCGGCTGTCCCATAGCCCTTATGACGGGCAAATCCGTATTCCGGATACAGCTTGTCGTACTCTGCCATCATATGATCTCTGGTGACCTTAGCCAGAATACTGGCCGCAGCAATGGAAACACTTTTGGCATCTCCCTTGATAATGGGAACCTGGGTCATGGTTTCAGGAATTCCCGGAATGGTCACCGCATCATTCAGAAGCACCTGAGGGCTGGGAGTTAATTGACTTACAGCCTGCCTCATCGCTTTATAAGTAGCCTGAAGAATGTTTATGTCGTCAATATCCTGGGGACTGACGATGCCAACTGCCCAGGATACGGCCTTCTCCCTGATTTCTAAAAATAATTCTTCCCTGCGCTTTTCTGAAAGCTTTTTGGAGTCATTCAGATAAAGGATTTGACAGTCCTCCGGCAAAATCGCTGCCCCTGCTACCACAGGGCCTGCCAGCGGTCCCCGGCCTGCCTCGTCAATTCCGCAAATCACTCCGGCCGGCCTGTATTCCCGTTCATAGACCTTCATCTGGTCTAAACGCAATAATTCCTGTTCCAGCTTTTCGCCCTTTAATACTCTGGACATAGTTCCTCCTGCTCTATCCAATCGGCCAAACTTTCAGC
>URUX01000174.1 GCA_900551135.1 uncultured Clostridium sp.
TTGTGGTAAGAACCTTGTGGACTGTCTCGTAAACTGCATCATAAACTTCTGTTCCTCTTGCAAACCGCACCTCCATCTTGCTTGGATGCACATTTACATCCAGATCATTTCCCTCCATCTGAATATGAAGAGAAACAAAGGGAAACTTATGCTGCATGAGAAATCCCTTATAGGCATCTTCAATTCCCTTTGCAATGATCCTGTTTTTTACAAAACGTCCGTTAATATAGTAATTCTCAAAAGTACGGTTGCCTCTGGAAATCTCCGGTTTTCCCACAAAACCCTCAATCTTCATGAAATCATTCTCGTAGGATACCTCAAGAAGTGCTTTGGTGATATCTCTTCCATATATATTATAAATCACATCTTTCACATTGTAATTTCCGGAAGTATGAAGCTTCACCTGTTTATTCTGGATATATTTAAAAGAAATCTCAGGATGGGACAATGCCAGCTGCTCCATCAAAGTGCTGACATAATTTCCCTCCGTAGTATCTGATTTCAGGAACTTGCTTCTTGCAGGTGTATTATAAAAAAGGTTTCTCACCAGGAAAGTAGTTCCTTCCGGAGCCCCCATATCCTCTAAAGACTCCTGTACACCACCGTTGATCACATAACGGACTCCGCTTAATGCAGATGGGGTCTTTGTGATCAGTTCCACCTGTGCAACAGCGGCAATACTGGACAAAGCCTCACCGCGAAATCCAAGAGACGCAATGTGTTCCAGATCCTCAACCTTCTCAATCTTACTGGTGGCATGACGCAAAAATGCCAGGGGTACCTGATCTCTTTCCATACCCCCGCCATTATCTGTGATACGTATCATCTTTTTGCCGCCGTCTGTGATCTCCACTGTTACAGCAGTTGCTCCTGCATCAATTGCATTCTCCACAAGCTCCTTCACAATGGAGGACGGACGTTCCACTACCTCACCGGCAGCGATCTTATCTATGGTCTGCTGGTCTAATACTGCAATTTTTCTCAACTTTTATCACCATCTGTTCTTAATCTTGTTTTGCAGGTTATAAAGTGTGTTCATTGCCTCGATAGGAGTCATGTTTCCCATATCAAGACCCTTGATTTCTTCTATGATGTCATCATCTTTAACGGTATCAAACAGGGACATCTGTGCCATATCCATCTGATCATATACAGGCTTTTTCTTTTTCGCAGACGTCAGGTCTTTTACTGCTGCCGTAATATCCGCATCACTGAGTTCCTCCACCAGTTCCTTTGCTCTCTGGATCACAGAATCAGGAACACCGGCAAGCTTGGCAACCTGGATACCATAACTTTTGTCTGCGCCGCCCTGAACAATCTTGCGCAGAAATACAATATCGTCCCCTTTTTCCTTGACAGCGATACAGTAGTTATTGACTCCCGGAATCTTGCCCTCCAGTTCAGTAAGCTCATGGTAATGAGTGGCAAATAATGTTTTGGCGCCACAGAGCTTCGTATTGCTGATATGCTCGATCACTGCCCATGCAATTGCAAGACCGTCAAATGTACTGGTACCACGTCCGATCTCGTCCAGGATCAGAAGACTTCTGGAAGTGGCATTTCTCAGAATATTCGCAACCTCTGTCATTTCCACCATAAAGGTACTCTGGCCTGCGGCCAAATCGTCCGATGCGCCGACTCTGGTAAAAATCCGGTCGCAAATACCGATATTCGCATCTTCTGCCGGAACAAAGCAGCCGATTTGAGCCATTAACACAATCAGAGCCACCTGACGCATATAGGTGGATTTTCCGGCCATGTTAGGGCCTGTAATAATGGAAACCCGGTTTTTATTATTATCCAGACAGGTATCATTGGATACGAAGGCAGAATCCGGAATCATCTGTTCCACAACCGGATGGCGCCCATTATGAATCTGAATAATCCCCTTTTCATTAATGGAAGGTTTCACATAATTATTTTTTGTTGCCACTGTCGATAAGGAAGCAAATACGTCGATTCCTGCAATGGCTTTGGCGGTTTTCTGAATCCGCACAACCTGACCGGCGATTTCGTCCCGAACCTGACAAAACAGATCATATTCCATAGAAAACAGCTTATCTTCTGCTCCCAGAATAATTTCTTCCAGATTTTTCAGCTCATCTGTTGTATACCGTTCCGCATTGGCGAGGGTCTGCTTGCGGATAAAGTAATCCGGAACCAGAGATTGAAAGGAATTGGTTACTTCAAAATAATAACCAAAAACCTTATTATACTTGATTTTTAAGTTTTTAATGCCGGTTTTTTCTTTTTCCCGCATTTCCAGTTCTGCAAGCCAGGTTTTTCCTTCTGTTTTTGCATGGCGCAGTTTGTCGGCATCTTCATGGAAACCGTCTTTTATAATGCCGCCTTCCCTGACCGTAACCGGCGGGTCGTCAACAATTGCACGATCCAGCAGCTGGTATAAGTCTTCCAGACAATCCAGATTGCTGTCCAGTTCTTTCATAAGGGGGCTGGTAAACTCGTTTAGAATCTGCTTGATGAAAGGCAGCATTTCCAGTGAATTTTTAAACGAAATTAAATCTCTGGGATTGGCAGTTTTGTAACTAATCCGACCGATTAACCGTTCCAAATCGTAAATGGGATTCAGATATTCCCGGATTTCCTCTCTGGAAATATAATTCATATTAAATTCTTCTATTGCCGCCTGACGGCCCAGAATTTCTTCCTTGTGAATCAGCGGCTGTTCGATAAAGGTACGGAGCATACGGGCTCCCATGGCGGTTTTGGTCTTATCCAGAACCCATAAAAGAGAACCCCGCTTCTGTTTTTCCCTCAGGGTTTCCAAAAGTTCCAGATTTCTTCTGGTAGAAGTATCCAGAATCATATACTGTCCTACGCTGTAAGGCGTAATCGTGGTCAAATGCTCCAGGGTACTTTTCTGGGTCTCGTAAAGATAACGCATTACTGCTCCGGCAGATACAATACCGGTCTCATAGTCTCCCAGCCCCAGACCGGCCAGATGGCTGACTTTAAAGTGCTCTCTCAAAATCTGGCGGCAGCTGTCATCTCCAAAAAAGCGGCTGTCCAGAGCAGAAATTACCGTGTGGTACCGATTCTTAATTTCATCAATGTCAACGCCGGACATATAAAAAGCTTCATTGCATACCACTTCCGACGGGGAAAACTTATTGATTTCATCAAATAAATCCCGTTCTGTTTCTACTTCTGTCACGAAAAAATCACCAGTACTGATATCAGCAGTAGCCAGACCAAAAATTTCTCCCAAATATACGATTCCCATCAGGTAGTTATTTTTAGTCTCGTCTAATGCCTGGGCACTGGTAATGGTTCCTGGAGTCACAACCCGGACAACTTCCCTTTTTACAAGCCCTTTGGCAAGTTTGGGATCTTCCATCTGTTCTGCAATTGCGACTTTATATCCTTTTTGGACGAGTTTGTTTAAATATGCTTCAACAGCATGATGAGGAACGCCGCACATAGGCGCGCGCTCCTCAAGTCCACATTCCTTTCCGGTCAGGGTCAGTTCCAGTTCTCTGGATACGGTGACGGCATCATCAAAGAACATCTCGTAGAAGTCCCCCAGCCGATAAAATAGAATACAATCTTTATACTGCTCTTTGGTTTCTAAATAGTGAACCATCATTGGTGATAATCCGGCCACGTATTTCAATCCTCTCTTTTCTCTAAGTTGTCATTACTGCAGCCGTACTCCGGTATCGGTTGGATCCCATTCCTGGGTATTGGGTACCGGAACCACATCTGGACGATAGAACGGCCCTACGCTGGAAGCATCCTCATAAACGGTAATGGGGACTCCTGCCTGGGCATTTTCATAAATCCATTTGGCATCAGAGGTACGCAGCCGAACGCAGCCTGCTGAACGGGCAACGCCTAAATCATTGTAAGTCTGCGCCCGAAGGGTACAGTTATTCTGCTGCTCAAAAATTACAGAATGAAGCAGAAAGCTTCCTGTGATTCTGGTCGCATACTGAGTATAGCAGTCTCCTACCATATAACGCCAGCGATACCGTTCCGGACTCTTAAAGGTTCCGACAGGGGTATCGTCTCCAACAGAAGTCAGCATGGACATAACCGGAAGGATATAACCATTCTCTCCGTCTTTTGCGTAAACGGTCAGACAGTTGGCTGTCTTATTGACTTTAATGATATAAGAAGACTGTTTGCCGATAATGGAATCTACATTTTGTACCAGACGGCCGTCTTCACGGAAGTAATACTTATATCCATCCAGATAATGCCATCCGGTCAGAAGCATGGAATCGGACACGTAAAATCTGCTTTCCGTATCATCCAGCCATCCGGAGTAATTGTTTCCATTGGGATCGTCATAATGAATGGCTCCGGCATCATCCCGCCACATACGGGATTCATATACGGAATAGAAACGATACCGGTCAGATTCCGGACCCGGCTGTCCCTTTGGAACCAGCTGGATGTCAATATCTGTTATGTAGTGTCCGCTGTCTAAGGTTCCGGCAATTTCACCGTTTTTTGCCCATCCCAGCT
>URUX01000175.1 GCA_900551135.1 uncultured Clostridium sp.
AATTGCTCTGACTGGAATCGGAATTTCGATGATAGCAGGCTTTCTGCTGACCATGATGTTTTATAAAGATAAAGAAGAAACAGCAGAAAAAGCAGAAGAAAAAGCAGAAGACAGCAAAACGGATACAGAGGATATTGTAATTGCCAGTCCTTTAAAGGGAACGGTAATCAGACTGGAAGAGGTGGAAGATACAGCTTTTTCTTCCGGAGTGCTGGGAAAAGGAGCAGCAATTCTTCCGGAAGAAGGAGTGCTGTATGCACCGGCAGATGGAACGATTACAGCTATGTTTCCGACCGGACATGCGATTGGAATGACAAGTAATTCCGGCGCTGAGATTTTGATGCATGTAGGAATGGATACGGTTCAGCTGGAGGGAAGAGGTTTTAAACCTTTGATTCAGCCGGGAGATAAGGTGAAGAAGGGACAAAAACTGCTGGAATTTGATATGGCTCTCATTAAAGAGGCAGGGTATTCTCTGACAACACCAGTGCTGATTACAAATTCAGGGCAGTTTGCTCAGGTGGCAGCAGTCGATTGCAGACATACAGAAACAGGAGAGACGTTATTGACAATATCATAAAGGAGCATCTATGAGGGATAACTTTTTATGGGGCGGCGCTGCAGCCGCCAATCAATGTGAAGGCGGATGGAAGAAAGACGGCAGAGGGATGGGAATTGTAGATGTAATTCCCTATGGCCCCAATCGGCTCCCTGTTATGAAAGGGATACTGGATTACCGGCAGCTTCCGGCAGATTCGGTTTACCCAGGAAGAGAAGCTGTAGACTTTTACGGCCATTACAAAGAAGATATTGGACTTCTTGCCGAAATGGGTCTGAAATGCTACCGGTTTTCGTTTTCCTGGTCCCGAATTTTCCCGACAGGGGAGGAGAAGACGCCTAATGAGGCAGGAATGAGGTTTTATGAAAATCTGATTGATGAATTGCTGTCTTATGGTATTGAGCCTGTCGTGACCATCTGCCATTTTGATATACCACTGGCTCTGGTAGAAAAATACGATTCCTGGAGGGACAGAAGAGTAATTGACTGTTATTTGCGGTACTGTGAAGCGATTTTAAAGCGTTTTCACGAGAAAGTACGATACTGGATTACATTTAATGAAATTAACATGCTGATGCATCTGCCCTTTATGGGAGCGGGACTGATGTTTCAGGACAGCGACAATGTTTTGCAGATTCAGTATCAGGCGGCGCACCATGAATTGGTAGCTTCCGCTATGGCTGTGAAACTGGCTCATCAACTGGATCCAGATTTGAAAATCGGGTGTATGCTGGCGGCTGGAAGTGTGTATCCATATAGCTGCAGACCGGAAGACGTATGGGAGAGCCGGCAGAGGGACCGAGAAAACTATTTCTTTATTGACGTTCAGTCCAGAGGAGAATATCCGTCCTATGCCAGAGCGTTTTTTGAAAGAAATCATATCTGTATTGAAATGCTGCCAGAAGATGAGCAGATTTTAAAGGAGAATACGGTAGATTTTATTGCCCTTTCTTATTACAACAGCCGGTGCATACGCACAGATGGGGAAGGGGAACAGGCAGGAGGAAATGTATTTGCATCTGCGAAAAACCCGTATCTTACCTGCAGTCAATGGGGATGGCCGATTGATCCCATGGGATTCCGGATTACGTTAAATGATCTGTATGATCGATATGGGAAGCCTTTATTTGTAGTTGAAAACGGTCTGGGAGCAAAAGATACATTAAAAGACGGACAGATAGAAGACGATTACCGCATTGACTACCTGTCTTCCCATATTGCAGCCATGATGAAGGCCTGTGAAGAAGACGGAGTAGAGATAATCGGTTATACTCCATGGGGATGCATTGATTTGATCAGTGCGACCACCGGAGAGATGAGCAAGCGTTACGGCCTTATATATGTAGACAAGGACGATAAGGGAAATGGAAGTCTGAAGCGCATCCCTAAAAAATCGTTTTACTGGTACCAGAACGTAATCAAAAGCAATGGTAAAACTCTGCAATTGTGAAATGTCTGTGAACCTATAGAAAATCCCCATCCAATCTGCTACAATGAATGCAATGATTCAGGAAGGCGGACGATTCCCTGAATCAGCCATTCATCTGAAGGAAAGGATGGGATTTATGGAAGCGTTAAAGATATTAGTAGTAGATGATGAAGTGCGTATGCGCAAATTAGTCAAAGACTTTTTGAGCATAAAAGGGTTTCGCGTGATTGAAGCCGGAGACGGTGAAGAAGCGTTAGAAGCCTTTTTTGCACAAAAAGATATTGCATTAATTTTATTGGATGTAATGATGCCGAAAATGGACGGATGGGAGGTTGTAAAGACCATTCGCCAGTATTCAAAAGTGCCGATTATTATGCTGACGGCCCGAAGCGAGGAACGGGATGAACTTCAGGGATTCGAATTAGGGGTAGATGAATATATCTCCAAGCCCTTTAGTCCTAAGATTTTAACTGCGCGGGTAGAAGCAATCCTGCGGAGAACCGGTAATACGGCTGTAGATGCTGTAAATGTCGGCGGAATCATAGTAGATAAAGCAGCCAGGCAGGTGACCATAGATGGGCAGCCTGTGGAACTGAGTTATAAAGAATTTGAACTTTTAACTTATTTTATAGACAATCAGGGAATGGCTCTTTCCCGCGAAAAAATACTGAATAATGTATGGAATTATGATTACTTTGGCGATGCCCGAACCATAGATACCCATGTAAAAAAACTGAGAAGCAAACTGGGGGAAAAGGGAGATTACATTAAGACTGTATGGGGAATGGGTTATAAATTTGAGGTAAGCCAATGAAACATTCAATTCGTACCCGGATAACCCTGGTTTTTGCAGGGATGATGGCGCTGATGATTTTGATTACCTGGTTTGTCAACAGCCGTTTTTTGGAAAGTTTCTATATATCGGAAAAGGTAAAAACTCTGGAACAGGGCTATGAAACAATAGACTTTATTTTGCAGCAGCAGTACGAAAATGGAAAGTCCATGACAGAGGGATTTTCCACAGATGACAATTATACGTACCGGGTGCGCCCGTATGTGGGGGAATCGGCGGAAGAGGGAGAACTGGCGAAAACTCTTCGGAGACTGAGTGAAGAATCCAACATCTCCATTGTAATGGTAAATGGGATTGAAAACATTGCTGTTATGTTTGCACCGCGGGCTGAATTTATGGAACAGCAGATGCAGCGGTATCTGCTGGGACAGGCTGGAAAAGGATATGAAAAAACCATTCGCAAAACAGATAATTACAGCGTTGAAAAACGGTATGATCGAATCAGTAAAAATTATTATCTGGAATGCTGGGGATTTTTTTCAGACAATGCTACAGCATTTCTGATGTCCATGCCTGTGGCAGGAATACAGGACAGTGTCCGACTGTCCAGCCGCTTTTTGCTGTACGTGGGTATGGCGGTTCTGGTAATCGGCAGCGTGATTATGCTGGTGATAACAAGCAGGATCACATCCCCTATCCGTTCCCTGTCCAAGATTTCAGAGAAAATGTCAGACCTGGATTTTGAAGCCAGGTATACAGGAGATGCAAAAGATGAAGTAGGGATTTTAGGCAATAACATGAACCTCTTGTCGGAAAAACTAAAAGAAACCATAGGGGAATTGAAATCTGCCAATAATGAACTGCAGAGAGATATCCGAAAAAAAGAACAGATTGACGAAATGAGAAAAGAGTTTATTGCGAATGTATCTCATGAACTGAAGACGCCTATTGCATTAATTCAGGGATATGCAGAGGGATTAACAGAAGGAATGGCAGAAGAGAAGGAGAGCAGGGACTATTACTGTGACGTTATTATGGATGAAGCAAATAAAATGAATAAAATGGTTCAGCAGCTTCTTACCTTAAATGCATTGGAATTTGGCAGCGATGGCCCGTCTATGGAACGATTTGATATAATAGAGTTGATACAGGGAGTGCTGGCTTCCGCCCAGATTTTAATTGAGCAGAAAGAGGCTGTTGTTGTCTTTGAACCTCAGGGACCTTTGTATGTCTGGGCAGATGAATTTAAAATTGAAGAGGTCATTACCAATTATATCAGTAATGCCCTGAATCATCTGGAGGGCTCCCGCATGATTACCATAAGCGCAGTCAGAGAAGACAAAGAGGTCCGGATAACAGTGGCCAATACTGGCCAGAATATACCGGAAGAGGATTTGCCGAAGATTTGGAGTAAATTCTATAAAGTAGACAAAGCCAGAACCAGAGAATACGGCGGAAGCGGAATCGGACTCTCTATTGTAAAAGCGATTATGGAAGCCCATCATAAAGAATACGGGGCTTATAATACTCCGGATGGAGTGGTGTTCTATATTACGTTAGACTGCAGTGAACAGGGCGCTGAGTTATTCTAATCCTGCCTATAAATTTAAGGATGAAACAAGCGGAATAGGTTATCTGAAGTTTTTATATTCACTTGATAAAAATTTTAAAGATGACGAAGCTGAAAAACTAAGAGCTTTAGCCATTG
>URUX01000176.1 GCA_900551135.1 uncultured Clostridium sp.
GAGCTGTGGTTGCCATAGCTCCTTGTTTTTACCATAAATGTCAGGACAGATAGCTTTGTAGCCTGACAGCATTATATATAAAAGAGGAGTCAGCAGATGGAGGATTTATTAAAGGTAGGTGTGATCACCACCACACATGGTGTACGGGGAGAAGTTAAGGTTTATCCTACAACAGATCCGGAGCGTTTTCCGGAGCTGGATTATGTTCTCCTTGACACAGGCAGAGAAAAAAGAAAACTGGAAATTGAAAAAGTAAGATTTTTCAAGAATCTGGTGATCCTGAAATTTAAAGGCATTGATAATATCAATGATATTGAAATGTATAAACAGAGAGAGCTGTGGATTCCCAGAGAAGAAGGACAGGATCTGGAAGAGGATGAGTACTATATTGCAGACCTGATCGGTATGGAGGTAGTCCTGGAGGATGGCAGCAGTTTTGGAACCCTGACAGATGTTATGGAGACAGGGGCCAATGATGTATATGTGGTAGAGAACGGAGAAGGTCAGGAGATTCTTCTTCCGGCCATCAGGGAATGCATCCTGGATGTGGATGTGGAGAAAAATGTGATGACCATCCATCTGATGAAAGGATTAATCTAAATGAATTTTCATGTTTTAACACTGTTTCCGGAAATGATCGAAAATGGTATGAATACCAGTATCACAGGACGGGCCATTGCCAAAGGACTTCTTTCTCTGGAAGCCATTAACATCCGGGATTTTGCCTTTAACAAGCACCAGAAGGTAGACGATTATACTTATGGCGGCGGCGCAGGGATGCTGATGCAGGCAGAACCGGTATATCTGGCCTATGAATCCATTGCCAGCCACACGGCAAAGAAGCCCAGGGTGGTATATGTGACCCCTCAGGGACAGGTGTTTAACCAGAATATGGCCCGGGAAATGGCAACGGAGGAGGATCTGATCTTTCTCTGCGGACATTATGAGGGAATTGACGAACGTGTGCTGGAGGAAATTGTAACAGATTATGTGTCCATTGGAGATTATGTGCTTACAGGCGGGGAACTGCCAGCTATGGTAATGATGGATTCCATATCCAGAATGGTACCGGGAGTACTGAATAACCAGGAGTCCGGAGAGACAGAATCCTTTGCAGGAAATCTTCTGGAATACCCTCAGTACAGCCGTCCGGAGGAGTGGCACGGAAAAAAGGTACCGGAGGTGCTAATGTCCGGACATCATGCAAATATAGAAAAATGGCGCAGAGAGCAGTCCATTCTCCGCACTGTCCAGAGACGGCCGGATCTGCTGAAAAAAGCAGACCTGACAAATAAAGAATGGAATTATGTACGCCAGTTAAGGAAACAGATGAAGGAAGAAGAGGAGCAGACAAAATGAGAACAGCAGATTTTTATTATGATCTTCCTCAGGAACTGATTGCCCAGGATCCATTGGAGGATCGATCTGCTTCCAGGCTTCTGGTATTAAATAAAACCACTGGAGCGGTAACCCACAGGCATTTTCGGGATATTAAAGAATACCTGAAGCCAGGCGACTGTCTGGTCATTAATGATACCAAGGTAATTCCGGCCAGATTGTTTGGAATAAAAAAGGATACCGGAGCAAAAATAGAGGTGCTGCTGTTAAAACGCCGGGAAAACGACATTTGGGAAACGCTGGTAAAGCCGGGAAAAAAGGCGAAGCCTGGTACGGAACTGGATTTTGGAGACGGACGTTTGACAGCTACGGTGGTGGATGTGGTAGATGAGGGAAACCGTTTGATTCAATTTCACTATGACGGAATTTTCGAGGAAATTCTGGATGAACTGGGACAGATGCCCCTTCCGCCCTATATTACCCATCAGCTTCAGGATAAAAACCGTTATCAGACCGTTTATGCAAAGCATGAAGGTTCAGCGGCAGCTCCCACAGCAGGACTTCATTTTACCAGAGAACTGCTGAATGAGATTGAAGATATGGGAGTTAAGATTGCCCACGTAACGCTTCATGTGGGGCTGGGAACATTCCGTCCGGTCAAGGTAGACAATGTGTTGGATCACCATATGCATTCGGAGTTTTATATGGTAGAAGAGTCGGAAGCAAAGAAGATTAATGACACAAAGGCTGCAGGCGGACGGGTGATTGGTGTAGGAACCACCAGCTGCCGTACCATGGAGTCTGCTGCTGGAGAAGACGGAATGATAAAAGCGGGAAGCGGATGGACAGAAATATTTATTTATCCAGGTTATCAGTTTAAGATGTTAGACTGTCTGATTACCAACTTCCACTTGCCGGAATCCACTCTGGTGATGCTGGTCTCTGCACTGGCTGGAAGAGAACATGTGCTGGCGGCATATCAGCAGGCGATAGAGGAACGATACCGGTTTTTCTCTTTTGGGGATGCGATGTTTATAACGGATGATGATAAATAGCCTCTGATGAAAGATGCGCCATATAAGTGCCAGTGGGAAAACAGGTACTTGTATGGCGTATTGTAATCATTTTCACAGATAGATTAAGAAAGAGAAGGAACTTCCATGCAGGAAATGCGTTTGAATAAATATTTAAGTGAAATGGGGATTTGTTCCAGGCGGGAGGCAGACCGGCTGGTAGAAGCCGGAAAGATTCTGGTGGATGGAAAACCGGCGGTAATGGGGCAGAAAGTATCGGAAAGCCAGAACATCATCTGCAATGGCCGGTTAGTAGAAAAAAAAGATCCTCCAGTGCTTCTGGCTGTCAATAAGCCCAGAGGGATTGTCTGCACAACCTCAGACAAAGACCGGGCAGAAAACATTGTGGAATTTTTAAATTATCCCTTCCGCATTTATCCCATTGGCCGCCTGGACAAAGATTCTGAAGGGCTGCTTCTGATGACCAATCAGGGGGATTTGGTCAATAAAATTATGCGGGCAGGTAATTTTCACGAAAAAGAGTATGAAGTCGTGGTGGACAAACCCATTACGGCCCGGTTTTTAAAGCAGATGGCATCAGGAGTTCCGATTCTGGATACAATAACCAGACCATGTAAAACCGAACAGTTAGACACGTGTAAATTTAAAATTATTTTGACGCAGGGGTTAAACCGTCAGATTCGCCGCATGTGTCAGGAACTGGGATATTCGGTTCTGGAATTAAAGAGAACCCGTATTATGAATATTAAACTGGGAACTTTAAAAACAGGAGCGTACCGTCTGGTGACACCGGAAGAAGAAGCAAAACTGAACCGGCTGCTGGTAAATTCTTCCAGCGTTCCCCATACCGGGCCGCTGAAACAAAAAAATACAGACCAATCGGCTATGGGCCATAAAGACCGAAGAAAGAAAGGATGACCGCAGGGAATGGATGATAAAAACGCAATACAGAGAATGAAGGAATTAATCTCCATCCTGACAGAAGCCGGAAAGGCTTATTATCAGGAAAGTCGGGAGATTATGAGCAATTATGAATATGACCGGCTTTATGATGAGTTATTAGAACTGGAAAAAAGGACCGGTACGATCCTGTCTTCCAGTCCCACACAAAAGGTTGGGTATCAGGTGATTTCGGAACTGCCTAAGGAGGCTCATGAATCTCCCATGCTGTCTTTGGACAAAACCAAAGACGTAGAAGCCCTGAAAGACTGGCTGGGAGAACAAAAGGGACTTCTGTCCTGGAAGATGGACGGACTGACCATTGTCCTTACTTATGACCATGGAACCCTTGTGAAAGCCGTTACGAGGGGAAATGGAGAGATTGGAGAAGTCATAACCGGCAATGCCAGAACCTTTGTGAACGTCCCTGTGACAATTCCGTTCAAAGGACAGCTGGTTTTAAGAGGCGAGGCGGTTATCCGTTATTCTGACTTTAACCGGATTAATGAGGAGATCGAGGACGCAGACGCCAGGTATAAAAATCCAAGAAATCTCTGCAGCGGTTCAGTACGTCAGTTAAACAGCCAGATAACCGCAGAGCGCAATGTGCATTTTATGGCCTTTCATCTGGTAAGTGCAGAACAGATGGATTTTTCCAACTCCAGAAAATGTCAGTTTCAGTGGCTGGTTTCCCAGGGATTTGATGTGGTGGAATACCGGGAAGTGACCAGGGAAAATCTGGCTGAAACGGTGCAGTGGTTTTCAGAACAAATCGGAGAGAATGATATCCCATCTGACGGGCTAGTTCTTTTATATGATGATATTGCTTACGGAGATTCCCTGGGCCGTACAGCCAAATTCCCACGTAATTCCATTGCCTTTAAATGGGCAGATGAGATTCGGGAAACCAGATTAAAATATATTGAATGGAGTCCTTCCCGTACTGGTCTGATTAATCCCGTAGCGGTATTTGAGCCTGTTGAACTGGAAGGGACGACTGTAAGCAGGGCCAGTGTCCACAATATCAGTATTCTGGAATCCCTGGCATTGGGAGATGGGGATACCATTACGGTGTATAAGGCCAATATGATTATTCCGCAGATTGGGGATAATCTGACCCGCAGCGGAGTAAGCCATATTCCGGAGATTTGTCCGGTTTGCCAGGG
>URUX01000177.1 GCA_900551135.1 uncultured Clostridium sp.
TAAAAAAATATTTTGAACTGAAGGCCGGTTTATTTAAAAAGCCCAATATTTTAAAAGCAGTTGATGATGTTAGTTTTTCCATTGCAAAAGGAGAAACCATGGGACTGGTAGGGGAGTCCGGCTGCGGAAAAACCACCATCGGACGTACAGTACTAAAACTGTATGAGCCTACCGGAGGCCGGATTTTATACAATGGCAGTGATATTACGAAGTTGGATGACGGCCAGATGCTTCCCTATCGAAAGAAGATTCAGATGATTTTCCAGGATCCGTATACATCCCTGGATCCACGAATGGATGTCGCTCATATTATTGCAGAGCCAATCCGTTTTATGAACCTGATGCAGGGAAAAGATGTGATGGATCGGGTACGTCAGTTAGTAGAACTGGTTGGATTAAAGCCGGATCATTTAAACCGCTATCCTCATGAATTTTCCGGCGGACAGAGACAGCGTATCGGTATTGCAAGAGCCCTGGCTGCAGAGCCGGAATTTATCGTCTGTGACGAACCGATTTCTGCGTTAGATGTGTCAATCCAGGCTCAGATTATTAATATTCTGGAAGACCTGCAAAGTAAGTTTAACTTTACCTATCTGTTTATTTCCCATGACCTTGCCATGGTACGCCATATCTCCAATCAGGTAGGCGTTATGTATCTGGGCAATCTGGTAGAGTATGCAGAGGTGGATGAATTATATGAGAATATGATGCATCCATATACAAAAGCTTTAATTTCCGCAGAACCGGCAGCAGATCCGGATAAAGCAGAGGCAAGCCAGCGGATCGTCCTTCAGGGAGACGTTCCATCCCCTATTAATCCGGGGCCGGGCTGTCCGTTCCGTTCCAGATGCCAGTACGCAAAAGAAGTCTGCGCCTGTGAGAAGCCGGAATTAAAGAAAATAAATGAGAAGCATTACGTTGCCTGTCATTTATTTGAATAAAGGGGAAATCCCGCAAGCCTTAGGGCAAAGAAGGAGGAAAGTCTATGAAGAAAAGATTGGTAAGTGTGTTCCTTGCATCAGTAATGGCGATGTCTGTACTGGCTGGATGCGGCGGCGGACAGGGTGCAGAGACAACTGCAGCAGGTGCGGAAACATCTGGTACTGAGGAACCAGGAGAAGCACAGAAAGCAGAAGGAAATGTTCTTCGCTATGTTATGAGCAGTGAACCGGAAACTCTTGACCCCAATATGAACAATTATGCAGCATCTTCCAATGTGCTGTTAAACCTGTTTACCGGACTGTATCAGTATTCTACTGACGGAACCAGTGTTGAGCCGGCCTGTGCAGAAAGCTATACCGTTTCCGATGACGGCCTGACCTATACATTTAAGCTGAGAGAAGGATTAAAGTGGTCAGACGGCACCCCATTGACAGCGGCTGATTTTGAGTATTCCTGGAAGAGAGAGTTAAAGCAGGAAACTGCCTCTACTGCTGCATGGCAGCTGTACTATATTAAAAACGGCGAAGCTTACAACAATGGTCAGTGTGAAGAGGACGAAGTAGGCGTAAAGGCAATTGACGACACTACATTAGAGGTTGTATTAAATAATCCGACTCCTTACTTTGTAAACTTAACGGCAGCTAACAACTTTGCTCCGGTTAAAAAAGAAGCCGTAGAGGGAACGGAAGTCTGGACGAAATCTGCAGATACCTATGTCTGCAACGGACCGTTTATGATGGCTGAGATCAGACCTCAGGAAGGATATTCTTTAGTAAAGAACCCGAACTACGTGTTTGCAGATACCGTAAGCTTAGACGGTGTTGAAATGATTTTCATTGAGCAGGCAGAGGCGGCATTATCTGCATACAATGCAGGAGATGTAGATGCTATGAGCAGCGGCTCTATTGAGACCCAGGCTATGACTCAGTATGACGGAAGTGAAGAACTGCACAGCTATGACTTAATCGGTACTTCTTATTATGATTTTAACTGTGAAAAAGAGTATATGACCAGAGAAGTAAGAAAAGCTCTGTCCATGGCGATCAGCCGCGATACCATTAACCAGGTAGCAGTTCCTTCCAAACCAAAGTCTGCATATGCATTTGTTCCATTTGGAATTCCTTATGCAGAAGAGGCAGAAGATTTCCGGACCAAGATTGGAAATAATCTGATTACAGAAAATGTAGAAGCTGCAAAGCAGCTGCTGGCAGACGCCGGTTATCCAAACGGCGAAGGTCTTCCGACCTTACAGTTAATCATCACCAATACAAAAGAAAACAAGGACAAAGCGCAGATTCTTCAGGCGCTGTGGAAAGAAAATCTTGGAGTTAATGCTGACATTGTAACCTTTGAGTCCAAGGTTTACTGGGATGAACACGCAGCAGGCAATTTTGACATTGCTTTTGACGGCTGGACAGGAGATTATCCGGATCCAAACACCAACCTGAGTATCTTTAACAAGAGCCGTATGGAAAAAGAGTGCCGCTGGAGAAGCGAGGAAGCACTCCGCTACAACGATTTATTAGAAGAAGCGGCTACGTTAGCAGACAACAACAAGCGTATGGAACTGTTTGTAGAGATGGAGCAGATTCTGATGGATGAGATGCCGGTAATGCCGCTGTATTTCCGTAATACCATGGCTCTGGTTAAGCCTTATGTAAATGGCTTTACCTGTGACAACTCCGGACACCCGCTGTTCAGAGCTGTATCGATGGAGTAAATCGAAGATGAACTATCCAAGAACATTACACGCCGGCGGCTGCATAGGGATTGCAGCGCCGGCATTCCCTATGGGGGAAGAACGATTAAATCAATGCGTAAAACGGCTGGAAGATCTGGGATACCAGGTAAAAACAGGAAAGAACCTGGCTGCAGGCAGTAATTTCCATGGCTATCTGTGCGGCAGCGGAAAAGACAGGGCAGAGGAATTAAACGCTCTGTTTGCAGATGAGGAAGTAGACGCCATTATCTGTATCCGCGGCGGATACGGAAGCGCCCAAGTAATGAAATATCTGGATTATGAATTGATCCGGAATCATCCAAAAGTATTTGTGGGGTATTCAGATATAACCAATCTGCTCAATGCCTTTTCTGAAAAGTGCGGTTTTGTTACCTACCATGGCCCTATGGTCAGTTCCAATATTCTGGAACATTATGACGACTATACCAGAGAAAGCTTTTTAAAAACCATCGGAGACTGGGAAGAACTGGAATTTGCAAATGATACAAGACCCTTTCAGACCATAACCGGAGGAAAGGCAGAAGGCCGTCTGATTGGCGGTAATGTGACGGTAATGGGGCGTATGATGGGTACGTTTTATGAGCCGGATTCCAATGGAGCCATTATTTTTCTGGAAGATGTGGACGAGCACATTGCTTCCCTGGATATGTACATTACTCAGATGGAAAATGCGGGATTATTTGACCATGCGGCAGGAATCCTGTTAGGCGATTACAGCGGCTGCATCAACAAATACGGGGAAGATTACCTTATTGACGAATTCTTAAAAGACCGGTTTGGTCAAATGGGAATCCCGGTTCTTGCCGGACTTCAGGTGGGACATGATACGCCAACCGGAAGCCTTCCAATCGGCGCCTGGTGTCAGATGGACGCAGACAATCAGACAATTAAATTTGTGAAAAAATAGAGCAGCGCAGACTGCTCTTTTTTTGAAGATCTGGTATACTAGTGGTAGAAGCTTGAGAGATAGAATTAAAAAAGGCGAAGAGGGGCAAAAATTGATGACAGAGGAAGAAATTAAAAATAGCAGAGAATTGGAATTTGCTGTATTTTGTATCGAAAGCGTTGCGGCAAAGCTTGGTGTGGGCGCGGAATTGATATATAAAGCATTTACAGAGAAAAGTGACATTTTAAATGGTTATATTGTGCCGGAATATGAAGTTTTGCATACTCAGAGCAGGGAGTACATTGTCAGTGAGCTTTTGGATGTGATGAAAGAAAGAGGGGTGACGATATGATTCTGTATCATGGATCTTATCTGGAAATTGCTGTACCGGACTTAGTACATTCCCGTCCTAATGTGGATTTTGGGCGGGGATTTTATGTCACCCCCTTGCACGAACAGGCAGTAAAATGGTGCGGTAAATTTAAACGCAGAGGAAAAGATACTACGGATTACGATCTTGTAATTGGAGGCGTCGCCAATGATAAAGTGTTTAATACAGTGGAACTATTTTTTGATGGTTTGATTGATAAGAATGAGGCGATTAACCGTCTGCGCTATGAAAAACCAAATCTGCAAATCTGTTTCCGGACAGAAAAGGCACTGAAAATGCTGCATTTCGAAAGGAGCGAGAGCGTATGAAAGCAAATCCCATTTTGCTTCAAAAGAAATACAGCCGTATTATTGAACTCTTTGCAAAGCAAC
>URUX01000178.1 GCA_900551135.1 uncultured Clostridium sp.
TTTATAAGCAGGCAAAAAGCTTTATTCTTTATCGGGATCAGCAGGCTAAAAACCGCCGCATCGTCGATGAGCTTGCTGCCTCTTTGCCGCTGGCAGGACTGTGGCCGGTATTAAAGGGAATCCATAAGGATTACGGCAAGGCATTGGCACTTGATCTGATGCTGGCAAAGTATCAGACTTTCTATAAGCCGGAAATGGATATGGATCAGCGGCTTAAGAGCTTGATACGATCTGCCGTTGAGTGCGTCAGCGCTGAAGCTCCGCAGTGGGAGTTTATTGCCGGCCGGTTACTGAACTTTCAGAATAATCATATGATTGAGGAGAGAATGGCTGCCCTGAATATTCACAGCTTCTATGATAAGCTGGTCTATTTAACAGAACAGGAATTATACGGCCGTTATATTCTTGAAGCATACAGCAAGCAGGAAATTGATGAATTAGCGGCAGCGTTAAAGGAAGAGCATACAAAGCTGTTTACTTACAGCGGTCTTGATCTGGTAATTAAACGATATTTGATCTCGGATAAGGATCATCAGGTTTTAGAGAAGCCGCAGGAAATGTTTATGGGAATCGCGATGCATTTGAATATGAATGAGAAGGAAGACCGTCTGCATAAGGTCATTGAGCTGTACGAGGTATTAAGCACTTTAAAAGTAACAATGGCAACACCGACGATGTCCAACTCCCGCAAACCGTATTTTCAGCTTTCAAGCTGCTTCATCGATACTGTACCGGATTCTTTAGAAGGAATTTACCGCAGCATTGACAGTTTTGCCAAAGTCAGCAAATTTGGCGGTGGTATGGGCCTGTATTTTGGAAAAGTCCGGGCAACGGGAAGCAGTATCAGAGGATTTGAAGGGGCGGCCGGAGGCGTGATCCGCTGGATTAAATTAGTCAACGATACGGCTGTGGCAGTCGATCAGTTAGGCGTGAGGCAGGGGGCCGCAGCCGTATATCTGGATGCCTGGCATAAGGATTTACCGGAGTTTTTGCAGCTGCGTACCAATAACGGCGACGATCGCATGAAAGCCCATGATATTTTCCCGGCAGTCTGCTGGCCGGATTTATTCTGGAAACTGGCCCGTACGGATTTGGATGCAGCATGGTACTTAATGTGTCCCCATGAGATTCTTACAGTAAAGGGATATTCCCTGGAAGATTACTGGGGAGAAGAGTGGGAACGCCGTTATGTAAGCTGTGTGGATGATCCGCGTATTACCAAAAGAAAGGTGACGGTGAAAGAAATTGTCCGGCTGGTGTTAAAGAGCGCCGTAGAAACGGGAACGCCATTTATGTTTAACCGGGATGCAGTGAACAGAGCCAATCCCAACAGCCACTGCGGTATGATTTACTGTTCCAATCTTTGTACGGAAATTGCTCAGAATATGTCGCCGGTAGAGTCTGTCAGCACAGAAATTCAGACAAATGAAGGGGATACGGTAGTGGTTTCTACGACCAGGCCGGGAGATTTTGTCGTATGCAATCTGGCCAGTCTTTCTCTGGGGAATCTTCCGGTAGAAGATGAGCAGGTGATGGAAGATGTGGTCACATCAGCTGTTCGGGCGCTGGATAATGTCATTGACTTGAATTTTTATCCTCTCCCTTATGCAAAGATCACCAACCGCCGTTACAGAAGCATTGGCCTTGGGGTAAGCGGTTATCACCATATGCTGGCAAAACGTCAGATTCGCTGGGAGAGTGAAGAACATCTGGCTTTTGCCGATAAGGTGTTTGAGACTGTCAACCGTGCGGCCATTGCGGCAAGCTGCCGTCTGGCAGAGGAAAAGGGAGCCTACAGCCTGTTTCAGGGAAGCGACTGGGACACAGGGGCTTACTTTGACAAGAGAGGGTATAACAGTTCCAAATGGCGGGAACTGGCTCAGAGAGTGCATCAGTACGGAATGCGAAATGCTTATCTGCTGGCAGTTGCTCCGACCAGCAGCACCAGTATTGTATCTGGCACAACGGCTGGAATCGATCCGGTGATGAATAAATTTTTCCTGGAAGAAAAACGGGGAGGAATGCTTCCAAGGGTGGCGCCGGAGTTATCTCCAAAGACATTCTGGTATTATAAAAACGCCCATCTTCTGGATCAGGCCTGGAGCGTGAAGGCCTGCGGCATCAGACAGCGGCATATCGATCAGGCCCAGAGCATGAATTTGTATATTACTAACGAATATACATTCCGTCAGGTTTTAGAACTTTATCTTCAGGCATGGGAGCAGGGAGTGAAGACAATTTATTACATCCGCAGCAAATCTCTGGAAGTGGAAGAATGCGAGAGCTGTTCTTCTTAAGAACAGTTGTAAAAAACCGATGATTAGAAGGAGAATATGTCATGGCAACACTTGTAAAAAAATCTTTATTTAATCCGGATGGCGACACAGAAGTGATTAAGCGGCGGATGATTGGAGGCAACACCACCAATCTAAATGATTTTAATAACTTAAAATATCCATGGGTCAGCGACTGGTATCGCCAGGCAATGAACAACTTCTGGATTCCAGAGGAGATTAATTTGTCCCAGGATGTAAAGGATTATCCGAAACTTACCGGACCGGAGCGTTCTGCCTATGATAAAATTTTAAGCTTTTTGGTTTTCCTGGATTCCCTGCAAAGTGCAAATCTGCCGAATATCAGCGCCTATGTTACGGCAAATGAAGTAAACTTGTGCCTTACCATTCAGGCATTTCAGGAATGTGTCCACAGCCAAAGCTACAGCTACATGCTGGATACGATCTGCAGTCCGGTAGAGCGAAACAACATTTTGTATCAGTGGAAGACAGACCAGCGCCTTTTGCGCCGCAATACCTTCATTGGAGACTTATATAATCAGTTTCAGGAAAATCAGACGCCGGAAACGTTTTTAAAAGTATTAATGGCCAATTACATTCTGGAAGGAATTTATTTTTACAGCGGTTTTATGTTTTTCTATAACCTTTCCCGCAATGGAAAGATGCCGGGCTCAGCTCAGGAAATCCGCTATATTAATCGGGATGAAAATACCCATCTGTGGCTGTTCCGAAACATTTTGCTGGAACTGAAAAATGAGCAGCCGGAACTGTTTACCAATGAGATGGTGGAAACACTGAAAGAAATGCTGGAAGAAGGCGTGGAACAGGAAATTGCGTGGGGACAGTACGTCATTGGAGATGACATTCCGGGATTAAACAGAACCATGGTCAGTGATTATATCCGGTATTTGGGCAATCTGCGCTGGTCAGGGCTGGGATTTGGTCATCTCTATGAGGATAATCAGAAAGAGCCGGACACCATGGCCTGGGTCAGCCAGTATTCCAATGCCAATATGGTTAAGACCGATTTTTTTGAAGCCAAGAGCACTGCCTATGCCAAGAGTACGGCCTTACTGGACGATCTGTAAAAATGTTATAAATATTGCATATAAACATATATACTTGACATTTCCGGTATTAATGAGTAGAATGTTAGGTAGTTTATAAAAAAGGCTGTGAATGTGACAGTAAGCCCTTATTTTCCCTCAGAGAGAGGAAGCCACCGGCTGTAAGCTTCCTTGGGTTCGGATAAGCGGCCGAATTTCCCACAGGAGCTGCATTGCTGAAGACAGGGATACAGATGGATGTTCTGGCAGTAGGCAGTGACGTTTCGTACACGTTACGTATAGGATGAGAGCCTGTTGAGACAGGAATCAGGGTGGTACCGCGAGGCGTTTTGCTTCGTCCCTTCATTTTGGAGGGACGAAGCTTTTTTATTACTTAGCCAATGCCTCTCCAGAGAACTGTTACCAAAAACAAGTAAAGGAGATATTATGAAAGAGCAGTTAGAGAAAATAAAATCAGAAGCCCTGGCAAAGCTTGGGGCAGCGGATAAGCTGGAAACATTAAATGACATTCGTGTTGCTTACCTGGGAAAAAAAGGTGAACTGACCACTGTATTAAAGAGTATGAAAGATGTAGCTCCAGAGGATCGTCCAAAAGTGGGACAGATGGTCAATGAAGTACGGGCAATGATTGAAAATAAACTGGAAGAGACCAGAGAAGCTTTGGCAAGAAAAGCCAGAGAAGAACAGATGGCAAAAGAAGTCATTGATGTAACCCTTCCTGCAAACAGAGGCAGAATGGGCCACAGCCATCCAAACGCCATTGCACTGGCTGAGGTAGAGCGTATCTTTACCGGTATGGGGTATGAAGTGGTAGAAGGTCCGGAAGTAGAGTACGACAGATATAACTTTGAAAAGCTGAATATTCCAAAAGGACATCCGGCAAGAGATGAGCAGGATACCTTCTATATCAATGGGGATATTCTGCTGCGTACACAGACCT
>URUX01000179.1 GCA_900551135.1 uncultured Clostridium sp.
GGGGAATTTGCAAACCCGATCTCCATCTCGCTCCGTCTGTTTGCAAACATGCTGTCCGGCGTCATCATCATGGGGCTGTGGTACGGCATGCTGCCGATTTTCGTAAAGATCGGTATTCCGGCGGCGCTTCATGTATACTGTGATTTATTCTCAGGATGTATTCAGACGTATGTATTCTGTATGCTGACCATGGTTTACATCAACGACAAAATGGAATAACAAAGTACTACAAATTTATTTTTCATTACAGGAGGAATCAATATGAATTTTTCAGGTCAGGATTTTATTTATGGTTGTTCTGCTATCGGTGCTGGTCTGGCGATGATCGCTGGTATCGGACCTGGTGTAGGTCAGGGTATTGCCGCAGGTTACGGCGCGTCTGCAGTTGGCCGTAATCCAGGTGCCAAATCTGATATTACTTCCACCATGCTGTTAGGACAGGCAGTTGCCGAGACTACCGGTCTGTACGGTCTGGTTGTTGCTATTATCCTGATGTTCGTTAAGCCTTTCGGTTGATTAGCCGGAAAACGGGCAATTATAAGATAATAGCACAAGAGGAGGCGAGATTTTGGATCGGTTAATTGGATTTGACCCCCAGCTGCTGCATGATGCAGTATTAACTGGAATTAATATCTTTATCCTGTTCTTTGCATTATCCTATCTGCTGTTTAACCCAGCCAGGGCTTTTCTGGAGAAGCGCCGCCAGAAGATTGCGGATGAACTGAATCAGGCAGCCCAGGACCAGAAAGATGCAGCGGAAATGAAAGCAGAGTATGAAGCGAAGCTGAAGGCTGTAAATAAGGAAGCAGACGCTATCCTGGAAGAAGCCAGAAGAAAAGCAAAGCGCCGCGAAGCTGAAATCATTGATGAAGCCAGAGCGGAAGCAGCCAGAATCGTAGAACGTGCCGGCAAGGAAATCGAACTGGAGAGAAAGAAAGCGTTAGACGAGATGAAGCAGGAAGTGGTATCCATTGCTTCTTTAATGGCTGGCAAGGTTGTTGCTGCTTCCATTGATACCAAGGTGCAGGATGCATTGATTGAAGAGACTCTGAAGGAGATGGGTGAGGATACATGGCAAAGCTGATAGCAAAGGTATACGGCGATGCATTGTTTGAGGCGGCTCTGGACAGAAATGATCTGGAGACTGTCTACGAAGAAGCCCAGGCTTTATGCGGCATTTTTCGGGATAACCCGAAGCTTATGGATGCGCTGAATCATCCTCAGATTGTAAAGGAAGAGAAGATTTCCGTCATGGAGAACATTTTCTCCGGAAGAGTCTCGGATGAGATGATGGGCTTCTTGACAATCATTGTTGAAAAGGACAGGCAAAAAGAAATTCCGGCGATTTTTGCTTATTTTACAGATGCAGTCCGGGAATATAAAAAGATTGGCACAGCTTCGGTTGTAAGTGCAGTAGAACTGCGGGACGAGCAGAAAGCTGCAGTAAAGGCGAAGCTTTTAGAAACGACTCCGTATGCGGAGTTTGAGATGGATTATGCAGTCGATCCGGATCTGATAGGCGGTATGGTAATCCGTATCGGCGACAGAGTCGTGGACAGCAGCATAAGAACCCAGCTCTATGAGCTGAAGAAACAGCTCTTAACTGTCCGTCTGGGATGATTTTACAGACTGGACAATGACTGATAACAGAAAGAAGGTGCGAACCTCAGTTATGAATTTAAGACCAGAAGAAATCAGTTCTGTGATTAAAGGACAGATTGAAAAATATTCAACAAAGCTGGAAGTCTCTGATGTGGGTACGGTTATCCAGGTTGCAGACGGTATCGCGCGAATCCATGGTCTTGAAAAGGCAATGCAGGGAGAACTTCTGGAATTTCCGGGAGAGATTTACGGCATGGTCCTGAACCTGGAGGAAGACAACGTAGGTGCCGTTCTTCTTGGTGATACAAAAAACATCAGTGAAGGCGATATGGTAAAAACCACAGGCCGAGTTGTAGAAGTGCCGGTAGGCGATGCTATGACAGGCCGGGTTGTAAACGCATTGGGACAGCCCATTGACGGCAAAGGCCCCATTGAGACCAGCAAATTCCGCCGTATTGAGCGAGTAGCCCACGGCGTAATTGAGAGAAAATCCGTAGATACTCCGCTGCAGACCGGTATTAAGGCAATTGACGCCATGATTCCGATTGGAAGAGGTCAGCGTGAGTTGATTATCGGCGACCGTCAGACTGGTAAGACGGCAATCGCCATTGATACCATTATTAACCAGAAGGGACAGGGCGTTCATTGTATTTATGTTGCTATCGGCCAGAAAGCTTCTACCGTAGCCAATATTGTTAAAACTCTGGATGAGTTTGGCGCAATGGACTATACAACTGTAGTCGTTTCTACAGCGTCTGACCTGGCTCCGCTGCAGTATATTGCTCCGTATTCCGGATGTGCAATTGGCGAAGAGTGGATGGAAAACGGCGAGGACGTACTGGTTGTTTATGATGATTTGAGTAAACATGCAGCTGCTTACCGTACCCTTTCCCTGCTGCTTAAGAGACCGCCGGGACGTGAGGCATATCCTGGAGATGTATTCTATCTGCACTCCAGACTGTTAGAGCGTGCATCCAAGCTGTCTGATGAACTGGGAGGCGGTTCTTTAACAGCGCTTCCGATTATTGAAACCCAGGCAGGGGACGTTTCTGCATATATTCCAACTAACGTAATTTCTATTACGGACGGTCAGATTTATCTGGAAACAGAAATGTTTAACTCCGGTTTCCGTCCTGCAATTAACGCAGGTCTGTCTGTATCACGAGTAGGTGGTGCGGCTCAGATTAAGGCAATTAAGAAGATTGCAGCGCCTATCCGTGTAGAACTTGCCCAGTACCGCGAACTGGCATCTTTTGCGCAGTTTGGATCGGAACTGGATGCAAGCACTAAAGAACAGCTTGCACAGGGCGAGAGAATTAAGGAAGTCTTAAAGCAGGGCCAGTATCAGCCAATGCCGGTTGAATACCAGGTTATTATTATTTATGCAGCAACAAAGAAGTACCTGTTAGACATTCCGACTGCCAAGGTGCTGGAGTTCGAAAAGGAACTCTTTAAGTTCATTGATAAAAAATATCCGGAAATCCCGGCAAGCATTCGGGAAACCAGGGAAATCACTTCAGAAACAGAAGAATTGCTGGCAAAGGCAATTACAGAATGTAAAGCGCAGATGTAGATAGGCAGGTGACAAATCATGGCATCCATGAGAGATATTAAACGCAGACGCGCCAGTATCCAGAGCACTCAGCAGATCACCAAAGCCATGAAGCTGGTTTCCACCGTGAAGCTGCAGAAATCCAGAACCAAAGCAGAGGCATCCAGGCCGTATTCCGATATGATGTATGCGACTATCGGATCGATGCTGCGGAAGTCGGGAAATATTGATCACAAATATCTTCGTCCCAGTGACTCGAAGAAAAAGGCAGTAATTGCCATTACCTCCAACAGAGGTCTGGCAGGCGGCTATAACAGCAGCATTGTAAAGTTGTTGACAGGCAGCAGTGAGACACCGGCGGAAGACACCTGGATTTATGCCATTGGGCGCAAAGGCCGCGATGGTCTGGTGCGAAAAGGTTATAAGATTCAGAGAGATTACTCGGATGTAATTAATGAGCCCATGTACCGTGATGCAGCAGATTTGACTGTGGAACTGCTGGACGAGTTTTCCAGAGGGGAAATCGGCGAGATTTATCTGGCCTATACCTCCTTTAAAAACACAGTGGTTCATATTCCGAAGCTGGTAAAGCTGCTTCCGGTAGAGATGGATCTGTCCGCAGAGAAACCCGACACACTGCTTATGAATTATGAGCCAAATGAGGATGAGGTTTTAAGCGCCATTATCCCCAAATATATGAGCAGTTTGATTTATGGTGCGCTTCTTGAGGCAGTTGCCAGTGAGAACGGCGCACGTATGACGGCCATGGATTCGGCAACCAGTAATGCTGAGGAAATGATTGATTCCTTAAGTCTCCAGTACAACCGGGCAAGGCAGGACTCCATCACTCAGGAACTGACCGAGATTATTGCCGGCGCAAATGCGATATCATAAGGTTTACGTAACTATTCAGGACGAAGAAGATGCCCCGTCCTGAACAGTTGCAGTTTTATAACAGTTGCTATTTTTATCATAAAATTAAGTAAGGAGAAACAAGATGGCAGAACAGAACACAGGTAAGATTACACAGATTATCGGTGCTGTGCTGGATATTAAGTTCAGCCAGGGCAAGCTGCCGGAAATCAAT
>URUX01000180.1 GCA_900551135.1 uncultured Clostridium sp.
CCACATTTGCATTATGAAGTACAGAGCAAGGGGAGCTATGGAGACAATAAACAAATATATAACGAGCAATTGGGGACTCCAGGTTATCTTAATCCAGAAGATTTCATGCCGTAATTAAAAACATGGAGGAGACCATCCCAAACTTTGTGTAAACCTCCGATGTGGTGTAGAATAGGAGCACCACATTGGAGGATTTTTATAATGGCTAGAAAGAATCGTACCCCAGAAGAAAACGCACGTCGGGAAAAAATCAGAGAACTGCTGCAGATGGCGAACATAGGCAGCATGGAGGACATCCAGAGCCTGTTCAAGGAAACCATTGCCGAGTTCATGGAAAACGGCCTGGAGGCAGAGCTGGATGATGAACTTGGCTACAGCAAGTATGACTGCAAAAATAAGGACACGGACAACAGCCGCAACGGTCACAGCAGCAAAACACTGCGGACCAGCTTTGGCGATGTGGAAGTGTCCGTACCTCGTGATCGGAAAGGCGAATTTGAGCCTCAGGTGCTGAAGAAAAACCAAACCAGCATCAGTCAGGACATTGAGGAAAAGATTCTGTCCATGTACGCCAAGGGCATGACCACGAGTGATATCGAAGCGCATATCCAGGATATCTACGGCGTAGAAGTGTCCGATACGACCGTAAGCCGCATCACAGATAAGATCCTACCCATCGCAAAAGAATGGCAGCAGCGGCCTTTGGAAAGCGTCTACGCGGTAGCTTTTCTGGATGCCATCCACTACCATGTGCGCAGCGAAGGACAGATCGTCAAGAAGGCTGTTTATATTGCCATTGGTATCGATCTGGACGGCAGGAAGGACGTTCTGGGTATGTGGGTCGGTGAAAATGAGAGCGCCAAATTCTGGGCAACGGTACTCAATAACTTGAGAAACCGGGGTGTTGCGGATATTTTCATCGCCTGCACGGACAATTTGACCGGGTTTTCCGCAGCGATTGAAGCGGTGTTCCCCAAGACAGAGGTTCAGAACTGTATCATCCATCAGCTCCGAAATTCCAGCAAATATGTATCCTACAAGGACTTAAAGGCGCTCATGGCAGACTTGAAGGCAGTCTACGCCGCGGTGGATGAGTCCGCGGCCCTGGACGCTCTGGATACCTTTTCCGAACATTGGGATAAGAAATACCCCAAAATCTCTCAGTCCTGGCGGGATAACTGGCCACATCTCAGCACCTATTTCAAGTACCCCCAGGAGATTCGCCGCCTGATCTATACGACCAATACCATCGAGGGCTTCAACCGTCAGCTTCGGAAAGTGACCAAGGCAAAATCCGTGTTCCCCACAGATGACAGCCTGCTGAAAATGCTGTATCTTGCCATGATGGATATTACGAAGAAATGGACTGGCAGACGGCAGGACTGGAGCGTGATCCACGCCCAATTGGCGGTATTCTTCGCGGATCGTATGCCGGACTGACCGGCTGCGTACTGACATGTCAAGGGTCAAGATGAACGGAGGCCAAGGCCTCCGCCCTTGACATGCCCTCAGACTGCTGTTATTTTGTAGACAAGGCATCAGCAGCTGGCGCCGCTCCCGCCTTAAATTATTTTGGCTCTATTTTGCACTGCCCGGCAGTGTTTACACAAAATTTGGGACAGACCCTGGGATCAGCACAAAGACTTTGTGCTGATCCCATTCTTTTGTCAATTTTCTTATTTGAGGAAGTCCGATCTGCTGTCCTGTGGCCGGAAAGAATACCCGCGCCGGTTGAAATTTGCCACTTTTAATGCCACAAGGTTTATATCAGAATACATACTTTTGGCGATCACCCCAATGTCACACCCCTCGTAGATGTACTCAAGGATTTCTTCATCCGGCAACGCCACCTCTGCTGCAAAGCTGTTGGCTTCATATTCCATCCGATTATTCTTCATATCAAAAATATTGAACTCCCGGAAAATTTTTGCTTCACCCCTGTGCAGCACATCATGGCCAATCTCATGAAGCAATACAATTTTTCTCAGTTCCGGACACAGATCCTCTTTAATGAAAATGAACCGGTTCCGTTCTATAACCTTATAAACGCCCTTTTGGTTGGAAAAAGCAACTGGCATTATTGTAATACCCAGTTGCTCTGCAATATCCTCTGGCTCCCTGGATCCAGCTCTCTTAATAACTTTTTTCACTCTGTCCACTATGCTAATGGACTGGTTCAGCTGCATAAGCACATCCCCTTTTGTCTTTCCTGCAATGTCAGCTATTCTTTTTTCTTTATATATTTCTTTGGCGTGTACTTGCGATTGTTTTCTTTTGCAATCACATATGCCTTCTGAATTGCCAGCATGAGCTCGTCCATATCCTCTTCAGCCAATTCTCCGCCAGAAAACAGGCCGGTCAGCTCACCGACCAATGCTTCAGCGCCTTTTCTACCACGATATCCATATTGCTCTCCCGCATCGAGGATAAACTCATCCTCCTGCGTGAGAAGGTAGTTCACATTAACATCCAGGGCTTCCGCCAACTTGCAATAAAGCTCCTTTGTCCGCGGTGGAAAGGCGTCAGCCTCATAGGATGTGATCGTCCGTCGCGAAACTCCTATCTTCTCTGCCAATTGTGCCTGCGTTAGCTCCATCTCTTTTCTTGCCTTTTTTACTTTTTCGCCAAAAGTCATTATAAAAACCACCTTACTTTTAGGAAAATTAGTTTCTCATTTTCTATTGACTTGTGAAACTCAATGTCCTATAATAAATGTGAAATCCAATTTCCTATATATTATCACTTGTTTCTCATTTTGTCAACAAATGTGCGCCTTTTGGCTAAGAAATTGGATTCCTATCTTTGTCAGCTTCATCTCGCTGCAGAGGGTATGAGCATTCGCAAAGATTACATCAATTCAAAGCAAAATAAGGAGTGTTTATTATGTCGAAATCTCTTATGGGTGTAAAACGATATGGGCAGCAGGAGAAACCCTGGTCTGATTTGACCCCCGATTTTGCTGCCAATGGCTGCGCAGTATGCTCCGCTGCCACAATTGCAAACTACAAAGAATCCGGTACTGTTACGCCGGCTACCCTTCAGGACAGAGGTGTTTTCAGTAAGCAATCTGCCTATGTCAACAACTGGGGGAATGTCTCTCAAGAATTTTCCTTCCAGTCCAAAGAACACGTTGGGGATCTAGCTGGAGCGCTTCGTGAAATCAAAAACCAAATCGATACCTACAGCGACCCGGTGATGCTGGTTGTCGCAACCGCTGGAGGAATGGAACACTATGTCGTTGCTTATGGCTACAGCGGCTCCTGCACAAGCGAAAATGATGTCAAAATCCGCGACTCCATGCCCACCAATTATACCACCCTTGGCGCAGCTATGAGGGGCACTTATCCCACTTTTGTGCGGATGAACCGCATCATCTGAGTCCAAACCGATTTTCAGTGCAAACTATATACAAGGCCGACGTGAATCTGACACGTCGGCCTTGTATATTCATTCGAGTTTTTCAATGAAGGAATCCGTACAGCACCAATGCCCATCCTCTTTCACAACGGTCAGCTGCTGCTTTTTACCTTCTCCAACAATCCCATAGAATAACGTTTCCATCTCCGCTACAATTTTTGCAGGCTCCCTTTCCAAAATAACCATTGTATCCTCCTTCCATTCCCACCTTGTGAGCTGAAATCCCCAGCCAACAGCTGGCGCATATATCGTTCCATCAACGTCTCGGTTCGGTTTTGCTTTTACCTTTGGAGACAAGATCTCCTGTGCAGTCTTCTGATCAAAAGAAGTTCTTATAAAATTTTCCATTTCTGCAACGGTTTTAAATTTGGCCTCAGACAAATCAAGGGTCAAACTTCCTTCTTCCAAAGAGGAAGTTACAAAATCCTGCATTTCATCGAGAGTATTAAACTGGACTTCAGACAAATCAATAGCCGGACTTCCGTCCTTTATTGATACGCTTCCATACACCCGATATTCAGCCCTTACCAAATCATTGCAAATCTTCGCATTTTGTAATGCTGTACTTACGATACTTTTGGCATCCTCCTCTGTCGGTATCTCTTCTTCACCTTGTGTACCTACTGATGCAGCACTTGACACCTCCAAGCCGGAAGGTGTACCTGTTCCTGCGGATTCTTCACCGACTGCCGCAAAACCCTCATCCATTCCATGCGAAACTTCTGTCGGTATCTGCTCAGAATCGATACTCATACTGGGATTATTAACCTCGT
>URUX01000181.1 GCA_900551135.1 uncultured Clostridium sp.
TATATTTGCATGAATTGCAGTCTGTACACTTATATTTGCGATACTTCATACTATTCTTCGAAGTGTTTTCAAAAAATCGTAATCTATTTCCTGCTGGGCATGTGTATTCGTCAGTCTCACCATTATAGATAAACTTTTCTTTGCGAAATTCATTATCCTTTGTAGCATTATTCGCTTTAGCTTTTTTTATAAAGACATTCATTCCAGCATCAACGCATTTTTTTATCTC
This sequence comes from uncultured Clostridium sp., assembly GCA_900551135.1. Taxonomy (GTDB): domain Bacteria; phylum Bacillota; class Clostridia; order Lachnospirales; family Lachnospiraceae; genus UMGS1370. The sequence goes on from URUX01000181.1 coordinate 230, forward strand.
CGTTCCGTTATAATAACCTGTATCTGCAAGAACTGTAGAAGACTCTTTTTCTAAAAACTCGGATGCTTTTTGTGCCATAGTATAAAGCTGGTTTTGATCATTTATATCATTAGTCGTCGAAATATCTACAACGAAATGATTCTTTTCATCTACAACAGACTGTACATTGTAGCAGATATCCAATGAACCGTTATTTTTCATTCTTCTTGAATCAGGATCTGTCAAACTCTTTTGTTCCAGTCCTTCATCTTTTAATTCCTGTTTTTGTGTAAGATACTGTTCTTTTAACTCTTGATAGGTTTTTAGTTTATCTGTAAGGTCATCTGCCGGCACCTCATCTTTAACGATTGCCATAAGATATGCATTTATCTGAGTTTCTGCATATTCGATTTTTTTATCTAAACCGCTTTGCGTAATACAATTATGCTTGCTGTTTTGAGCACGGATCTTAGTTCCATCAATAACAATCAGTTCTCCATCAATGAGCCCCCAACCTTTGAGAATAAGGGTAAGATTTCGTAATGTATTGTGAAACGCAGCCTTTTTTTCTGAACAAAACCTGCAATAGTACCATGATCAGGTGTTATGCAGTTTACCAGCCACATTAATTCCAGGTTGCGTTTTGCTTCTGTTTCCAATGCTCTGCTAGAACGAATCTTATTTAAATAGCCATAGATATGAAGTTTTAATAAATCAGATCGGCGATAAGGTGATTGTCCTCGATTCCTACCACTATACTCTATAAAACCTAGATTTTCTAAATTTAAGGATTCTACATAAGAATCTATTACTCGGACAGAATTATCCTTACTTATTAAGTCATCTAATGAAGTGGTTACCATTCTTGTTTGATATCTATCTGCGCCAACAATATATGCCATAACGAATCCCCCTACGATACTGTATTTGGTAGTTTTATTATAACATTTTTCTTAATCGTTAGACAGTCTGACGCACGGTGGTGTGAGAGGACGAAATTTCTCATATACGAGAAATTTCTCCTACTCGATTTGTATTTCTATTTATGAGATATCTGCTGTGAGCATTGTTAAAGCAGTTTAAAATGTTTGTAATTGTCTCTTGACCGTTTGAATTAAATGTTATAAGATTACTATAACAGTTATAACGAAAGATGGTGAAAAGATGCTTTGGAAAATCGATTTTAGCAGTGACGAAGCGCTGTATCTGCAGCTTTGCAACCAGATTATTATGGATATTGCAGCGGATACTCTGCGTGATGGAGATTCCCTGCCGTCTGTCCGCCAGCTGGCAGATAATATCGGAATTAATATGCATACTGTAAACAAGGCGTATACTGTATTAAAACAGGAAGGATTTGTTAAACTGGATAGAAGAAGGGGGGCATTTGTCTGCCTGGATATGGATAAAATGCAGGCGCTGGAGGAGATGCGTCAGGATTTGGAAGTGGTTTTGGCAAGGGGGATTTGCCGAAACGTCAGCAGAGAAGAGGCTCACAAACTGCTGGATCAGGTATTTGACACTTACACAAAAAATGACAGAGATATTTAGCGGTCCGTAAACAGGACGTTTTTAAGTCCGGCAATGAAATGGCAATAAGGAGGATAGGCTATGCTGTGTGAAAGATGCAGGATTCGTGAAGCGAATATTAAATATACGGAAATCATAAACGGAGTTAAAAATGAGCATAATCTTTGCAGCCAGTGCGCAAAAGAGATGGATTTTACCGGATATTCGGCCATTTTTGACGGGGAGTTTCCTCTTGGGAAGCTGTTGTCCGGTCTTTTGGGCATTGATGATGAAGAGGATGAACAGGAAGATAAAATGTCTCAGGTGGTATGCCCTACCTGCGGCACCAGCTATGAGGAATTTGTAAATAACAGCCGGTTTGGCTGTATGGACTGCTACAGCGTTTTTGATTTGCTGATGAGCGACAATATTAAAAAACTTCAGGGCGGAGATGCCCATATTGGAAAACAGCCAAAATACCAGAAGATTCATCCGGCTTCCCAGATTTTGGGCGGAGAGGAAGAACAGCCGGAGGCAACGTCTGTCAAAGAGCAGATTGAAATGTTAAAGGCCCGTCTCGCAGGAGCCATTTCCAATGAAGAGTATGAACTGGCAGCCCGTTACCGGGATCAGATTAAAGAACTTCAAAAGGGGGAAAGTGAACATGCTTAGATGGTTTGAAAAGTCAGAAACCTCTTCCGGCAATGTGGTATACAGCCGGGTACGGCTGGCCAGAAACCTGGATGCTTACCGGTTTCCTCAGACCCTTTCTGACACAGAGGGAAAAGAAGTGGTAAGACGTCTGCAGACCGGGTTAAAGGATTTGCCGGCAGACGATGGACGGGGGTATGAATATGCCTCTTTGGAAGAATTAAGAGAACTGGATCGGATGGCTTTAAGGGAACGGCGGATTTTAAATTCCGGTACTGTGGCCAAAAAGAGCCCGACGGGAATCATTTTATCAGAAGATGAAAGCACCAGCTTTATTTTAAACGGAGACGATCATATCCGTCTCCAGATTATGTCTCCGGGTCTTCATTTAGATGAATTGTGGCAGAGGGCAGACCGTCTGGATGACTATGTAAATACCAGATTTTCTTATGCCTATGATGAAAAGTATGGCTACCTTACTTCATATCCTACCAACGTGGGGACGGGACTTCGGGCATCAGCGGTGATTCATCTGCCGACTCTTTCCATGGGAAAGAAGTTTCAGAATCTCCTGGCAGAGATGAGCCGGTTTGGAGTCAGCATTCGGGGAGTGTATGGAGAAGGCAGCGATAATTACGGCGCTCTTTACGAGATTGCCAATCAAAAGACTCTTGGTCAAAGTGAAAAAGAGATTGTAGAACTGGTTACGAAGATTGCCAGACAGTTAGACGGTCAGGAAAAGAAGGTGCGGAAACTGGCGTTGGAGAACCATCGGCTGGAACGGGAAGATGAGGCTTACAAATCTTACGGCGTTTTAAAATTTGCCAGACGGCTGACCAGAAAAGACGCGATGATATTTTTGTCCCAGCTGATGTCGGGCATATCAGACGGTCTCCTTCATACAGAAGAGCCATGCTCGATTTACAGACTGATGCTGGGGATTCAGACGGCAAATTTACAGAAGCTGTCCAGCCGTCCCTTAAGTCAGGAAGAACTGGATATTGCCAGGGCAGCGTACCTTAGGACAGAACTTCCAAAACTTCGGGATGAGGCTTAAACAAATATCAGATTTCAGGAGGACACATTATGATAGATAGATTTACTGCCAAGGCAAAAGAAGCTATCGGCCTGGCTGTAGATGCGGCTGAGGAGCTGGGGCGCAGTTACGTAGGAACCGAACACCTGCTTTTAGGCCTGTTAAGAGAAGGAAGCGGTGTGGCGGCCAGAGTGCTGGCAGAAAACGGCGTAGAAGAAAAGAAGATTTTAAGTCTGATTAGCCAGCTGATTGCCCCGGATAATACGATAGGGCTTGCAGAACAGGAAAATTATACTCCCAGCGCCCGCCGGGTGATTGAAAACAGTTACCGGGAGGCGATCCGGTTTAAAGCGCCTCTGATTGGCACCGAACATCTGCTTCTGGCCATGATTCGGGAGGGAGACTGTGTGGCCGCCCGCCTGTTAAATACCATGGGAATCAGCGTCCAGAAGATTAACGTGGATCTGCTGGTAGCCATGGGGGAAGATGCTCCGTCGTCTGCCAGAGAGGAAGTTATGAATGGAAGAGAAGCCAGAGGCAGACAGGAAACGCCTACGCTGGATGAATACAGCAGGGATCTGACGGCTCTGGCTAAAGAGGGAAAGCTGGATCCGGTTATCGGACGTCAGACAGAGATGCAGAGAGTGGTTCAGATTCTGAGCCGGCGTACGAAAAACAATCCCTGTTTAATTGGAGAGCCGGGAGTAGGAAAAACTGCAGTTGTCGAGGGACTGGCTCAGCTGATTGCATCCGGGGACGTACCGGATACCATTGCGGACAAACGG
>URUX01000182.1 GCA_900551135.1 uncultured Clostridium sp.
GAGGCGTTACCATAACGATCTTTTTTACTCCCGCTACTTCCGCCGGAATGATATTCATCAGTACTGACGATGGGTAAGCGGCCTTTCCACCTGGTACATAAACACCAGCGCTTTCTAAGGCCGTTATCTTCTGCCCCAGAATCGTGCCGTCAGGCTGGCTGTCAAACCAGCTTTGCCGCCGCTGTTTCTCATGGTATGCCCTGATATTTTTCATGGACTTTTTCATCACTTCCAGCAGTTCCGGTTCTACCTGAGCCATCGCTTCTTCAATCTCTTCGTCTGTTACCCGGATGGTGTCTGCCGTAATATGGGCGCCGTCAAACTTTTCTGTATAAGAAAAGACAGCCTGATCTCCATGCTCTTTTACATCATCAATAATGGCCTGAACCGTACCTGCATAAGAGCCATATTGATTTGGGTCACGCTTTAGCAGATCCGTCAGAATATTTTTTTTAGATGTTTCGTCTAAACCAAGGATTCTCATATGGTTTCCTCCCGAAGTATTTGTTTAAAAGTCTGAATCAGACTGGTAATCCGATCATTTTCCCGTTTCATGCTTACCTGATTTACTACCATTCTGGCAGACAGGCCGCAGACCTCTTCCAGTACCACCAGACCGTTTTCCCTCAGGGTCGATCCGGTTTCTACAATGTCCACAATCACTTCCGCCAGTCCTACGATGGGAGCCAGTTCAATGGAACCGTTCAGTTTGATGATTTCTACGGTCTGATGTTTTTTATTATAGAAATAATCTTTGGCAATATTGGGATACTTGGTGGCGACCCGGATCAGTTCGTGGTGCTTTAATTTTTCTCTGGCCGACTCTGGTCCGCAGACACACATCCGGCATCTTCCCATTCCCAAATCAATCACTTCATAAAGCTTGCGCCCTTCTTCCAAAATGGTGTCTTTTCCGACAATACCAATATCTGCAGCGCCATATTCCACGTAGGTGGGAACATCATTGGCTTTTGCCAGGAAAAAACGAATCCCCATTGTTTCATTGGAAAAAATCAGCTTTCTGGAGGTCTTATCTTTCATCTCTTCACATGGAATCCCTGCCTGTTCAAAAAGTTCCATGGCTTTATTGGCCAGCCGTCCTTTTGCCAGGGCTACGGTCAAATACCTCATACCAACTCCTCCATTCTGTACCGGGAATATGGAATCCGGCTAATGGTTCCCGTATCCAACTCCATTTTTTCGATTGTCTCACCTGTCCCGCCCAGGTATAAAATCATTGGAATCTGCCGGTCACTGGTCATCTTTTTGTAATCTTCCATGGAAACATCCCCGCTTTTTACACTGGTAACCACTGAGCAGGACTGGTTTCGAATTTCTCTGGCCAGCCGGATAGCCGGAGACTGGGCAGAAGCCTCAAATAAAATCAGGGCACAGGGCTTTTGAGTAGGAATTTCAATCTGCTGGCGGGACAGGGCAATTAATACCCGATCCACCTCGATGGCAAATCCGACAGCCGGGCTGTTTTTGCCGAACTGTTCCAAAAGCCGGTCGTAACGCCCTCCGGTCACAATGTAGTCTCCGGTACCGTAGGTATATCCCTTAAAAATAATACCGGTGTAATATTGATACCGGCTGACCATCCCCAGATCATAGGAAACATAATCAGCCAGTCCGTAATCCTCTAACAGCTTCTGAATCTGTTCCAGACGTTCCATGGCTTTCAACGCCCTGGGATTCGAAGTCAGTTCCCTGGCCTGCCCAATCTGCTCGGCAGAACCAAACAACTCCAGCAATTTTAAAAATCCCTGTTTTGTCTCTTCCTTAACGCCTCTCGACATCAGCAACTCTTCTACCCCGAAATAATTTTTATTTTCAATCAAATCCCGCAGAATTTCCTGAGTTTCCTCATCCATTCCCGCTTCTTCGGCCAGACCTCTGTAAAAGTCTGCATGACCCAGTTCCACCTGAAACTCCTTTAATCCGGCTGCCTTTAACGATTCGATGATCATGGCTAAAAGTTCCGCATCTGCCTGGGGTGAATCATCGCCTATCAGTTCCGCCCCAGTCTGGGTCGTTTCCTTTAACCGTCCCTGATAGCTGGTATTGTTTTTAAATGTCCGTTCCAGATAGCACAGGCGGAGGGGATTTTTTTCATCCATATAATATTTGGCCACACACCGGGCTACAGCCGGAGTCATATCCGGTTTTAAAACCAGGGTGTTATTATCTCTGTCGAAAAATTTAAACATTTCCCGATCTCCCACGCTGCCCCTGTCCTTATTAAAAATATCAAAATATTCAAAACTGGGGGTCTCAATATGCTCATAACCATACAGATACAAGACATTCAGCATGGCGTTTTCCAGAGCCAGCTTCCTGCTGCACTCGGTACTGTATATATCCCGAACACCTTCCGGCGTATGTAAAAGCCTGTTTGCCATAAAAGTTCCTCCATCTGCTTTTCTGTATTAAAGTGATAATTCATTAATGTAATTGGTCTTATTATAAAAGAGGTTTTTCTGTCTGTCAATCTCTTCTTTCCAAATCCATTTGAATCTGTTCCAGATAGTGGACAAACATATCCCGGTGAGAACGAATCAGCCATGATTTATCTATCTCATCATAAGTAAAACTTTTACGTCCGCCCTCTTCCATCCGTTTCCAAAACCGGTATATCTGATCAAATGGAAGATAATAAATCTCATTGAGAGAAGTAAATGACAGGATAATAAAAGAAATCCCCCCCTGTCCCTCGAATTCTTTCATAAAAGAAATCTGGTGGGGGTGGATATTCTGAAGCGGGAATGTTTTTACCGCACACTCTTTTGCATCAAAGCATATGGGAATTCCCTGAACTGCTCCAATATAATCTACCGTACTTTTCTGTTCAAAATAGGCCAGGGTAATATGGCGGCTTTCTTTATCAATGGAAACAGGAGTAATGGGCGTTGGCACTTTCTGAATTAAAGCCAGTTTTTTCTCCCGATAGCTGTCATTGGTCCGGTTAATCAAATCTTCCAGGGTAGAGCCGCGAAGGCCCCTGCTGTTCCAGGTTCCCATGTGTAGTCCTTTCTGTTCTGTGTCAATTCTGTCAAATATACCTTATTATACCGCACACCATATGAAAATACCATAATTTTCTGCAAACTTTTCAGTCGGATAGCAGATATAACGTTTTCAAAAACATCCATCCATTAACCGCAAACAGCCCGCCAAACAGCAGCCGCGCTGCGGCCTCTGGCATCAGCAGCCGGATTCCGTTCATGTCCCCTCCTCCGAAAAAACCGTATAGAACGCTTAAATACAGGGGATCGGCAAGCATCAGAGCAATGCCTCCATAATAGGCACAGGCTTTCCCCAGTCTGGATTCCATCCTCCTCAGCTTTTTGGAACAGGCTGCCAGCACATATCCGGACAGCAGTGTCGCCGCAGGGCCTGCCAGACAAAAAATCCCCAGCTGCAAATCGCTCATTCTTTCCGCATATACGGCTACCTGGATTCCCAGGCCTAAAAACCGTATCCGCTGAAAAGTTCCCAGATAGAGGGCATATAAAAAATGGGCTCCCTCATGAATGACATAATATGCAGCCATAGCAAACAAAATTCCCAAATACTGTCTCTTTCGTTTTGCATTACCCTTCATAACATTTCACTGCTCCCCAAAATAGTAATCCCACATAACATCCCTTTAAAACTATGGTTCCCAGTCTGCTTCCCATGGAAGCGTCTAATATCAGAAGCATATCGTAAAAGAAGATAAGAAGCAAAAACAACAGAATGCTGCAGATTTCCAGCCACCATTTTCCAGAAATCCAGCGATGCAGTACCATCCAGGAAAATACCGCTGTCTGCGGAAACACAATTCCTACTCTCCAAATAGTTGAAACCGCATCTTCAAAGGAAATGGAACCTGTTTTAAAATAAGAAAAAAAGTCTGTCTCCATTTGCCCCAGACCCCATTTTTCCAGATTCATGGCAAAAAATGCCGCAGCAGAAACCAGCAAAGCCGATAACATCCGAATTACCAGAGTCTGTCCAAATGGCCTTGGCGTCATCCGTTCCAGCGTACTGTAAGGTCCTCTGAAATTATTTAACAGAGATGTAATGGGATACACCAAAAACAGATACCAGCCAATAAGGTAAAATACCAATATGGAAACCACACGGATGCTGTCTGTTCCAGGCCATCCTTTTGAAAACGGCAAAACCTGATGAC
>URUX01000183.1 GCA_900551135.1 uncultured Clostridium sp.
GCCAGCTTTTTGCCTCTTCCAGGGTTCCTGCTCCGACACGCAAAATCCCGGCTTCATCCAGTGTCCTGCACGTGTCCAGCAGCGCGTCTGTACCAAAATCCAGAGCATGATTATTCGCAAGAGTAACGATATCTATCCCCATCTCCTGAAATATGGAAACCTTCTCCGGCGGCAGACGGAACGTGTATTGTTTGTCTTCTGCCTGTGTGCCTCTGCTGCTGAAAGGGAATTCTTCGTTTACCATAAAAATATCTGCACTCAGGATTTTTTCCAAAAGTTCCGGTCCCACTACTCCACGGATACCGCCGCCTTTCTCATAGGCCTGCAGCACATGGTCAGACAGCAGCACATCTCCGGCAAATACCAGTTCGGCTGTCTGGTGTCTGGCATCTTCTGACTCCGGTTTTTTCGAAAATTCGGTCTCTGGTTTCAGAGAATCTTCGGTCAAAATGGTAATTTCCGGTCTGTTGGCCAGATTTTCCTCTGTTTCTTCCAGTTTGTTTTCCTTTATCTGGGTCTGTGTCTGCTCAATGCGCTGAATGTCTCCGGTCTGCATCCAAATCAGACCTGCAATACAAAGCGCCGTCAGAATGGCCAGTCCAGACATCAGGATCCAGAAACTGTTTTTCCTCTTGTTTCTATTTTTATTCATATAATTCCTTTTGCTGCACGCTGCGTTCCTATAATGCCATTACAATGCCGCCATCGCTGGCATAAACAGTAGCCACTCCGGCCGTCTCTGTAATCACAACCTGCTTAAAGGTTCCCCTCTTTTCCATCTCTGCCTTTACTGCCTCTGCCCTGGCTGGATTGTTGCAGTGAGCAATTACCAGAGTCTTTTGGCTGGTATCTCCTGCTTCTTTAAACGCAATGTCACACATACGCTGCAGCGCTTTATTCATGCCTCTGGCCTGATCCAGTTTAATAATGGTGCCATGATCCGCCCCCATCACCGGCTTGATATTTAATGTGGTGGCAAAAAATGCCTGAAGTCCGGACAGACGTCCGTTTTTCCTGAGAACATCCAGGGTTTCCAGTACAAAATATGTGTTCATTTTCTCGCGGAATTCTGCTGCTTTTTCGGAAATTTCTTCAAACGAAAGTCCTGCTTCGCAAAGTTCCCGGATGTACAGCGCCTGGTTTAACTGGCCGGCAGATGCCGAGTCTGAACCCAATACCAGGATATTTTTATCATGGCCATGCTCCTCATAATACAGATCCATACCCAGCCGTGCTGCATTATACGTGCCGCTTAAATGTTCAGACAGAGTAATGACAAAAATATTTTCCGCATCACACTCGTATGCCTCTTTAAAACTGTCCGGAGAAGGGCATGCCGTCTTGGGGCATTCCGGACAGGCCGCAACCAGTTCTAAAAACTTTTTCTGGTCAAAGGTCTCGTCGTCAATTACCGATGCGCTTCCTACCTGAAGGGTCAGCGGAATCATCTGAAAATGAGGATCGTTTTTTAATTCTCTCGGTAAATCCAAACAGCTGTCGCCAATAATTTTATAGGTCATGGTTGTGCCTCCATCCATATTAATAACCTGATTCTGCATCAAGTAGTAATCATTACTACTTATTATAACATCATCTTTTTTGTTTTTCAATCTTTTCATACAACAAATTCTATGGTATAATTGCTAAAATAAAGTGAAATCGCAAAGCAATTGATTGGAGGGCATTATGGATTCTACATTTTTATTTGGATTTTTCGGCGCTATTATTTTAATCGTTCTGTTTGTAGTTGCAGCCACCATAGGTACTGTTTCCAGCATATTAGGCACAGTTGCTGACGATTTAAACGAAGACAAATAAGATAACGCACGAAAGGCCGCAGTTCATGAACCAAATGAAACTGCGGCCTATTTTATGTATTTGCTTTTTTTCCAGTCCGAAAATCTATAATTTCCCCAGGATCATAATAAATCTTATCTGATTCTTTTAATATAGCCTTTCCATCTGCAATACTGACTGCGCAGTTGGGCGGAACCCGTCCCTGCCAGAAATTCTGACTGTCTTCATAGAGACTGTTTAAAATCGCTCTGCAGGCACATCCATGGGAGGCAATTAAAATTGTCTTATTCTGATACTCCGGAGTCTGTACCAGTTCTTCTAAAAATCCCCTTGTCCGTTCACAAACCTCTGCGACTGTTTCTCCATCCTCTGCAGGCTGAAAATGAAAGGGATCGGTATAAAACCGTTCAAACTCTTCCAGCGAAACAGGAAGTTCAAAATTGGAAGCCCTGCACCCCAGACCTTCCCAGGAACCAAAGCTGATTTCCCGGATTCTGGCATCTTCTATTATGGGGATTTTGCGATCTCCCAGCACAAGTTCCGCTGTCTGGCGCGCTCTTTTCAGAGGACTGGTAATACACAGATCAAAGGGGATGTCTTTCATCCCCTCTGCTGTAATTCTGGCCAGACGGATTCCATTTTCATTTAGCCGGGTATCCGTCTGTCCCTGCAAGCGTCCTGCTGTATTCCAGTCGGTTTCTCCATGCCGGATAATATATAGACGCATAATATCTCCTTTACTCAGACAGCAGTTCCATCAGTTCATTACTTCTGGCAATAAATCTGGTCATTCGCTCAGGAGTCAGAGAGCCGTGGCTTAAAGAAGCCAAATCGTATAACTGCTCGCAGATATCCTTTGTATGGGCGCCGTCCTTGTTTGCTAAAATACGCTGAACCAGCTTATGATTTGCATTTAATACCAGTGTCTCCTGAGGCCCGAACATTCCCGGATCCATGCCGTACATGTTGTACATCTTCATCATATCCTGCATTCTTCTGGATTCCTCAGATACCGTAATCATGGATGCAATCGTTTCGTTTTTCAGTTTTTCTACTTTAATGGGCAGCTTATCATTATTTAATGCATTTTTAAACAGTTCTGTCAAACTGTCTGCAGTCTCTTTAAACGCTTCTTTTTCCTCTTCCGGAGTTTCCTCTTTAAAGGTATCCGTTAAATCGGCATCTATTCTCAGGAATTTAACCCCTTCATTCTTCTGCTCCAGATGGCTGATAAACGGGCTGTCGATATTGTGTTTTAAGAGCACTGCATCCAGTCCGGCTTCCTTAAACATATTAATATACTGGCTCTGCTCTTTTTCATCTGTTACGTAGAACACAGTATTCTCATGCTTTTCTTTATTTTCCTCTAAGCACTCCGGAAGCGTCAGGTATTTTCCGTCCAGATTTTTGAAAATGATGTAGTCCTTCATCTTTTCTGCAAACTTCTCATCTTTGATGCAGCCAAACTTGATGAATGGATTGATGTCATCCCAGTATTTTTCGTAATTTTCTCTGTCAGTCTTGCACATTCCAGACAGCTTATCTGCTACCTTCTTGGTAATGTAATCAGAAATCTTCTTTACAAAGCCGTCATTCTGCAGTGCACTTCTGGATACATTCAACGGCAGATCCGGGCAGTCAATCACACCCTTTAACAGCATCAGGAACTCTGGAATCACTTCCTTAATATTATCTGCAATAAACACCTGGTTATTGTACAGCTTAATGGTTCCTTCCAGGCTGTCATACTCCATATTCAGTTTGGGGAAGTACAGAATGCCCTTTAAATTAAATGGGTAATCCATATTTAAATGAATCCAGAACAGCGGCTCCTTAAAGTCCATAAACACTTTGCGGTAAAATTCTTTATATTCTTCCTCTGTACACTCATTTGGATGCTTGTTCCACAATGGGCTTACATCATTTAATGCAACCGGACGTTTTAAGATCTTATACTTTTCAGTAGCCGGTGAAACCTCTACAACTTCTTTTTCTCCGTTTTCGTTTTCTTTTTCCTCAGTCTTTGCCTCTTCTACAATGGTTTCAACGATGGTATCCTTCTCTGTCAGTTCATCCTTTTCAATAGTTTCATACTGAGGGCCTTCTGCAGTATTGGTCAGGAAAATTGGAACCGGCATAAATGCACAGTATTTCTCAATCACTTCTCTTGCACGGTATTCATTGGAAAATTCCGTGCTGTCTTCATTTAAATACAGGGTAATGGTGGTTCCAAACAGTTCCCTGTCTCCTTCTGTCATCTCATATTCGGTACCGCCTTCGGATTCCCAGTGTACCGGCTTTGCGTCTGCTTTATAAGACTT
>URUX01000184.1 GCA_900551135.1 uncultured Clostridium sp.
AAAAACGAGCTGCACCAGCCGGAAAAGCTGGCCGAACATCTGGGCAAGCTGGAAAGCTCCGGTCAGCTGCTGCTGGGCATCATCAATGATATTCTGGATATGAGCCAGATCGAACAGTCCAAAATTCATTTGAACCATCAGACCATACACATGAACGAACTGATTAATCACATTTCCTCTATTTTGACCTCTCAGGCAGAACATGCAGGACTTCAGTTTAAAATTGAAAGCGGCCCCTTTGAGCATGTCCGTTTTACAGGCGATTCCCTGAGAATCAAACAAATCTTAATCAATTTACTGAGCAATTCCTTTAAGTTTACCATGGAAGGCGGAACGGTTCTGTTTCAAATCAAAGAACTGGCGGCAAAAGACTCCCATCATGTCCGGTACTGCTTTACTATTCAGGACAGCGGAATCGGAATGAGCGAAGAATTTATGAGCCACTTATTTGAGCCCTTTATCCGGAGCGATCATGTATCCAAGGTAGAGGGAAGCGGCTTGGGACTTAGCATTACCAAAGGACTTGTAGATTTAATGGGAGGGACAATCCAGGTACAAAGCAAATTGCAGAAAGGCACCACCTTCCAAATCGAACTGGAATTTGAACTTGTTGAGACCGTAGAAGTGGAACAGCCCGAAAATGCTGCGGAACTTCAAAAAGAGGATCTGTCCGGTTACCATTTTCTTCTGGTCGAGGACAATGAAATTAATTCTGAGATTCTTGGAGAACTTCTGCAGATGCGCGGCGCATCCTTTACGCTGAAAACTGACGGCCTGCAGGCAGTAAATGAATTTAAACAGGCAAAACCAGGGACATATGACGCCATTTTCATGGATATTCAGATGCCGGTCATGAATGGCTATGATGCAGCGAAGGCAATCCGCAAACTGGATCACCCGGATGCCAAGTCCATCATTATCCTGGCCATGACAGCCAATGCGTTTACGGAAGACGTCCACGCATCCATAGAAGCAGGCATGAACGGCCATATTGCAAAGCCAGTGGATATGAAATTACTGTATGATACGATTTCCAGCATGCTGAAAAACAAAAAATCCTGATTTCAAAAAACATTTACAAACCCCCGGTGAAACTGGTATCCTGTCGGGAAATACCAGTTTTACCGGGGGTGTTTCTAATTCTGTCCCAGTATTTTCAGCTTCGCACTGGGATACTGTTTTCTCTTATCTGGAAAGCTTTAAAGTATCGATCCTCTCTTGGAATCCACTCCGTACGGAATCGCTCTGCCATCTTTTCTCCATTTCGGAGGCGAATCCGCCTAAGCTGCTCGTTGCTGTCGGTTTCACAGAAAAACCGCAGATCGTAAATTTGCCCAAAATAGGGATGCTGGCTGTAGGAACCTTCTACTATATTTAAAAATTTCCATGGCGCTGTAACGGAGTCTTTCAGAGTCTGGCTTTTGCAGTCGTACGTTGTGTAGGTCAGGCCGTCAGGTTCTGAAATGTGATCCAGAATCTCGTTCTGAAAACGCTCATAGTCCACATTTCCGCCATCCTGGGCCATTCGCTCCGGTGTCCTCTGCTCCGGCCTTAAAAAGAAATCATCCATATGAAACAGATTGCAGTCATAGACCTTAGAAAGCACCTGACCCAGCGTCGTTTTTCCGCTTCCGCACATGCCGTCTATGGCCACCAGCATCTGGCTTTCTCCCCGTTGGGACTGGCCCGACATGGACTGCTTCTGCTTTTCTTCTGCCTCCCTGTCAATGTACTGCAGTACCGGATAATACTGGACAAACCGTTCTTCTACTACCCGGTAGGCCGGATGGTACGCTTCTTTATAAGCGGTACTGTGACTGACTGCCGGATAGCCCTGTTTTTTATAATCTGCCAGATACTCGTTTGCTTCTTGCTCTTCAAACGGAAGTTCTCCGCTGCGGCAGCATTCCAGAAGCATCTCCAGCTTTTGTTCAAAGGACTCTGTCGTTCCTTTTTTATGCTGTGCTGACAAGACAAACATCTGATTCAGGGTTTCTGGAAAAATATGATCTTCCAACGCCTGCAGATACATCCGGTACATTCCGTCTCCAATGTACTCATATACGGGAAAGTCCCTACGTTTACTGCCCTTTTCCCTGTCTCTTTCCTGCTTCCACTCTTCTTTTAAAAATTCCAGGCTCTTGTGAGGATCTGCAATCATGTGACCCCCGCCAAATTCACTTTGATACAAAAGTTTTACAGCATCCGTCAGTTCCATCTTTGGATAACGGTTCCACTGTTCCAGCAAAATTTTCTTCATTTTTCTATTCCATTACCTTTGCCCGCTTTAATGTAAAAATTATCGCTGGAATTAAAACCAGCTGCAAAATAATTCCAGGAATGGCATTTAATAATGCTCCTCCTAAAAAGATCTGCCATCCAAAAGCCTTCCCCACGATTCCGTAAAGAACAATGCTTACGACTCCCCATACCAGACGGCCGGCAATCATAGCGCCTACAAGGCTGATATAAACAGAAGCCATATTCTTGGAAAGCTTCTGATACAACAGGCCAGTAACTGCGCCGTATACTGCCATTTCAAATGCCATAGCCACTGCTGTCGGCATCATAGGCGGCATGGAAAACAGGGCGCTTCTCATAATGGGAAGTACAAAACCGGTCAGAAGTCCCCATTGCCAGCCACAGACAAAACCACAGAGCAATACCGGAATGTGCATAGGCAGCAGCATATTTCCTACAGCCGGGATCTGACCGGTCAAAAACGGCAGTACGATTCCCAGCGCTAAAAATACAGCGGAAAGGGTCAATTTTTCTACAGATGATTTGCTTTTCATAGTTGTTTCTCCTTTTTTTCTAAGTATCTGCCGCCGAAAAAACAAAAAAATCGTGAAAACCCCGAAATCCTTAAAAAATTTTAAGACTTTTTCAGAGGATATTAAGGCCGGGACGCTATAATCATAGCAGGAAAGGAAAAAGCGGGGGAGCGGATAAAAAATCCCCGCATTTCTAAAAAAATAAGGAAAAGAAGGGGAAAGAATTATGTATTTAGCTTTGCTTGGCTTTGCCATGATCGTGGTATTCATGGGACTTATCATGGCGAAAAAACTGAGTCCGTTTACATCTCTCATCATCATACCAGTCATTTTCGGCCTTCTGGCCGGATACGGCTGGGACACCCTGGACTACGCCATGACGGGCATCAAGGACGTGGCCTCCACCTTTGCCATGATGACCTTTGCCATTCTGTACTTTGGCGTCATGCTCACTGCCGGTATGTTTGATCCCATGGTGGACAAGGTGGTGTCCTGGTGCAAGGGCGACCCCCTGAAGGTGCTGGTAGGTACCGCTGTGCTGGCGGCCTTTGTTTCCCTGGACGGCGACGGCACCACCACCGTTATGATCTGCTGCACTGCCATGATCCCCATTTATGACCGGCTGAAAATCAAAAAGATCTATTTGGCCACACTCATCATCCTTCAGAACTGTATCATGAACCTGATCCCCTGGGGTGGTCCCACTGCCCGGGTCATGTCAGTGATGCAGCTGGATGCCGGTGAGATTTTGGCGCCGCTGGCGCCCGGTATGGTCCTTTCCGCCATCTATGTCATCGGTGTTTCCTATTACTTGGGCATGAAGGAACGCAAGCGCCTGGGCGTCACCCAGAACGTGGAGAATACCGTTACCAAAGTGGAAGTTTCCGCCGAGGAGATGGCCTGGAAGCGCCCCAAGCTGATCCTTTTCAACCTGCTGCTGACCGCCGCCATCATCGTTTCCCTGGTAATGGGCCTTGCCTCCTCGGCCATTCTCTTCGGCGTGGGCACCGCCATCGCTCTGCTTGTGAACTATCCCAACCAGAAGGTACAGCGCAACGTGATCAGCTCCATCGCTCCCGACATGATCAACGTGGTCATGATGGTTTTAGGCGCAGGCGTTCTGATGGGCGTGTTAAACGGCCCGGAGGATGCCGGAATGTCCGCAGCGATCGCACAGTTTTTGGTTTCCGTTATCCCGGAGTCCATGGGCCGCTTCTTCGCGGTGGTTATCGCGGTTGTCAGCGCCCCCGGCACCTACTTACTCAACAACGACGCCTTCTACTACGGCGTGCTGCCGCCACTGGCCGCCACGGCGCAGGCCTA
>URUX01000185.1 GCA_900551135.1 uncultured Clostridium sp.
GTTAATCAGTTAGATACCGCATGACGGTTTATTTAGAACGAGGTTACAATCGCAAAGAGTACCAGTGGTTCTAAAACAGTATCAAATACACTCAAAGGAGATTTTTTATGATTTATGTTGGAATTGATGTTGCCAAAGATAAGCACGACTGCTTTATTACCAACTCAGATGGCGAAGTATTATACAAGTCTTTTACCATCCCTAACAATCGTGAAGGTTTTGAGGCCTTATTTCAAAGAGTCGAATCCGTGTCAGATGATTTAACCAAAGTTAAAGTAGGACTGGAAGCCACTGGACACTACAGTTACAATCTTCTGGGTTTTCTTCTTGATAAAGGTCTGACCACCTTTGTTATCAATCCGTTACATACCAATCTTTACAGAAAAAGTCTAAGCCTTAGAAAGACGAAAACGGATAAGGTTGATTCCCGTACTATTGCCACTATGATGATGTCTGACATGAACTTAAAGTCCTACTCAGACACATCTTACCACAATGAGGAATTAAAGTCACTAACCCGTTATCGTTTTGATAAAGTCAACGAGCGGGCAAAACTGAAAAGTTCTGTTTCAAGACTTGTGTGTATCCTTTTCCCCGAACTGGAAAAACTCGTCCCAACGCTTTACATGGCATCCGTCTATGCTTTGCTTTCCGAATTCCCAAGTGCCAGTGCTGTCGCATCCGCACATCTCACAAGACTTTCCAATCTGCTCTCTGAGAGTTCTAAAGGCAGATATGGAAAAGATACCGCCGTCATGTTTCGTGAAGCTGCAAGAAGTTCTATCGGCTCTCATATGCCTGCTAAGTCTTTGGAACTGAAGCACACCATCAAACTCATTCAGGAATTAACGATTGAGATTGACGAAATCGAAGCGGCTATCAAACGAATCATGGATGAAGAAATCCACTCACCCATTCTTACCATTCCCGGTATCAGTTACCGGATGGGTGCAATGATTATCGCTGAGATTGGTGATTTCAGCCGTTTTGATTCCGCTGATAAGATACTTGCGTATGCGGGAATGTCTCCCTCCACCTATCAATCAGGGCAGTTAGATAACTGTTATGCCCATATGGAAAAGCGAGGCTCCAGATACCTTCGGTATGCTCTTTACAATGCCACGAAGTATGTCTGCCATTGGGACGAATCCTTTTCTATGTATCTTGAAAAGAAACGCTCCGAAGGCAAACATTACAATGTCGCATTATCTCATGCTGCGAAAAAACTGGTGCGGTTGATTTTCGCAATGGAAAAATCCGGACAGGTTTACATGCCAACAGCTTAACTGACTCTGTAAATATCTCCTTTTAGAGTGCCAGCAATGACACTCTTATTGTCATGCAGTTTTCAAGGTTTAAATATATCTGAAGTGCATTTCTGCAATTCATTCAAAAAATTTTCGTTTTAGACTTGACTTTTAATAGTTAGTCTTCCTATTCCTTACCTGAATTAGTCAGCCTGATCTGGATAACAGAAAGTGTTACAGTAATCACAAAAATGAACACGCCTGTTACCGCAGCCATACCCAGATCATCATGTAAGAACGCCTGCTGATACAGGAACAAGCCCAATACCTGGGAACTGTTGCCAGGACCACCGCTGGTGGTTGCGTAAACTTCTGTATAAAGCTTAAACGCACCAATAATTGTAATAATAGAACAAACCAAAAGCTGTTCTTTTGCCTGAGGAAGCATAATGAACAGAGCTCTCTTTATCGGACCTGCACCGTCAATAGACGCTGCCTCCAGATAATCCCTCGGTACATTCTGGAATGCAACTACCATTAAAAGGGTAATATAACCGGTAAACTGCCATTGGCTCATTGCGATAATACAGTAAATCGCCATTTTGGAATCACCCAAAAAGCCAAGGGGACTCTGTCCTAGTGCCTTTAACAGGTTATTTAAAAAGCCTACATTCGGTTCATAAATAAAGGTAAACATAAGACCTACAGCTGTTAATGAAATCAGCGCCGGAATATAATAAATATTACGGAATATGGATTTCATTTTATAGCTGATTGCATCGCTTTCCAAAACCAGTGCGATAAGAGTACCAAATCCAACCTGGACAATCAGTGAAATCACACAATATGCAATGTTGTTTTTCAGCATGATTGGCAAAGTACTATCAGTGAAAAATCTGCGGTAGTTATCAAGTCCCACAAATGTCTGGCCCGCTGAATAGGATGACAATCTAAAAAAGCTGTAGCCAATATTCATTATGACCGGTATATAGACAAAAAACAGAACCATAAAAACTCCCGGCAGCATATACAGATATGGGATACTTTTTTTAGTTTTCATTCTGTCACCGTCCTTTTTCTCAGTGCGGGGGATGCTGTACTTTTTACTCTGCATCCCCCGCCAAACATTCTGTTTCTAAACTTTTATTGTTGTTATTTTACCAGAGTCTGAGCCTCTTTTGCCTTAGCCTGAATATTGGCCATAGCTTCCTCCGGAGTAATATCTCCGCTGGTTAAAGAGGATACGCTTGTCAGGTACTCGTCACATACTGTAGAATATAATGCATTATCCAGCCATGCGCTCATTGCTTTTGCTTCCATAACGGCATTGTATCCATCTAATAATGCCTGATCGGTCAGACCTTCTGTAGTTCCCTGTGCTGCGTTAAACCATCCGATTTCCTGGCACTGCTGTGTACCAACTTCTTTGCCTAAGAACCACTTTAAGAATTCTACACATTCATCCGGATATTTGGTCTTGGAGGAAACAACGAATCCTTCCGGAACACCAGTCAGAATGTCCTGATTGCCTTTTGCGCCTTCAATCTCAGGGAAGTTAAACATACCAAATTCCATCTCTGCATTATCCATCTTAATATAAGGAATCTCAATTAACTCTGCATAATACATTGCGGACTGTTCCATAATAAAGTTGGTTCTTCCCATATCAGGTTTTACACCGTTTGGATTATCATTGGTATACTGAAGAATCTGCTGATAATATTTCAGTGCCTCTACATATCCAGGGTCTGTAAATTCACCAGTCTTAGGATTATAGTCTTTTGCTCTAACTTCATCCGGAACGCAAATCTGATTCAGTGTTCCAATGTAGTGAGATGCAGACCACGGCTCCTGGTTACCAAAGCTGATTGGAGTAACGCCAGCTGCCTTTAAAGTTTCGCAAACATTGATGAACTCGTCCCATGTAGCCGGAGGGGTCAGATTGTGTTCGTCAAAGATTGCCTTATTATAGAAGAACAGTTTGCAGTCTAAGCGGAATGGAATTCCGTACTGCATTCCTTCTGCATTTACATACTGTTCCAGCTGAGACTGGATGAAAGAGTCTTTCCACTCCGGGTCTGCCTCTAAGTATGGGGTCAAATCCAGAATCAGGTCTTCTCTGATGAAACGTTCGGTAAAGTCGCCTACCCAGCTAAAGAAAATGTCAGGGGTATCTTCGCTTCCTACAACAATTTTGATTTTCTCTTTGTATTCCTGGTTCTGAGCACTGATAATATTAAACTTAATATCCGGATGCATCTGCTCATACTCAGCCAGTTTGTTGTTAATAAAACTGTTATAAGGCTCGTCCGGGAAACGGTGCATAAATGTAATCACTTTCTGCTCTCCATCTGCCGCCGGTGCCTCTGCAGCAGGCGCTTCTGTAGCCTTGTCGCCAGCAGCCTGTGTGGTTGCAGCCGGTTTCTCACCGCCGCCGCATGCAGCTAAAGAAAGTGCTGTTACACCTGCCATAGCTAAACTTAACGCTTTCTTCCAAAATCTCTTTTTCATAAAATACTCCTTTCCTTCTAACCTGCTTTCCGCAGTTTTAAGTTCTTCACGTTCTGTTCTCTCTTATTTCCGGCTCATTACTTCCAGATCTTTTTCTGTCAGTTCAATCTCTTTTCCAAATCCGAATGAACCTTCTCTCTGACACTGTTTTGCCGAGAATACAGCTGCCCGGTAAAGACTGATTTTTACCAGCGCATCCAGATATTCCTCTGACGTAACCATACCCCTGTGTCCCGATGCTTCGCCAAAATCTGTCGCCATATCAAGCCCGTCCAGATAGTTAATCAGGAAACAGGTAATAAACGAATCG
>URUX01000186.1 GCA_900551135.1 uncultured Clostridium sp.
CAGGAGTGAATTCTACCGCATAAGCGGACGGTGGAATTTACTTTTGAAAGTTTTACCTGGTTTTCCAGCTTCGGCAAATCTTGACAGAATTTCCCTCAGGCGATACAATAGTTAGCACGCTAACTATTAAGAAAGGGGATTTTCTATGCCACAAACAGAAAACAAAATGGGCACTATGCCTGTTTCCAAACTGTTGTTCACCATGTCTCTGCCAATGATGATTTCCATGCTTGTACAGGCACTGTATAACATCATTGACAGTATCTTTGTTGCCCAGATCAGTGAAGCCGCCCTGACTGCCGTTTCACTTGCCTTTCCGATTCAGAATCTGATGATTGCTGTTTCAGCAGGCACCTGTGTCGGCGTCAATGCCCTCCTGTCCCGCTCTCTGGGGGAAGGACGCAGAGATGCTGCAAATTTAACGGCTGTCAACGGCGTCTTTCTGGCTCTCTTAAGCTATCTGGCATTTGCTTTCCTGGGCCTGTTTTTCTCCCGTATCTACTTTTCTGCCCAGACTTCCAATCCGGAAATCATTGAACTGGGGATCGATTATCTGACCATCTGTACGGTACTGGGTTTCGGTATCTTTGGTGAAATGATGTTTGAACGGCTTTTACAGTCTACCGGACGCACCATTTACAACATGTATTCTCAGGGTGCCGGTGCCATTATTAATATTATTCTGGATCCGATTTTAATCTTCGGGCTTTTCGGCGCTCCGAAAATGGGAATCCAGGGCGCTGCCCTTGCAACGGTTATCGGGCAGATTATCGCCATGATCATGTCCTTCATCTTTAATAAGAATAAAAATACAGATATTACTCTGTCCTTCCAGGGCTTTCGCCCTCACGGCTCTACTATCCGCACCATCTACCAGGTGGGCGTACCCAGCATGATTATGCAGTCTATCGGTTCTGCCATGCTTCTTGGCATGAACAAAATCCTGATTGCATTCTCCGAAACTGCAGTCTCTGTACTGGGTGTATACTTTAAACTCCAGAGTTTTATCTTTATGCCGATTTTCGGCCTGAACAACGGCATGATTCCCATTATTGCCTACAACCTGGGAGCCAGAAAAAAATCAAGAATTACCCATACCATTAAGCTGTCCATTATCAGCGCTATTTCCATTATGCTGGTAGGTCTGGTGATTTTCCAGATTTTCCCCAGAGAACTGTTACTCATGTTTAATGCCTCTGAACATATGCTGGAAGTAGGCGTTCCTGCCCTTAAAATCATCAGTTTAAGCTTTCTGTTTGCCGGTTACTGCATTATCGTCAGTTCCGTGTTCCAGGCTCTCGGAAACGGCGTATACAGCCTGATTGTCTCCGTTATCCGACAGCTTGTCGGCATCCTGCCTCTGGCTTACATCTTTGCAAATGTCTTTGGCCTGAATGCAGTCTGGTGGTCATTCCCACTGGCAGAGATTCTTTCCGTAACTTTTAGTACCATCCTGTTTATCCGCATTTACCGGCTTAAGATTAAGCCTATCAGCGAATCTTAAGGAGCATTTTATGACCTGTGAATACCTGTTGGTCGATGGCTATAATATTATTCATGCCTGGCCGGAGTTAAAGGAACTGGCCGCCGTCAATTTAGATGCTGCCAGAACTTCTCTTCAAGACATTCTCTGCAATTATCTGGGATATAAAAAATGTAACGTAATTGTCGTCTTTGACGGCTATAAAGTAAAAAATAATCCTGGAACTGTCATCCAATACCATAACATTCATGTGGTTTTTACGAAAGAAGCGGAAACTGCAGATCAATATATCGAAAAAGTTACTCAGCAAATGAACCGGCAGTACAGTGTGGCTGTAGCGACTTCTGACAAACTGGAACAGGTAATCATTCTTGGAAAAGGTGCAATGCGGCTGTCTGCCCGTGATTTAAAGAAAGAGATTAAAGAAACCAGTGTGGAAATCAAAACCATCCATCTGGATACGGTCCCTTCCCAGAAAAACTGGCTCTTTGACCACGTTGATGCGGAGTTGTTTGAATATCTGGAAGATATCCGCTTAAACCGGAAGGAAACAAAGGAATCATCGAAACATTCCCCCGCTTCTTCTGTTCCTGCTGCGGCCGTCTCCAAAAGGAAAAAGAAAAAAAAGAAGAAATGATTTCGTTTTTCTGCTTATCTGCATTTTACATGCAGATAAGTCTTTTTTATAGGTTTTTACATCTAATATCTGTGCAAGGAGGATTTCCCATGTCCCTATTTGAACTTTTTCTCATTGCCCTTGGACTGTCCATGGACGCATTTGCCGTGTCCGTCTGTAAAGGACTGTCCATGCCCTGTATGCGCTGGAAACATGCAGCAGTCATTGGTCTCTGGTTTGGCGGATTTCAGGCTATGATGCCTGCTCTGGGATATTTTTTAGGATATCAATTCCGCTCTGTTATTACCCGCTATGATCACTGGATTGCCTTTATCCTGCTGGGAATCATTGGTTTCCACATGGCAAAGGAGTCATTCAGCCAGGACGAAGAAAAACTGGACTGTTCAATCGCTCCCGGCAATATGGCACTGCTGGCGATTGCCACCAGTATTGATGCCCTGGCTGTTGGAGTCACCTTTGCATTCCTGAATGTGGACATTATCCCTGCTATCAGCTTTATCGGCATTACTACCTTTCTGCTGTCTGTGGCCGGGGTTCGGATTGGAAATGTATTTGGAATCCGATACAAGTCAAAAGCCGAACTGGCCGGAGGCATTATTTTAATGGTTATGGGATTGAAAATTCTGGTGGAACACCTGTTTTTTGGCGGCTGACAGAAATCCTATTATAGTCAGAAAATCGTCAGAAAACTTTCATAGAAGATTAATTGGATTTTTTTCCCTGTTATGGTACTATAAATTCAGATTTACAGAGAACAGGAACAGAAAATTCCTGATGTTCTTATCACATAACAAGGAGGAGTTTTTTATGAAACGACTGACACGTTTTTTTATTACATTAAGCGCTGCTGCCGCTTTATTAACAGGAGGTGCCATGGCTGTTATGGCTCAGACCAGTACCGTCAACGAAACTGCATTTGAATATGCTCCCATCTGTGTTTACGGAACTGCACAGAAACTGGAAAATGGCCGCCTTCATCTGACAAATTCCCGTACAGACGCCATCAATGACATCGTTATCACCACCCAGAACGCCCTTATTTTAGATGCTGTTTCTGGTATGCCTGTGGGATATGAAACGATTCGGGAAGGTGAGACTGTTTACGCTTACGTAGGACCGGCTATGACTCTCAGCCTTCCGCCAATTGCCAATGCCGATATTGTTCTGACCAATATCCCGGCAGATTACAAGGTCCCTTCCTATGTCATTGTAAAGGCTCTGGATATGCGGGCCGACGGTTCTGCTGCTTTAACTGCCAGTGACGGCCAGGTCTATGAGATTCCGGCTGACTGCACAGTAATTCCTTATTTAACCCGTCAAATGCTTTATATTGATAATCTGACGCCTGGAAGCGCCTGCCTGATCTGGACTGGTGACAGCGCGAATACAGCCAGCAAAGTCATGCGGTTTAATTTCAATCCGTCTGACCACTCTGATTTAACGGAAGCAGAACAAAATGAAAACTCTCTTCTTCCTCTCGGATGGTCTGAAAAAGACGGCTGCTGGTACTACTATAACCAGGATGGCCAGACTCAGAAAGGATGGCTGGAACTGAACGGGGACTGGTACTACTTAAATCCTGATAATGGCGTTATGGCTACCGGATTTATCCAGGTAGACGGAAAGACCTATTACATGATGCCTGACGGCAAAATGCTGACAAAGCCAATGGTGTTTACCCCTGATGCCTCAGGAGCGCTGAAATAGTTTTTTCAGACCTGTCTGACATAGTTTTCTATGTCCGGCAGGTCTTTTTTTGTGTCACAGTAAAAATAAAGGGGAGTTTTTTACATCCCCTTCATGTTAAAAACACTTATTTGATTTTTTCTAAAATAGAAGTTCATATGGCTCCCTCTGGCATGGCAATTCCAAAATTCTCAGCAATGGTAGCCCCTACTGCTCCAAAGGAATCGGTCTCTTCCAATTTTCCAGATCCGTTT
>URUX01000187.1 GCA_900551135.1 uncultured Clostridium sp.
TGAGGAAGAATTTTCTTTGGCCCGAAAAACCGTTCCAAATCGCCTATACGGGCATTCCTTCCAGTTACCGCCCCTTTTTGTTCCACGACGCTGACAGGAGAAAACAAACTTCCTATTCCGAAAAATTCAAACACAGCCTTATAAAATAAATCCTTATCCCACAGTCTCCTTACATAAACTTGTACAAAATCTGACAGTTCCAGATACCGGCTGCCTGGACGCTGATATACAGAAAAGGCAGAAGAAGTACCGGCAGTCATATTTTGGAGGCTGCAATACCGCATCATCAACTGAAATCTCAGGGAAAATGATGGTTCCCATTGACTGTCATGGACGAATCTCAGCCAGTGTATTAATTCTGCAAAAACAGGAAGATCGGCGGAACGCCTGATAATTGTCTCTTTCTCTCCATTCCACCTGGTTTCTGTCAGCTCATAGCATTCATTTTCATCGTTCAGCACAGACACCAGTTTCCCAATTACCGGAAGGGCTGCCGCTGCTTTTTCTTCATCTGTTACATACTGGAAAAACAGATTAGAAATCACCGTTCTGACCTGGCTGTCAAACCGAAGTCCCTGCAGCAGTTCCTGGAAAGGAGGGCGTTTCAGAAGGCCTTTTCCAAACACCCGTTTATAAAGGCTGGTATTTTTGCCGTATTCTTCCTTTCTTTGTCTGCATTCTTCATAAAGGTACAGTTCCAGCAGCATCTGGGTGGATTTGATTTCGTTCTGATAAAACTCTTCCCACAAAGTACGGAAAGGATATTCATCTAAAGGATTTCTCTGCAATGTCCCGTCCTGCCAGCAAGTTCTGGCTAACTCTGCGCCTAATGTTGTTTCTTCTCCCCATACAGTCGTATATTCCAGAAACTGGTGTGCCTCAATAAACTCATTTAACGCTTTCAGAATACGGATACATTCCTTTTCACCATAGTGAAACAGATTTGGCGCTTTTGCCAGATCAGTAATTGGTTTTGGCACAACAAATTCTTTTGTAGTATCGTATAGGCCATAACCAGGTTTACTTAAAATATCCTGGGTTTTGCTGCTGCCTTCCGTTAATTCTGTAAGAAGAACCCGTTCTTTCCCTGTAGGATTTTCAAAGGCAAGGAGAACGTCCCGAAGCGGTTCAAATTCTTCCGGTACATCCTTTTTCATGCCTAAAGCCAGATCAAAAGCGCCCATATGACATTCCTCAGACTTTTCATCTAACAGACGGATAATGCTGGCCCGAAGTTCCGATGGTTTCTGCCTGCGCAGAAGGGAAAGATTTTCGGTACGCCCCTTTTTATATTTTAAATTTTTCTCTATAAGCAGGTAATCCTCTGGTTTCAAATCCAGAACCTTTGCCAGGCAAAATGCCGAAGACAGGGTATATTCTTCCGGATTATGGAGAAGTTCCAGCAATACGTTCCTTCTTACAGAACTTTCCGGTTTGTATAACAATAATCTGGCTGTCATAGCCCGACTGGTTCCGTAGGTTTCACCCTGGCCAATGAAAGGAATCAATTTGGCAGCTTCATCCAGATAGCTTTCTTCCTGAAGCATCCAGGCAATGAGACACATCCGCACTGCCAGATCGGAGCGGGACATGGTTACCCGATACCAGGGAAAAATACAGGGATTTCGCTCAAAGCCTTTTTTCGGAATGGTTTCCAGGGCGTGTTTTAAAATTTCATAAAATTTCTTTGCTTCCTCTTTATCGCAGAACAGCCCATAAGCCGTAACCGGAAGATTATCCGGTTTTTGTGCATCGTCACTTCTGGCGGAAAACCATCCGTTACGGTTGTTATGCAGCAGTTCGGATATTACAGAACTGGTATTTTTCATAAATCCAGGCATAAAACATGCCATCAGTTCCAGATCATCCGGATAGTTAAGAAGGACTTTCTTAGCTGCCTGGGCGCTAAGGGATTTATCCTGAAGGGAACTATTAAAATAGGATGCCGTTAATTTCTGATTTCTGGTTCCGTTCTGCACCAGCTCCAGCACGGCATTGATTCCGTCCTGAGCATCATAAAACCCTTTTGCCCAAAGAGCGCAGCTAATCGAAATGGAATCGTTGGTATGAAGCTGTTCCTGGCAAAAATCCGGTTCTTTAAGACATCTGCCCATAAGATTCAGCAGCTTGTTGCTAATCCGATCCACATGGTTTTCATCAAAAATTCCGATCCAGGTACTGACTGCCCGTTTTACTGAAGAATATCGGATTAAATCATGATCCTCAATGACCTGAAACAGCCATAAAAAGGCTTCCGGCCGTCCTGCATCCATAGTTTCGCAGACTGCCTGTCTGGCACCTTCCTGAAGTCTGGCCGCTAAAAGGAAGTCTCCCAGAAGCTGATACAGTTCCTTGCTTTTAGACATTACAATGCCCCGGATCAGCTCATGGCTCAGCATGGCGGTGTTCTGTTCTCCAAGCAGAATATCCCTTACCGCAGTGATTGTCTCCTGATTTCCCAGATCCACCTGAGCCGCAAGCATTCCCCCATAAGACCAGCTTTCTGTCCTGGCGTGGTCGTAAACTTCCGCACTGGTCTGTCCGGTTAAAACCTCAGCCAGACTGGACTGATAAAATTTCAGCCGGGAATACGCCCATAATAGATGCACGCTTTGGCGGACAAAGGGGCTATAGGACTTTGTCCGCAGGCTTCTTCGATACCATCCAGCCGTCATCTGAAACTGATTCATCTGATCCAGAGCATAATAAAACTCTTCCTCCATCCCAGATGGTATGCAGACCTTTACCAAATCTGACAGCTGATTTCTGTAAATATCGCTTAAGGTCTGGCATTTTTTTGATTCCAAAAGCTGCTCCATCCATTGCAGGGATTCGCTTTTTATGGAATAATAAGCGGTTGGAAGCAGGCCTTTTTCCAGATCACTTAAGCGCTTCCCAGCTTCCTTTGCTTCCTCCATCCATTTTTGGCTAAGTTCTCTTCTGGTTTCATATGTAAATTCTGCCATAGTCCCTCCTTTACCAGCCGGACAGCATCGTAAGTCTTACAAATGTAAACTCTAAGCTGTCGTCCCAGATAATCGGCTGATTTAGATCCGTTAATTCTTCCGTTCCTGCAAAAATTCGATAAATACCGTCCTCAAAGCATTGAAGGGCATTTTCTGCCGCCTGTTTTTCCTCTGCATCACGGCCTTCCCGAAGCCCAAAGGAAACCTTTCCGGATGAAGCCCTGTTTTCAATTTCACTTTTTGTCAGCCAGGGAACAATCTGCCCAACATCTTTTCTTTCATTAAACTCCCGAACTCCCAAACATACTAAGGCAACAATCAGATCCTTTACCGTCTCCGGCTGGTAATCCAGCAGAAATGCCACCGGTTCCACAGCCGCCTGATTCTTTTTTCCAAGCCGTCTCATCCGCACGTTTATTTGATACAATTCCACTGCCCCTCTCGTTATTAATGTGTATATTATATCAAATCTGCCCAAAAAGCTCTTGTCTAAATTTCTTACAATTTTATAAAAGCGACCAGCCGGCAAGGGCTGATCGCTGATTAACACATATAGATTCTGTCATTTTCCAAACAAAGCATTTATAAATTTAATTTTGCCCGTATGGCTTTCTTATCATAAGAATCTCCCGAACCATCTACCTGGGCAATTACCGGAACTCCGTATTTTTTAGAAATGATGGTTCCGGCTTCACAAAACGTATCTCCATGACGCTGCATATTGCCGGATACAATAACGCCTTTTAAATACCCGTGATTCCGTTCCAGAAAAGAAGAAACCACCGGAGGAACCTGACCATGTCCATCTGTATAGGTAAACAGAATAAATGGCTCGTTTACGGACTCTGTCCCATCTGTTATCTTCCAGGCGTTCAATTCTAAACTGCGTACCAGTTCCTCCACATTCCCACTACGGGAAGCATAAATATAATTCATATTTTTAAATCCTCTCACTTTTAAATCAGATCTATTAATATTTCACATTTCTTCCAGTGTTAAGAGCAATAGAAAGGCACAGGGAAACTAAGTAATATGGATTGACACCCTTCCT
>URUX01000188.1 GCA_900551135.1 uncultured Clostridium sp.
GGTTTTTTTCTCTTTCAGCAGGTTTGCAATCGCCTGTTTTACCGCCAGCTCATTCTCAATGTCTAGGGAGGCCGTTGCCTCGTCAAGCAGCAGGATTGGGCTGTTTTTCAAAATGGCACGTGCTATGGAAAGGCGCTGGCGTTCACCGCCAGACAGGAGATTACCATTTTCCCCAATCGGCGTATCATAACCTTTCTCCATCTTGCGGATAAAGCCGTCACAGTTTGACTCCAGGCAGACCGCTTCAATTTCTGCGTCCGTAGCATCCGGGCGGGCATGGCGGATATTCTCCCGAACTGTATCATCAAACAGAAACACATCCTGGTCCACCATAGAAATCTGGTCTAATACCCGTTCCGCAGCCACATGATTGATCGGTCTGCCCCCTATGGAAATCGTGCCGCCAGATACTTCATAGTATTTTGCAATCAGGTTCAGGATAGTAGACTTGCCGGAGCCGGAATCCCCCACAATGGCGGTCAGCTTCTGATCCGGCACAGTAAAGGAAGCCTGTTTTAACACTGGTTCCCCGGGAACATAAGAAAAGTCCACATGGTCAAATACAATCTCATGGGAGGTTGCCTGCAACGGCTCCATGCTGCCGGTTTCTTCCGGTTCCTTCATCACAGCCATGATTTTATTTTTCGAGATCATCAGATTCTTATAGCTGGTGAGGTCTACAAAAATGGAATTTGCCAGCTTTGCACAGAACAAAGGCAGCATACAAATCAAAAGATAGTCTACCGTGTTCAGTGTCCCTGTGGCCCAGGGCGCATACGCTGTCCAAATAACCAGTGGGCAGGACATCCAGCTCAAAATACCAAATCCTGCACCAATCGGAAGAACCTTTGCTTCATACACAAAGCTGATCCTGCTAAACTCCTGCATGGCATGGATCACGGTTTTGTTTTTCAGACCGCCAACGCCATAGGCCCGGAAAGTCTGGATACCGGATACATACTCCACAATGCTGCTGACATTCTCCGCACAAATATCGTTCTTCTTTTTTCCATATTTCGCTACCTGCCGGAAGGAAAGCCATAATCCGGGAATCAAAAGCAAGTCAGCAGTCAGTAGAATCAATCCGGCAGGAAAGTAAATCGTCATCACAAAAACGATCAGCATCAGCGACAAGGCAAAATTCTTTGCAATGTCCCCAATCTTATGCGTCAGAATTTTTTCATAATTATTTACATCACTGGTAATTGTATTGATATAATCGCCAGTCTGCCCCCTCGTAAACCGGGAAAGCGGGATACGCTTGAGATGGTCGCCCATAAACAGGCGGATATTTTTACTGACTCTGGCACCGCCGATCTGTGCTTTGGTATAGCCATAGCTGTATATCAAAATGCGGAACAGGAAGATGACAGCGATAATACCCGTTAGTACCAGTATACGATTCATGTCAAACTGACCATCCCATAAAAACCGCATGACGGAATAAAGCAGCATGAACAAACTGCCAGAGAGCAACCCCTCCAGAACCGTCCCGGCAACGCCAATATAAAACTCCCTGTTCTTCTTCCATACGTTATTCGGATTCATTCTGCCCGCCTCCTTCCAGTTGATAAGTAATTCCACGAGCTGTTTCGTAGTCCTCCCATGCTTTCTGATAGTAAGCGTTCTCTTTCCGTACTTTATCATGGGTGCCGACATTGGTAATTGTATGGTTCTCTACCACAGCCACACGGTCGCACATTTTTAGGGCACTCAGCCTGTGCGCTACCACAATGACCGTCCTGCCTTTACAGAGGTTCTGGATGGCCTTATCAATTTCCATCTGATTTTCCGGGTCAGAGGCGCTTGTCGCTTCGTCCAGGATCAGGATGGGGGCATTTTTCAGGATTGCCCTTGCAATGGCGATCCGCTGTTTTTCTCCACCAGAGAAACGGGAGCCGAAGCTGCCTACCTTTGTGTCATAACCATCTGGCAGTGACATGATGAAGTCATCAATCTGCGCCTCCCTGGCGGCAGCCCGTACTTCCTCCAGGCTGGCGTCTGAACCCATGCGGATGTTTTCCAGGACACTGTCACGGGTAAGGAATGTCTTTTGAAATACAATGGCAATATTCTTCAGAATGGTATCGTAGTTCAGTTCATTCACGTTGATCCCGCCAATCAACACCTCCCCCTCCTGCACATCATAAAACCGGGAGATCAGTTCAATCACGGTACTCTTGCCCGCACCGGACTGTCCAACAAGTGCCATGCGTTCCCCATTCCTGATCCTGAGATTGACGCCTTGTAGGACATTTGCTTTCCCATCGTAGGAAAAGCGTACATTCTTAAGCTCAATATCATGGTTTTCCGGGAAGTCCATTCCGCCTTCATAAACAGGAACGTCCAATATTTTTTTTGTTTTGGTAATGGCCCCCAAAACATTCGCAAAGTTTGTCCCCAATTCCTGCAAAGGCCGGATCTCCGTCAGATACATGGAGCCGACATAGACGAACAGCAAAAATGCACTGGCCGCCAGGGAGCCTTTCAGAAAGAACATCCCGCCCAGGGGAACCATCAGCAGCATCCCACATTCGATCAGAACCACAAAGGTTGCGTAAGGAGGCCCCATTCTCCGGGAGGTTTCATTCCACATGGCGTTTTCCTCCTGGATCGCGCAGGAAAATTTCTGGAACGACTTGCTCCCCATGTTGTACGCTTTGATCAGTTTCATACCGCTGATATACTCGATCATAACGGAATTGAGCGTTGTAATGGATCGGTTCGCCCGGTCCATCAAATCGTCCGTATTCCGAAACATAACCCCCATTACCACAACGGCCAGAATCAACGGCACCAGTGAAACCAGTGCCAATGGGATATTTACTGTCATCAAATAGATAAAAATCGCTACCGGCCCTACCATATAGCACACAAGGTCTGGAAGGTTATGAGCCAGGAACAACTCTAATTTTTCAATATCTTCATTCAGTACTGTTTTGATATCCCCGGTCCGCCTCTCATTCAGCGTACCAAGAGGAACTTTTGCCAGATGCTCCGCTACCATGCAGCGTACCTTGAACAAAGCGCCGTAAGCACCTTTATGAGCAGCCACGCCGGAACACCCAAATAAAACAAAGCGCAGAACCACAGAAACGGCAATCATCATGATCGTCTGTACGACAAGCTCGTTTGTGCAGATATGTTGGAAAGCGGCATCCATCACACGGTAAATCCCAATATACGGAACAATGATGCATAGGCCGCTTGCCATAGCCAGCAGAATTGCCAGTAGCAGCCAGATTTTCTGCTCACCAGCCCATTGAAGCAGCAATGTAATCCTGTTTTCCTTTTTCTGTTTCATCACTTCACATCTCCTTTCCCCCTGAAACAGAGAACAGTTCCCGGATCTTTGGGAGGAAATCCATCACAACAGGGATGTCATCCGGCATTTCCCCTTCATCAAAATGCAAGACACGTGAGCAGGTACGGCAGACAAATTCAAAATCATGGGTGACAATAAAAATGATTTTTTCCTGTTCGGATAACCGTTTGATCAATCCCGCCACCTGCGCCATGCTGTCAAAATCCAGTCCGCTGGTGGGCTCGTCGAACACCAGCAAATCTTTTCCACAGATCATGCTGACTGCCACAGCCACCCGCTGCTTCTGTCCACCGGAAAGCGTGTTGGGATGGCGTTCCCGGTAGGTTGTAAGCCCCAGTTCCGTCATGGTTGTTTCTACTAAATCCTGATCCGGATTTCGAATTCCGAAGGAACATTCTGCCTCCACACTTTCTGCAAACAATTCATAGTTCACATCCTGCATCACCATATAAGAGCGTTTCAGCCTCAACTTGTGTTCTAGTGGCTGACCATTCCAAAGGAACTCACCTTCACAGTCTTTATGAAGCCCGCACAGAGCACGGGAAAACGTGGTTTTTCCGGCTCCATTTGCACCGATTAAAGCGATAATTTCTCCCTGATTT
>URUX01000189.1 GCA_900551135.1 uncultured Clostridium sp.
GCGGTTCGTCTTATGGGTGAGATTGTGAAGAAAACCGCAGAGGCGACCAGAGAAAATGATTCCTTAGGCTGCGCAAAGCTGGTAGTCTTCTGCAATGCGCCGGATGACAATCCATTTATGGCAGGTGCATTCCATGGCGTGACGGAGGCAGACGCGATTATCAACGTCGGTGTCAGCGGACCGGGTGTAGTAAAGACGGCTTTGGAAAAGGCAAGAGGAGAAAATTTTGAGGTTCTTTGCGAGACTATTAAAAAGATAGCCTTTAAGATAACCAGAGTTGGCCAGCTGGTAGCCCAGGAAGCAGCCAGCCGGTTAAACGTGCCCTTTGGAATTATTGACTTGTCCCTGGCTCCGACTCCGGCAGTAGGCGACAGCGTTGCCGAGATCCTGGAAGAGATGGGTCTGGAACGGGTTGGAGCGCCTGGTACAACGGCGGCCCTGGCCATGTTAAATGACCAGGTAAAGAAGGGCGGAATCATGGCTTCTTCTTATGTAGGAGGACTTTCCGGCGCATTTATTCCGGTCAGTGAGGATCAGGGAATGATTGATGCCGTTTCTGTGGGAGCGCTGACGCTGGAAAAATTAGAGGCCATGACCTGTGTCTGCTCTGTTGGACTGGATATGATTGCCATTCCAGGCGATACTTCGGACACTACCATAGCAGGTATTATTGCAGATGAAGCCGCTATCGGCATGATTAATCAGAAAACCACGGCAGTTCGTATTATTCCGGTAATTGGAAAGACGGTGGGAGATACGGTAGAATTTGGCGGTCTTTTGGGCTATGCGCCGGTTATGCCGGTAAACCAGTATTCCTGTGAGAAATTCGTCACCAGAGGGGGACGGATTCCGGCGCCCATTCACAGCTTTAAAAATTAGGAGTAAGGATACAGATGAAAATATATTTGATTCGCCATGGCCGTCAAAGCAGCAAATTATGCAATGTCAATGTGGATTTGTCGGAAGAGGGATTTCGTCAGGCGGCCCTGGTGGGAGAACGGCTGGTTTCAGAAAAAATCCAGGCAGTATATTCCAGTGATCTGATTCGTGCAGTCCAGACGGCTCAGGCAGCCAATTTATATTGGAATGTGGAGCATTTCATAAGGCCGGAACTGCGGGAAATCTCTTTTGGAGACATGGAAGGTATGTCGGATGCAGAAATTGCAGTAACATATCGGGATTTTAAGCGGCAGATGGCAAAAATGGAAGAGGATCTGGCCTATCCGGGAGGCGAAAATGCCGGGGATGTGGTACGCAGAGCGCTGCCTGTTTTTGAGGAACTGACCGAAAGCGGATATGACAGGATTGCTGTGGTAACCCACGGCGGTGTAATCCGCAGTATGGTAACCCATTATCTGGGACTGGATCTGGCAAAGTGGAGGATTTTGGGAAACAGTCTGGAAAACTGCAGCATTACAGAACTGTGCTGGCATCCGGAAGAAAGGCGGTTTACTCTGGAACGGTTTAACGATTATGCTCATTTGGAAAAATATCCGGAACTTCTCAGAAGCGCCTGGGCAGAAGGAGAAAATTAATATGGACGAGCAGCTTTTGAAAGCGCTGGATCTGTTTTTAAACGAAGATTTACAGGGGATTGTATTAAGTAATTCCAGAGACCGGGAAAAGATGTTAAAAGTTCAGATTCGTCCTGTCGTCATTCAGGGAAACCTGAGGTTTCAGGCAGAAGAATTTGCAGGAAAGCAGGCTTTTCATAAAAATCTGGATACAGAACAGACCAAAGCATATGTGGCAGAACATCTGGAACATCAGTTTAAGCAGATGGAACTGAAATCCGTCCTGGGAAGCGCGCAGGCGCTGGTCAGCAAGAAGGGAAAGATGACAGTAAAGGTAAAGCGCCAGCCTGTTTCTGCTGCCAGTCCGGCGGCAAAAATGGCAGCGCCGTCCAGAAAAGAAAAGCTGGCTGCCCTGTCCCACAACCGGACAAAGCGCTATGTGATTGAAGAGGGAACCCCAGTTCCGTTTTTAGTGGATTTGGGAGTCATGACAGCTGAGGGGAACATTGTCCGTTCCCGCTACGATAAATTCCGCCAGATTAACCGGTTTCTGGAGTTTATTGAGGACATTCTTCCAAAACTGGATAAGTCCAGAGAAAGCGTAATTATTGATTTTGGCTGTGGAAAATCCTATCTGACCTTTGCCATGTATTACTATCTAAAAGTACGGATGGGATACCCGGTCCGGATCATTGGTCTGGATTTAAAACAGGATGTGATTGATCACTGCAATCAGCTAAGCAGAAAATACGGTTACGATACCCTGAATTTTTACCATGGAGATATTGCAGGATACGAGGGAGTCAGCCGGGTGGATATGGTAGTGACCCTTCATGCCTGTGATACCGCTACGGATTACGCACTGGCAAAGGCGGTGCGGTGGGGAGCAAAAGTGATCCTTTCCGTACCGTGCTGCCAGCATGAACTCAATAAGCAGATGCGCAATGAACTGCTGGAACCGGTGCTTCATTACGGAATAATAAAAGAGAGAATGGCAGCTTTGTATACCGACGGGCTGCGGGCGGAAATTCTGGAAAACCAGGGGTACCGGACCCAGCTTTTAGAGTTTATTGATATGGAACACACGCCGAAAAATATTTTAATACGGGCAGTGTACCAGGGGGACAGAAAAGAGAATGAAAAAGAGATAAAAGAAATCATAAATTTCCTTCATGTAACCCCTGCTTTATACAGGGAACTGATGGAATCACAACAGTAAGCGATTGGTGATTATGAGAGCAGAAGAAAAAACAAATGTAAGAAACAGTATTACCAGAGTTTTTTTGCAGGCCTGATGTTTGCGCTTCAGGTGTATTGGATTGTGCTGGTAGCAGTCCGCTTGAACCGGTATTCGACAGTGATTGCTGCGATTACCGGACTGTTAGCTTTAATATTGGCCCTTCGGATTAACAGCGGAACAGAAAACGCCGCATTTAAGATGCCGTGGATTATTTTGATACTGGCATTTCCGGTGTTTGGAATCTGCCTCTTTCTTCTCTTTGGACACAGCGGCGCTACGAAGCGGGACAGAGACCGGTTTGGAGCTGCCCATAAAAAATGGATGTCCTGCGTGAGCCAGAATCCGGAGATTATGGAAAGGCTGGAAAATCAGGATTTGTATGCGGCCAACCAGTTCCGCTACCTTTCCAGACAGGAAGGGTATCCGGTATTTGAAAATACCAGTGTCAAGTTCTACGATTTTGCAGAAAAGGGCATTGAGGATCAGCTTATCGAACTGAATAAGGCGGAAAAGTATATTTTTATGGAGTACCACGCCATCGAACAGGGCCAGTCTTTTGGCAGAATCCTGGATATTCTGGAGAAAAAGGCAAAGCAGGGCGTTGAAGTCCGGATACTTTATGATGATGTGGGAAGCATCGGCTTCCTGAATCTGGACTTTATTAAGCGGATGACAGAGAAAAATATTCAGTGCAGAGTGTTTAACCCGGTTTTTCCGGTACTGAACATTTTTATGAACAACCGGGATCACAGAAAGATTACCATTGTAGATGGTAAAGTGGGATTTACCGGAGGCTACAATCTGGCAGATGAGTATTTTAACCTTACTCACCCGTATGGGCGGTGGAAGGATACAGGAGTCCGTCTGGAGGGAGACGCAGTAGACAGCCTTCTGACCATATTTTTAGAGATGTGGAATGGATTTGGAAAGGGAACGGAGGATTCCTGGGAGCGTTATGCCGTAAAAGATAAAGGGATCGTGGAGTCCAAGGGCTTTGTACAGCCTTATGGAGACAGCCCCTTAGACGATCCAATTCCTCGGGAACCATGCGATTGTCTGCAACAATAATATATCAGAACCTGCAGCGGGCGTCAAGACCTTGAAACGGAGAAACGAAAGAAATCGGCAGGGGAATCCGGGGATTTTTCACCATTTCCCGCCAAAACA
>URUX01000190.1 GCA_900551135.1 uncultured Clostridium sp.
GAAGCAGAGGGTGCTGGCCAATGTTCTGGCAGACGAACTGCGGGCCATGGGGGCTTCGGATGTATCGGTAAGCGACAATTCTTATGTGTATGCCACTATTCCGGCCACTACGGAAAAGAATATTCCGGTATTAGGCCTGATTTCCCATATGGATACGTCACCGGACGCTTCCGGCAAAGATGTAAAAGCCCGCATTGTAGAAAAATATGACGGGGGAGTCATTACTTTGAATGAAGAAAAGCAGATTTTCCTGTCTCCGGCCGAGTATCCTTCTTTAAACCGATATGTGGGAGAAGATTTGATTGTAACAGATGGAACTACGCTGTTAGGTTCTGATGATAAGGCAGGGGTTGCCGAAATTATGGCGGCAGCTGAATATCTGCTGGCAAATCCGCAGATTCCTCACGGAACCATTAAGATCGGGTTTACACCGGATGAGGAAGTAGGCTGCGGGGCAGAGGCATTTGATGTAAAAGGATTTGGCGCAGATGTAGCCTATACCGTAGACGGCGGTACGCTGGGAGAACTGGAATATGAAAATTTTAATGCCGCTTCCGGAAGAGTGCTGGTTCATGGCTGCGGTGTTCATCCAGGTTCTGCCAAAAATGCCATGAAAAATGCCAGCCTGATGGCAATGGAGTTTCATTCCCTTCTTCCGGTAGAGCAAAATCCTATGTATACGGAAGGTTATGAAGGGTTTTTCCATTTGTGCGATATAAAGGGAGATATGGTAGAAGCCCGGCTTGACTATATTATCCGCGATCACGACCAGAAAAAATTCGAAGATAAAAAGAAGATATTTGCGGCTGCCGGAGACTTCTTAAATGTCAAATACGGACAGGGCACTGCAGAAGTGATTTTAAAGGATTCTTACTATAACATGAAACAGCAGATTGAGCCGCATATGTATTTGATCGATATTGCAAAACAGGCAATGGAACATCTGGATGTGGTTCCCAATGTAGTTCCGATTCGAGGCGGTACAGATGGAGCGCGTCTGTCTTATATGGGTCTGCCGTGTCCAAATATCTGTACAGGCGGAGAGAACTATCATGGTGTCCATGAATATGCCAGCGTTCAGTCTATGGAAAAAGTCGTAACGATATTGATTGAAATTGTGCGAATTTTTGAAAAAAGATTTTAAAAAACCAGAGTTTAGAGCGGGTTTCCTCTATCATTTTTTGTAAAATTCTGGTATACTAATCTCATAGCTAACACGGTTACAATACAGGCGGAATAACGCCGCACAGAAAAAAGTTGATCTGTACGGGAGGGTTCCATGTTTAACGCAGAATTTTATAAAAATATTTTAGATAAAATTAATTCAGAGGTTTGTATTACAGATGTAGAGACAGACACCATTGTATATGTTAACGACAGATTCAGGAAAAGTTTTGGAGCAGAAGATCTGGAAGGAAAAGTCTGCTGGAAAGTTCTTCAGAAGGGTATGAACGGCCGCTGCAGTTTCTGTAAAATTGAAGAACTGCAGAAATGTCCGGGAAAAGTATCTGTCTGGAGAGAAAGCAATACGTACAATGGTCGGATATATAATAATACGGATACGGTTCAGGACTTTAATGGACGGCTTTACCACATCCAGACTTCCATAGACATAACCGATCAGCTGCAGCTGTCAATGGAGGCCGCTATAGATGAATTGACAGGAGTGCGCAACAGAAACTCCGGGAAACACCATCTGGAAGACATGTTAAAAGCAATGGGAGAGAATGATAAGTTTTCCATTGCTCTGTATGATATTAACGGTTTGAAGTGGGTCAATGACACCTATGGGCACTTGGAAGGAGACAAGCTTCTTCGGTTTGTGGCTCAGACGATTGACCATACTCTGGAAGACCATGATTTTGTATTTCGCTTAAGCGGTGATGAGTTTATTATTGTATTTATGAATAAGGACATCTATCAGGCAGAAGAGTGGATGCAGAGTATCATTACAGAGTTAAACCAGAAAAAGACAGAGAACAACTTTAGTTATGATGTGTCGTTCAGCTATGGTCTGGCTGGAATTACAGGAGGAGACAAACTGACGGTTTCCGATGTTCTGTCTATTGCAGATGCGCAAATGTATATTAAAAAACGGGATTACCACATCCTGATGGGGAAAAAACGGCTTCAGGAAGAACGGTTTAAAAATATGGAGACGCTTTTCAGTACGGCGGATCCGGTTGATCGGGATTTCCTTTTTGAGGCTATTTCGCTCAGCATGGATGACTATCCTTTTATTGGAAATTTAAAAACAGGTGAATTTATGTACTCTTTGAAGATGGTTCAGGATTTTGGACTTCCGGGACAGGTGATCAGCAATGCAGCCGCCTTCTGGGGAGAACGGATTCATCCAGATGATGAAATGATGTTTTTAAGAAGCAATCAGGAAATTGCAGATGGAAGAGCCGATTACCATACCATTTCCTACCGCGCTTTGGACATTGAAGGAAAATGGGTGCATCTGTTATGCAAGGGCCGTATGATTCGTGATAAATTTGGAGCGCCGGACTTATTTGCGGGAGTTATTCACAATCTGGAAAAAGAGGGATAATCGGATAAAAGGGGGCTTTAAGCCCTCTTTTTCCGTCACAGGCACAGGTGATACAAATGAGGTGAGAATGATGGCGCGTGGAGATGTTAGTTTTACGTTTCTCGACCGGATTCAGGAGATTGAATTCAATATTGCTGACAGTCGCTGGCAGTCTGCGCTGGCTCTTGCACTGACGCTTCCGGATATTTGCGGGGGAATTGCATTTCCAGAACTGGTACGAAAATATCGGGATGGCCGCATTGTGCGGGAACGAAATGGGGAGCCGTCCAGGGATATAGGAAAGCAGTATAAAAAATGGATCGATACATTTGCGGCCGATTATTTAAAAAAGAATCCGTCTGATTTGGAGCCGTATATCAGCGGAGAGAGATGCTGGCAGCTTCGCTGTGAATATCTTCACCAGAATAAGGGATTTGATAATGAGGAAGGAGAACCGGAAATTCAGTTTCATCTGGGCATTAACTGCGGTTCGTCTGTCTGCCGTCTGGAAGAAGAAACTCCGGCAGACGGGACTTCCATTCGAATTGATATTCAGGAATTTTGTCTGCGCCTTTGTAAAGCGGCTAAGGCATATTACCACCAATACAAAGATACCGTTGACTTTGCTTTATACAATACGCCTGTTATTGATTTTATTAAATGGAGTGAAACTGCGGTATCCCGGCAGCAGTCGGTATGGATTATCGCAGAAAATAAAACGTTCGGACAGGGACTGGAGAAGGCTTTGGCTCCGCTGCAATGCCGGACAGAACTGCTGCTGAGTTCGTCAGAGGCGGTAAAGAAGCTGAAACGAAAAATGCCGGATCTCTGTATTATAGAAGAGTCTGTCTGGGATCAGGCTGACTCCCGGATCGGAACAGCTATGATAAAAAATGCAGTGCTGTTATGCGGCTCTGTTAGGAAATCAGAAAATTATCCGGATACATGGCAGCTTGTAAGCAGATTTACACCGGTCAAAGAATTGCGCCGGATTGTCCGGACAGAATTGAGTAAGGTGGTGTAAGGGAATGTGGCTGACACTTATATTCGGAATTGGAGCGGGAACTGTGCTGGCAAGCTGGATTTGGGAACGAAGGAAAAGTCAGAGGCTTTTCCGGGAAAATCAGGCGATTCGGGCAGAACTGGAGGCATTGCAGCGGCAGAAAACAGAACTGTCGGCAGCAGCAGAGGGAAGAAACGAAAAGGTGAAAAAATGTACAGCAACCATTTTTTTGTACAGCCAGCTGCTGGAAGAGGCTGCAAAATCCAGTCGCCTGAAAGAGTACAGTCAGGTGATTCTGCATGAAGTTCAGAGACTTTTGAAAATAATAGAAGAGCCGGAAATTTGACAGAATGCAGACATAGAGCCGGATGTCCGGTACAGGT
>URUX01000191.1 GCA_900551135.1 uncultured Clostridium sp.
CAGAGGACGTCCCTTGACTTTGCCAGGGAAGCCATAGAACGGTTTGACCTGAGGGAACGTCCGGATCAGTTTTTAAGGGAATTGTCCAGATGGAAAAACGGCCAGTGGGATGGAGAAGCTGTTTTGGAAGAATTTCGGGAGAAACAGGAAGCTTTTGAATATTACCAGACCCGTTTAAGAGAAAACCACGTTCTGGACTATGACGATTTGCTGCTGGAGACTCTAAGGCTTTTTGAGAATGGAGAAGAAGGAAACCGAACATGTTTTTCCTATCTTCTGGTAGACGAATTTCAGGATGTCAGCCCATTACAGTTTAAGCTGCTTTTAGAGTGGAATCGAAACGGGAGGGAGTTGTTTGTAATCGGTGATCCCGATCAGTCGATTTACGGCTTCCGGGGGGCAGATGCAGGATGTTTTAAGCGGCTGGAAGCGGCATTTCCAGACGTAACCTACATTCGTTTAGCGGATAACTACCGTTCGGCTCCGGATATCATCCAATCGGCGGCAGCATTGATCTCCAACAATCCAGGAGGGAAACGGACTCTGATTCCGCATCAGGAAGGCAGTCAGAAAATCCGTATTGTCAATGCAGCAGGGGATTTTGCAGAAGCTGTTTTTGCTGCAAAGGAAATCAACAGGATGACAGGCGGTATTGATATGCTGGCAGCAGCAGATAATGGCAGAAACAGGGACGGACTTGGCATTCGGAGTTTTTCTGATATTGGAATTCTTTACCGAACCAGGCGGCAGGGAGCAGTTTTGGAAAAGTGTCTGAAAAAAGAAGGGATTCCCTATATAATAGCCGGCGAAGATGATTTTCTTACAGATTCGGCTGTTCAGGGAACACTGGCATTTTTCCGTTATCTGCAGAATCCGGAGGAACGGGGATCTGCAGAGCAGTGCTGCAGCCTGCTGTGGAATCTGGAAGAAGTTTCATTAGCAGAAACGGTACTCAAACAGGCAGCAGAGGATATGAAGCCCAGGATGAAACGCCGGAGTCCGGCAAAGATTCTGGATATATGGATAGCGAAACTGGGAGAAGACGTTCACAGGGAGGCCTTGGACAAACTGCGTTCAGCCGCATTATTTTATAAGACCATGGAAGAATTTCTGGATGCCATGACATTCGCAGAAGAAGGGGATGTGAGAAGGTGCGGCGGAAAAACATACGTTTCAGATGCAGTCAGTTTAATGACCCTTCACGGCTCAAAAGGCCTGGAATTTCCGGCTGTGATAATCTGTGGAGTCAATAAAGGACTGATTCCTCTGGAGACAGAAAAACGAAAAGCAGATATCGAAGAGGAACGGCGGCTTCTTTTTGTAGGAATGACCAGAGCAAAAGAAGAATTGATTTTAACCACATCCCGCGATCCGTCGCCATTTCTGCCGGAGATTCCGTCGGACTGTGTTGTTTTCGAACAGGCAGGAAAATCAGGGAAAGAAGAAGCGGTCCACCAGATGAGTTTATTTGAACTTTGACTTATGCCGGAAGATAAGCTATAATCGTCCCAAAAGGCAGAAAAAGGTGGGATTGGTTTATGAAAATATTGGTAATCAACAGCGGAAGTTCTTCTTTAAAATTCCAAATGATTGATTCTGAGACAGAGGAGGTACTGGCTAAAGGCCTTTGTGAAAGAATCGGCATTGATGGAGTATTTACGTATAAAACCAGAACCGGAATTTCATTAAAAGAACAGGTTCCCATGAAAAGCCATACAGAAGCGGTTCATACCCTGCTGGATACATTGGCAGATACGGAAAAAGGCATCATAAAGGATTACAGTGAAATAGACGTAATTGGACACCGTCTGGTTCATGGAGGAGAGAAATTTACCGGTTCTGTAGTGATTACAGACGAAGTGATACAGGCTATGGAAGAGTGCAATGACTTAGCGCCGCTTCATAATCCTGCTAATTTAGTAGGCGTTGCCGCCTGCCGGAAATTAATGCCCAATACCCTGATGGTAGGGGTGTTTGATACGGCTTTTAAACAGACCATGGAACCAAAGGCCTTTTTATATGGACTTCCATATCGCTATTATGAAAAATATAAGATTCGCCGTTATGGTTTTCATGGCATCAGTCATAAATATGTATCCCAGCGGGCAGCAGAATTTTTAGGCCAGGATCCAAAGAGAGTGAAAACCATTGTCTGCCATTTGGGAAACGGAGCCAGTATCAGCGCAGTAAAATATGGACAGGTAATTGATAATTCCATGGGATTTACTCCTTTAGAAGGTCTGGTCATGGGGACCAGGTGCGGAGATGTAGATCCAGGAGCGCTGGAGTTCCTTGCAAAAAAGGAGAACCTGGATTTTAAGCAGATTATGCAGATTTTAAATCAGGAGTCAGGAGTGCTTGGGATTTCCAAGAATTTTTCCAGCGATTTCAGGGAATTAAAAGATGCAGAGATTAAGTATAATGAAAAAGCCGGTCTTGCCCGTGAAATTTTTTCTTACAAAGTAGCAAAATATGTAGGAAGTTATGCTGCTGCCATGAATGGAGTGGACAACATTGTATTTACTGCGGGAATTGGAGAAAATGATTCGGATATTCGCCAGGAAATCTGCGATTATCTGGAATTTCTGGGAATTGCCATTGATGAGGTAAAAAACCGGGAGCAGGCAGAGGCAGTGAAGATTTCCACCGGAACATCAAAGGTGAATGTGTTAGTGATAAAGACTAATGAAGAACTGGAGATTGCCCGGGAAGCGGCAGCGGTCGCAAAAAGGCAGATGAGATAAAAAAGGGGTTGTCGGGAAATCAATGTCAAGAAGTTAAGGACATTGTTTATCCGACAGCCCCCTTTTCAGATTATATGCGTTCTAAGGTATAATTAATACTGGTTCTTGCTCCGTCGATGTGTTTTGAAATTGCTCTTTGAAGTGCTTCCAAATTTTGATTTTTTAACGCCTCCAAAATTTCCTCATGTTCCTGAACACCTGCAATTAACTTGCTCTTTGGTTTTTTGTTATAGAGAAAATAAGAAAATGTATGAGCACCGATGGTATCATATACTTGAAGGGCACGTTTGTGATTTGCACATCTTAAAAAAATTCTGTGAAATTCATGATCTACACTATAAATTTCCAAAAAATCATTTAATTCGGTGGTTCCAATTTCAATAGCACGGTATTGCTTATTAATGTTTGCCTGTAATTCATCCAGATATTCAGGATGGTAGCTGACGGCTTCCATAATAACAGGTGCAAAAAAACTTTCCAGCATGTAGCGAATATCCATGGTTTCATTATAATCCTGAATGGAGATAGGTTTAATTCTCATTCCCTTGCGCGGGATAGATTCAACCAGCCCTTCAACCACCATTCGGTTTAATGCCTGTTTAATGGGAGTTTCGCTGATTTCATAACGCTTTACAAGATCCTGAAAAATGATTTTTTGCCCTGGTTTTAATACGTTGCGGGAAAGATCGGCTCTGATTTTTTCATATGCAGCATCTACCAGCGAGGGATGGGGGTTATGTTCTTTCGCCATTTTCAGGTACTCCTTTCACCATGATTTTTTCAATAGAAGCAATGATAAGCTGATGTTTATCGCCTTTATGCACTCCGGAATTATACCAGTTTTCCCAAATCTGTGAAGGGAATTGATCCAGAAAACCGTCCTGTTCGATTGTGGTTCTAAATAACTGACGGCAGAATATTGCAGAATTTGCTTCGGCAAAATAAGGGGTCTGTTCTTCGCCGTCAAATATCGGAGTAAAATTGCAATGAGCAATTTTATTAACAGTGTGCCCGGAATTGCGTCCGCAAAAGAAAAGCTGATCATGATAAGATGGATCAAATAGGGTAAGACTGAAAGTTGGATGTTTTTTCAGATACGTAAGAGTATTTCTGGTGTTTGCGCATTTTTAGCCTTGTTATAACGGTAATAATTTTTTCTATTACTGTTATAAC
>URUX01000192.1 GCA_900551135.1 uncultured Clostridium sp.
GTGAGGGGGAGAAGCCGCGGTTCTTGACGCAGAAAACCCTTAAAATATGGGGGATCTCCGCAGGACCGTTACATTTTTCCGCAATTTTTGGGGAAAGTTGTAACGGTGGCCAAAACCGCCGATCTTTGCTTTGCCTTTTCCTGCGGCATATGATATATTATATTCAGTTTTTAAAGCGAGGAGAAATGTTACATGAGAGAGACAGCATTAGTCATTATGGCAGCCGGAATCGGCAGCCGTTTCGGAACAGGAATTAAACAGTTGGAGCGTAAACGTCAAATCCTGCGCCTTGGCTAATTAGTTTTTTTATGCCACACTCTAAATGACACGAAAAAACTATTAGTTTTTTAGAGGAGGCTAAAGCGCATGGACCAATTAACTCACACTGTCCGCAGGTCGAACTGGATAAACATCATTCGACAGTGCCAGGACAGACCGGCAGGCACTACGGCAAAGCAGTGGCTTGCTGAAAACGATATTTCTGAAAAATCTTACTATTACTGGCTCCGAAAGATCCGCCGGGAAGTCTG
Source organism: uncultured Clostridium sp. (assembly GCA_900551135.1). Classification (GTDB taxonomy): domain Bacteria; phylum Bacillota; class Clostridia; order Lachnospirales; family Lachnospiraceae; genus UMGS1370. The sequence continues at coordinate 531 of URUX01000192.1, forward strand.
TGAACAGGAGGAACTCCAGAAAGTTACCAACCCATCTGCCCTCTCTTTTGTAGAAATCCCGGTAAAAACTGCTCTGGACATAGCACCAGTGCCAACCGTCCCTGCAACAATGTCTCCGGTTGCTGTAATCAGATCTGGCCGCCTGACGCTGGAATTATCAAACGATATTTCAGAGTCCCTGCTTTGCAGGCTGTTGCAGGAGGTGCTTCATGCTTGAAGATGCTGCCGGTATCCGCAGAGTCGTGATTGCCTGCGGATATGTGGATCTGCGCAAAGGGATCGATGGGCTGTCCATGATCATCGGAGACAGATACCATCAGAATCCTTTTGAAAAGGGAACTTTATTCCTATTCTGTGGCAGACGGTCCGACCGCATCAAGGGACTTCTGTGGATGGGAGACGGTTTTCTTCAGCTCTACAAACGGCTGGAGGCAGGTTCCCTGTCCTGGCCGAGAACCAGCGAAGAGGCCGCAGACCTTACAGAGGAACAGTTCCGTTATCTTATGATTGGGCTGAATCCCCTGAACCCCAAAGTCAGGGAAGTAACACCGCAAAAGCCCACCTGATCTTTGTGCAAAACATAGATTTTTTATGTCCGATATCAGGTCAGATCTCTTCCCGGTGTTACAGCTTCTCTAGACGCTGTTTCATGGTCTGTGACGTATCCACAGGAGAATCCGGATAAAATTTCAGCACCTTGAAAACTTTATATTTCCCTGGCTCTATGACCATCACACCACCATACAGGCATAGGCAGAATGACGAAACCTGCGGGGTTGCCGGTTCGCAATCCTTTGTGTTTTCTGGTATAATAAAAACAGTTTAAGGAGCGGGACAATGGCAGACAGACATACACTGGAAGAACTGAATAACTGCAGCCGGGAGGAACTGATCACCATCGTTCTTATGATGCAGGGGCAGCTGGATACCCTGAATGAGAACATCGAGCGGCTGATCGAACAGGTACGCATAGCGAACAGCTATCGTTTCGGAAAACACGCAGAAACACTGGATTCCATAGATGGTCAGCTGTCCTTCTTTGATGAGGCAGAAAGCTGCTGTGATCTGTCTGTCCCGGAGCCTGCTGCGGAGGAAGTACTTCCATCCCGACGTAACCATAAGAAAAAAGGGCAACGGGAAATGAATCTGAAAGATTTTCCGGAAGAAATACTTCCTCCTTATCAGGTATCCACAGAAGAACTGGATACGTTTTATGGTGCAGGCAACTGGCGCAGGATGAAGGATGAAACCTACAAAAGGCTGCGTCATGAACCGGAATCCTGGACGGTGGAAGTCCATACCGTGGAAGTCTATGTAGGCACCGGCGGAGACCATCAGGATGAATTCTTACGGGGAAAGCGTCCCAGGGATCTTCTCCGGGGAAGCATCGTTACTCCTTCCCTGCTTGCCTCCATTCTGAATGTTAAATATGTGAATTCCTCTGCACTGCACAGAGTCGAGCAGGAGTTTCAACGCAATGGTGTAAATATCTCCAGACAGACCATGTCGAACTGGATCATCCGGTGTGCTGAGAAATATTTTGCACCGTTTGTGGAACGCATGAAGCAGGAGCTGCTGTCCCTGCCGGTGACACAGTCGGACGAAACACCTACACAGGTGATCGGTGACAGTGACCGTCCGAACAGTAAATGCTACATGTGGGTACACCGTTCCGGGGAGTTCTATAAGGAACGTCCTGTGGTGATCTACGAATACCAGAAAGGCAGGGATCACGAAAAGCCGCTGGAGTTTTACCGGAGCTACAAAGGAGTTCTGGTCACGGACAGTCTGGAGCAGTATCATCTGCTGGACAAAAAACTGTCGGGAGTGACAAACGCAAACTGCTGGGCACATGCAAGAAGAGCCTTTGCAGATGCCGTAAAGGCAGCGGATAAAAAGGATCCCGGGGCAGTAAAAAGTTCCGTGGCATACCAGGCATTACAAAAGATCGCGGAATTCTACCGGATTGATACTGAACTGAAAGAACTTCCTGCAACGGATCGCCTTACGCAGCGGCAGACAAGGATAAAACCGCTGGTTGAGGACTTCTTTGCGTGGGCAAAACAACAGGTTACAGAGTGCGCAGTACCTCCGAAATCCAGGACCGGACAGGGTCTAAATTTCGTTATCCATCAGGAAAAATATTTGAAAATATTTCTGACCGATGGGGATATCCCAATTGATAACTCCGCTTCCGAGCGGGCTATCCGGACTTTCTGTATCGGCAAGAAGAACTGGATGTTCCATAACACAGCAAAAGGTGCCGGAGCCAGCGCTCTTGTTTACAGTATTTCAGAAACAGCAAAGCTGAACAATCTGCGCCCATACTACTACTTCAGGCATATCCTCACGGAGTTGCCTAAGTATTGTGACGAAAAAGGAAATATAGATCCGGCAAAACTGGACCATCTGATGCCCTGGGCAGAGGAGCTTCCCGAGGAATGCCGGAAACCACGCCGCTCATAAAAGCGGCGTTAAATTTAAGGGTAGGCGCAGGATTTGACGTTTACGGCATTTTGTGTCCCTCCTTTCTATGCTTGGTGGATGGGGTGGAGTTTTACCACCTCATTTTTGGCAGAAAAAAAGCAGGAGATCTTTTTTAGATTTCCTGCTCGGTGTGCCGCTTTGTAGGTGGCGGGTATTTAGTTGTGAAAGTTCGGGACAAGTTGACCCGATGTATAAGAAATAATAAACCAGAAGTTTACAAGCTAAATTTGTTACAACAAAAATGTAAATACTCTTTAACCGATATTTCTTTGCTATTCAAAATTCCAATAGCAACAAATATAACTTCTGCAACTGTAAGATAGCAGTCTTTCAAATCAAAAATAAAAAGGGTAGGTATCTGCAAAAAATCTAAACTTCCACCCCAAAACACCTTATCAATCAAGCTACATAAACATCCCGATATGCCACAAATCATTATTATTTTTACCCAAAAACTTATATGTGCTCTTTTTGCCTGATATAGCATATATCCTGATAAAAAGAGGAACAAAACAAACACATTCAATAAAATGGTAACAAACGGACTTGATAATAATTCGAAGAAATTTCCAGCATAAGATAAACGAGTATTTAGTTCTGGATTAAATCTTAAAACTTTGGCTATTATATCAAATTCGTATTTCATAAATACTTTTGAAATTACTATTTTAACCATCTGGTCAATTAGAACCAATAATGCCACAGGTATAATAAACGGCTTAAACTTTTCCATCAGTAATACTTCCTCTCAAATTATTATTTTATTATTTCTTCTTTTTCGATTTAGGGGTAGGCAATTCTTCATACATAG
>URUX01000193.1 GCA_900551135.1 uncultured Clostridium sp.
AAACAGAAACCTGCTTCTTGTCTCTGCCCTTTCTCTCAAATCTAACAACGCCGTCTACTAAAGCGAATAAAGTATCATCGCCGCCGCGTCCTACGTTGTTGCCTGGATGGATTTTGGTTCCGCGCTGTCTGTACAGAATGTTGCCAGCCAGAACGAACTGTCCATCTGCTCTCTTGGCGCCAAGTCTCTTGGACTCGGAATCTCTACCGTTCTTGGTAGAACCAACACCTTTCTTATGAGCAAAAAACTGAAGGTTCATCTTTAACATTTGTCTACACCTCCTCAAATCGGATATGAATATATGGTCTCCCATACTCCTCTTCAATATTCTGAAGACCCAGAACCAAGGAGTTTAAAAGGAGTTTTGATTCTGGACTGATATTAGAAGAAAGAGAGAATAAGAAATATCCGCTTTCTTCGTCCTGTTCTGTTTCAAAACTGTCTTCCGTAAACATCTCAATGGAATTGACTGTATTGAACACCAGTGTAGATACTGCTGCACAGATAATATCCCTGCCGCTGTCATCAAACTCTGCATGTCCAGAAAGCCGCACTCCTGAATAGTCATACTCGGAAACAGTTCCTGCACATTTTTGTGTAAATACCGTTACCTGAATCATGGTGTTAATTAAGCGTTGATCTTTTCAATCTTAACCTGAGTATAAAGCTGTCTGTGGCCGTTTTTCTTATGATAGCCAGTTTTTCTCTTATACTTGTAAACGATAACTTTCTTGCCCTTACCTTCTTTTTCTACAGTAGCGGTAACAGTTGCACCAGCTACAGTTGGGCATCCGATGGTTAACTCACCGTTGTTAACAGCCAGTACCTGATCGAAAGTTACGGTCTCGCCAGCGTTTACGCCAAGCTTTTCTACCTTAATGATATCGCCTTCAGCTACTTTGTACTGCTTTCCACCTGTTGCAATAATCGCGTACATGAAAGGCACCTCCTATTTATCATTACTCGCCAATTATGGTGTCCACGGAAGAATCCATGTCCTTATGACCTCATTGTGCGGCATACTTGATTAATATAGCATTCTTTTCTTGATATGTCAACTGATTTTCAAAATTATTTGGATTATTTTCAATCCTCCATTTTTCCATATATCCGGCAGCATTCCGTTCCCATCTGTTGATATAAAGAAGGCCGAACTTTTTTTCTGGTAAGTTCAACCAGATTCAGTTTTGTCATATCTACAACTGTAGTTTTTACCGGATCATTCCGGACGGCGGACCGAAGAAGTTCCATTAAAAGTTCCTTATCTTCTTCTGCTTCCATATCGATAAAATCCACAATGATAATTCCTGACAGATTGCGAAGTCTCAGTTCGTGTGCAACTGCTTCTGCTGCTTCCAAATTAATTTTCAGCAGCGTATCCCGCATATTTTTCTTACCGGAAAATTTCCCGGTATTGACATCGATTACCGTCATGGCTTCGGTAGGTTCAATAACCAGATACCCGCCGGATTTCAACCAGACTCTTGGCTGTACAGCCTGTGAAAATGCAGTTTCCAGACTATACAGGGAAGTCAGGGACAGCATTGGGTCATCATAAAACACCAGCTTGTCCAAATCTTCCGGCTGACAAAGGGACAGATAAGAATGAATCTCTTCATACAGTCTTTTTCCATCTGTCACAATGGCTTTTAAGGAAGCGGCATAGGCGTTTCTCACTTCGCTTAAATATGCCGGAACTGCCTGATACAATATGGTATAACAGGTACGAAACTCTCTGTCAGCAATAATTTTATCTAATATCCCTGTCAGCTGTTTATACTCTGCCAGAATTGCCTCATCCTCTGCGTCCCTGGCATTCGTCCGGACGATTACGCCCCAGGGCTTTGTTCGAACCTCTTCCAGACGGCTTTTTAAAGTCTCCTTCCACTGGGCAGCCCGGATTTTACTGGAAAAGCTGATTTGGGAATTCAGTGCCGTTACAACACAGTATTTTCCGCTTAGACTGATATTGGAACTCAGCATGGGAGACTTGGTTTTCATGCTGTCTTTTTCTATCTGGACCATGATCTCATCGCCAATGCGGAGAGGCCTGTCCTCCGGACTGCTTCCAAACCAATGACGGCGGTTTTCCGACAGACTATAGTAACAGACATTTCCAGGCGCGATTTCCACAAAAGCAGCATTAATATTTTTTACAATATTTTGAACCCGCCCAATATAAATATTTCCCAAAACCGATTCCTGGTTTTTCGGTTCCATAGAAATTTGTACCGGACGGCTGTCTTCCATCAGTACAGACGCAATTTTATTTCTGTATTCCGTAATAACCAGTTTGGTCACAATTTCTTTATTTTTCTGGCTTTCAATCAATGTTTTCACCTAAATCGTCCAACGAAACAAAACGAGGACTTCCGTTCTCATCATAATCGGCAGCATAGACTTCTTCTCTCTGGATTAAAAATGCAAATTCCGGCCGTTCCTGTCCAAGGCAACGATAGTATGCGTCTAAAACCAGTTCTGGCTTAATATTGGCTGCACTTCCGGCAGAAAGCTTTAAGAATATGCCAGGCGCCTGTGACGTTCCCTTTTCTTCCTGTTTTTCTTCGGGAGCCAGGCAGGAACAGGTTCTCGCTTCATAAATCAAAGGAGCTAAATCCAGTTCCTTTTCACCCTTTTTTGTCTTTTTTGTAATAAGAATCGACGGTGTTTTCAAAAATTCAGCAAAGCCTTCAAACCAGGCGGCTTCATCTTCCGGCTCATATCCAGGCCGGAACTGCAGGGTATAGTCTGCTGCAGCAACAATAGACATGGCATTGGCTGCTTTTTCCGGCAGTTTTTTATAACTGGTTACCTGGATTCCCTCTACGGAAACAGCGTTAATCCGACGAATCATCTCGGCAGAAGAATCGGTTGAATTTACATCAATATCTACATATTCTCCATTACTGGTCAGCCCTACGCTCAGGGGCGCTGCAAAAGACATAAGCTGATGCGGGCTGAAACCCTCACTGTATCGGATGTCCACATCTGCACGCCGGATTGCCTTTTGGAAGTAACGCATCACATCCAGATGACCGATAAACTTCATTTCTCCTTGTTTGAAGAACTTAATTCTTATTTTCAAAGCATACGCCTCCTTTCCATCTCATAGCTCCACAGGCAGAACATTTCTGGCGGCAGTTTGGAGTAACCGTTTCGTCAATTGCGTGGAGCCATTCCCGTTTTAAAAATTCTTTGGAGATGCCAGCATCGATAAAATCCCATGGGAACACTTCATCCAGTTCTCTGGTTCTGGTGGTGTAAAAATCAATAGACAGTCCACAGGTTTCAAAGGCTTTCATCCAGATTTCATTATCAAAGCATTCTGACCAGGAATCATACAAAGCGCCATTTTTATATGCTTCCTCAATTAAAGCAGCACATTTCCGATCGCCTCTGGCCAAAACGCCCTCTAAAACCGTCAAATCCGCCTCATGCCAGTTATATCGCAAACTCTTGTAATTTAACATTTCTCTGAATTTGTTCCGCACAATAGAGGCACGTTCTAAAAATTCTTCTTTCGTACACATTCTCGCCCACTGGAATGGGGTAAACGGCTTTGGTACAAAGAAAGACGAACTGGCGGTTACCTGTACTTTACCCTGGCGTTTTTCCTTGGGAACTTCATCATAATAAGTTTCTGCAACCTTTTCAGAAAGTAGTGCGATTCCTTCCATATCTTCTGGCGTTTCTGTCGGAAGCCCCAGCATAAAATAAAGTTTTACACGGTTCCAGCCACCCTCGAAGGCCTGTCCGGCACCGTTTAAAATCACTTCCTCTGTCAGACCTTTATTA
>URUX01000194.1 GCA_900551135.1 uncultured Clostridium sp.
CCTTTCCAGGAAAAGGCTCCTACAACATGAGCGGCTGTCACCAGCCAGCCACAATATCTTGTTCCGTCAGATTTTCTTTTCTTCCGGTTTGTTTTTCAGCGCATAGTGTCTGGCAATCAGTATACATGCCGCCACAGCCGCCAAAACCATGGATAATGCCTGAGAGACTGCGATTCCGGTTCCAAACAGCATCAGCTGATCGGTTCTCAATCCCTCGATCCATGCGCGGCCAATCCCATAGCCTAACAGATAAATCCAAAGCATTTCTCCGTCAAACTTTTTCCGTTTGCGGTACCACAGCATAAATGCCAGTACGCCTAAATTCCACAGGGATTCATATAAGAATGTGGGATGAACCTGAATGTATTCAATCCCCTGTTCCACAATCTTGTGATCCAGAAGTTCCTGGGAAATCATGGACGGATTAACCAGAGACATTTTAATTCTCATGGCAAGAAGATTGTCTGTGTATCCGCCAAAGGCCTCTGCATTGAAAAAATTGCCCCATCTTCCGATAATCTGCCCCAGAATCAGTCCCAGCACTCCGCTGTCTGCCATGGAGAAAAAGGACAGCTTTCTCACTCTGGTAAACACAATCAGCGTCAGAACCGCCCCGATTACTCCTCCGTAAATGGCAAGCCCTCCGGCTCGGAGGTTGAAAATCTGCAGCAGGTTGTCTTTATAGGCATCCCACTGGAAAATCACATAATAAAGTCTGGCGCCAATAATAGCGAAAATAATGGCATACAGCGCAAAATCCAAATAGGTATCCGGATTTTGTCCTCTTCTTTTTGCATCTGCCTGAGCCAGCCAGATACCGGCTAACATCCCGATGCCAATAATAATTCCATAATAGGCAATGCGGAATCCAAATACAGACACGCTGTTTTTCAGATGCTCTATGGTAATGCCAAGGTTTACAAAACTAATATCATAGCCTTCTGTCATAATTAAAACTCCTTTGCTTTATTTTTGCCTCCGACTGCAGCAGACGGCAGCAAATATCTCTCATTTTACCCCTAATCTGTTGAAAAAGCAATCAAATTCTATCGTAATTTCCACCGTAATCATCTCATTGTTATTGAAAAAGCACAATCCTTATGCTATACTCTATAGTTGCGCTGGACTCTTTTTCTGAGTCCTGAAAAACGGCGTAAAAAGGGCATAAAAGAAACCCGGGGAAGGCACAGCCCCTGTAAAATAAAGGTTGATAAGAAAGGAACTATCCATTATGAAATTAGGTATCGTAGGCCTGCCTAACGTAGGCAAAAGTACACTGTTTAACTCTCTGACCAAGGCTGGCGCTGAATCTGCCAACTATCCGTTCTGTACCATCGATCCAAACGTAGGCGTCGTAAGCGTTCCGGACCCCCGTTTAAAGCAGCTGGCTGCTCTGTATGATTCAGAAAAAATCACTCCTGCTGTAATTGAGTTCGTAGACATTGCAGGTCTGGTAAAAGGCGCATCCAAAGGCGAGGGATTAGGCAACCAGTTTCTTTCCAACATCCGTGAAGTAGATGCCATTGTTCATGTTGTCCGCTGCTTTGAGGACACCAATGTCATCCATGTAGATGGAAGCGTTGACCCCCTGCGTGACATTGAAACCATTGATTTGGAGTTGATTTTCTCTGACATCGAGGTTTTGGATCGCCGTATTTCCAAAACTGCCAGAAGTGCCATGAATGATAAATCCCTGGCCAAAGAACTGGAAACCTTAAAGGCATTAAAAGCCCATCTGGAAGACGGAAAACTGGCCAGAAGCTACGAAGCTGCTGATGAAGATGAGGCTGCTTTTATCGCCAGTCTGACTCTTCTGACTGCAAAGCCAGTTATCTTTGCTGCAAACGTATCGGAAGATGATGTCGCCGATGACGGCAATTCCAACGAGCATGTGGCAGCGGTTCGCAAGTTTGCTGCTGAAAACAACAGCGAGGTATTTGTAATCTGCGCCCAGATCGAACAGGAAATTGCAGAACTGGAAGATGACGAAAAAAAGATGTTCTTAGAGGACTTAGGTCTTTCTGAATCCGGCCTGGACAAGCTGATTGCTGCCAGCTACCGTATTTTAGGCCTTATCAGCTACCTGACTGCCGGCGTTACCGAAACCCGCGCATGGACCATTAAGGTCGGTACCAAAGCACCTCAGGCTGCCGGAAAGATTCACTCTGATTTTGAACGTGGATTTATCCGTGCCGAGGTTGTCAACTATCAGGATCTGTTAGACTGCGGTTCCTATAATGGTGCCAAAGAAAAAGGCCTGGTAAGACTGGAAGGAAAAGATTATGTAGTAAAAGACGGAGATGTCGTATTATTCCGGTTTAACGTATAAGCACAGCAAAAAGAGGGCTGACATCAGGTTTTTCGCCTGTTATCTGCCCTCTTTTTTGATCTGCTTATTCTTTTATACTCTTTTTCAATGCCATAAACAGCAGAATCATTGCCGCTGTAATTAAGATATGGGCAATCCCCGCCACGCCTGATATGGAAGCGTCTGCCGCTTTGGTCAGAAGAATGCCTTTTACCTGAATGACTCCCCGCACCAGCATCATGATAACGGTAAAGGGGAGCGCAAGATTGTACAGCACATAAAATCTCTGAAATAATCTGCTTTCTGATAAATCCCCATGCTTATAAAACAGCGCCAAAATTAAAAACAGAAACATTCCAAGCACAAACAAATGGGTGTGCATGTATGCCAGCATAGTCTCTCCCGTATAGCTGTTAAATTTTGTAAACTCTCTGTAAAACACACCTGCCAAAATGGCGAGAATAAAATACACCATAGACGTATTTATCATCTTTTTCATATTACTGTTCCTTTCTCATTGCATGAAAACCAATTAAAACCGTCCATACATAGGCACAGGTTTTCGGAATCATCAGCATTCCTATCGCAGGAATGGCGTCTGCCCACAATACCACTGGAATGTAAAACCCAAAGCTAAGCACAATGGTAAGCCACATATTCCGAAAATCCTGATCCTGACTCTCCTTCGCACTTTTATAAAACAGCACAATAATCACAAGTCCCAGCAGTGCAAATGGAATATTGCGGTAAATTCCCCAGGAAAGAGGCGCAGATGCGCTTAACCACTGGTTCTGCGGAAGCAGGCACAGCAGAATACGGGCAGCGGACAGTCCATATACTGCCAGCGTGATTTCCCTCCGGCCCTTTACATGATAGCGAATCCGCCATACATAATACAGCAGAATATAAAAAATTGTCATGGTAATGGATGTGATAAACTTTCCCATTCCCAGCGCAGCCGTAAACGAATCCAGTCCGGAAGTACAAAGAGCATAGGCTCTGGGAACCAGATGAAAGGCATCTCCTGCGCCAAGAACCACTGCCATAATTCCAAACAAACGGTACTGCTTCTCTCCTCTGGATTTTATAATCATCACAATTCCAATTGTAATTACTGAAATCAAATATATGGTATCAAATAATGTTTCTGCAACCGCCTGCATAAATTCCTCCTTGTCTTTCTATCTCATCATTGCTCCATCTTTCTGTCACCGAATCCCTGCATAAACCGTTCCATTAGTAAATAATTCTGGAAATCAGTTCTACAATTCCGCTGCAGTCATAATTCTGCCGAAGCAGCGCCGAAACCGTCAGCGAAAACACGATTTCCACAAACTGTTCCGGTGTCAGGTTCTCGTTAAAGGCATCCCTGCGAACCTTTTTATCATTCATTAATATTTGGTAAAGGCCTTCCTGCATATGCTTCCAGGACTGAGCCATAAGCTTTTGCCCGCCAGATTTCCCTTCTTCTAAAAACACG
>URUX01000195.1 GCA_900551135.1 uncultured Clostridium sp.
AGAAACCTCGGAAACCCTTGTAAAATGGGCATCCGAGGTTTTCTGTCTGTTATTCAAACTCGATCGTTGCCGGAGGCTTTGGAGACATATCGTAGCAAACCCGGTTTACGTTTTCTACTTCTGTCAGAATCCTGTCCGTAATTGTCTGAAGCACATCCCAGTCGACCCGCTCAATGCTGGCGCTCATGGCATCAATGGTGTTGATTGCACGGATAATTACCATGTATTCGAAGCATCTTGCATTGTTTTTAACACCTACTGACTTAAAGTCCGGCACAACCGTGAAATACTGCCATACCTTTTTGTCCAATCCGGCTTTTGCAAACTCTTCTCTCAAAATAGCGTCAGATTCTCTTACCGCTTCCAGTCTGTCTCTGGTAATAGCGCCCAGGCAGCGAACGCCAAGTCCTGGTCCTGGGAATGGCTGACGGTAAACCATACCGTGAGGAAGTCCTAATTCCACGCCGCAGGCACGAACTTCATCTTTAAATAACTGCTTTAACGGTTCTACCAGTTCAAACTGAAGATCTTCCGGCAAACCGCCTACATTGTGATGGGATTTTACCATTTTCGCTGTCTTGGTTCCGCTTTCGATAATATCCGGATAGATGGTTCCCTGTCCTAAGAATTCGATACCGTCTAATTTTCTGGCTTCTTCTTCAAATACGCGGATAAACTCGCCGCCAATAATCTTTCTCTTCTGTTCCGGATCTGCTACGTTTTCCAGCTTGCTCAGGAACCGTTCGGTAGCATCTACGTAAATCAGGTTTGCATGAAGCTGATTTCTAAATACCTCTACCACGCTCTCAGATTCATGTTTTCTCATAAGGCCATGGTTTACATGGACACAGACTAACTGATCACCAATGGCTTTTAATAACAGAGCCGCTACAACAGAGGAATCCACGCCGCCGGAAAGAGCTAAAAGCACCTTCTTGTCTCCTACCTGGCGCTTAATCAATTCGACCTGATCCTCAATAAAATTCTTCATATTCCAGTTTGGCTCTGCATGGCAGATGTCAAATACAAACTGGCGCAGAACGTCTTCTCCCGGAATCTGGTTAAATACCCGTTCACATTTTGCAGTTGGATGGTCAATCGCCATCATCGGGATGCCGCACTCATATAACTCTGCATGAATTTCTACCGGAACTCCGTCTACTACTCGGTTCTCACCGCCGTTTAAAATAATTCCCTTTACATTGTCCAGGTTCTTTAATTCGTCTGCGGTAATGTCATGGGGATGGATTTCACTGTAAACACCCATGTCCCGGATTTCGCGGGCAATTACGGTGTTTTCAGTGCTTCCCATGTCCAGAATCACAATCATGTCTTGTTTCATGGCTTTTTCTCCTGATTCTTTTATTTTAGTATGGTTTTACTGATCTGTAAGCAACAGTTCACAGCCTCCGGAACTGTTACGTCTATTATAATCACAAACCTTGAAAATAGCAAAGGAAATTTTGCTCCTGATGCAAAGAATTCTATAAAGAAACGTCAGAAATCTCTTGTCCCTTCCTTTCATACGTGATAGAATAGCTAACGTTATCCTTTGCCGCTGTCCAAAATAATGGCGGCAGATACTCAGCTTTCAGCATAAATTTTTTCAGGAGGTTCTATTTATGATTCGCTTTTTAGCCAAACGTTTCATTGCGGATTATGACAATCCAACTTCACCAAAAGTCCGTCAATCATACGGTATCCTTTGCGGCGCAGTAGGGATTTTCTTTAATCTGCTTCTGTTTGCGGGTAAATCTTTTGCCGGACTTATCAGCAATTCCATTGCCATTACGGCAGATGCCTTTAACAACCTTTCCGATGCCGGTTCTTCTGTCATTACCCTGATTGGATTTCATATGGCCGGACAAAAGCCGGACTTAGAGCATCCTTTTGGACATGGACGGATTGAATACGTCTCAGGCCTCATGGTTGCCGGCGCTATTTTAATTATGGCCTTTGAACTGGTGAAAACATCTGTGGAAAAAATCCTTCATCCGGAACCAGTGGATTTTCAGCCCTTATCCCTGATTATCCTGGCCGTCTCCATTGGCGTAAAGCTGTACATGTCCAGCTATAACCGCACAACAGGCAATAAAATTGATTCTGCTGCCATGAAAGCCACGGCTTTGGACAGCTTAAGTGATGCCTTATCTACTTCTGTGGTATTAGCTGCTTCTGTTTTTGGACATTTTACTTCGTTAAATATTGACGGCTGGTGCGGTGTTGCAGTTGGACTTTTCATTTTCTACGCAGGTTTCCAGGCTGCAAAAGATACTTTAAACCCACTGTTAGGCCAGGCTCCGGATCCGGAATTCATAAAAAATATCCGGGAAATCACCCTGGCTCATCCGGAAATTCTGGGTATTCACGATATGCTTGTACACGACTACGGCCCTGGACGGCAGATGGTCTCCCTTCATTGTGAAGTCTCTGCATCCGGCGATATTTTTGCCCTCCACGATACCATTGACAACATTGAACGGGAACTGAGGACCAAGCTTCATTGTGATGCTGTCATCCATATGGATCCCATACAGGATCAGGATGAAGAAACCATTGCCATCCGCAAAGAGGTTTTACACCTGCTTCATCAAATTGATGAAAACCTGACCATCCATGAATTTCGAATGGTAAAAGGCCCGACTCACACCAACTTGATTTTTGACACGGTAATCCCCGTCGATTTTCCTACTCCTCCAAAGGTTCTTACCAAACAGATCGAACTTATGGTTCAGGAAAACCACCCTGATTTCTATACAGTCATTACCGTAGATCGGGATCTGGTTCATTAAAGATCTGGTTCATTAAAAAAGCGCTGGAAGCGTATGTGTATGATCACTCATACCGGATATGCTTCCAGCGTTTTTACAACTTGTTCCAAAAATTACAACCTGTTTTACTGCTTCTCTACCACTTCTCCCTGTTTCTTATAGATAGAATGACTGCTGATACAGCCTCTCACACTGGACAGCGGATAAACGTTTGATTCTCTTCCAATTACAGTCCCAGGATTTAAAACAGAACCACAGCCTACTTCTACATAATCGCCAATCACAGCTCCAAACTTTTTCAGTCCTGTTTCCATATCGCCGTCTTCCCCATGTACCTTTACCAGGCATTTATCAGACTTTACATTCGAAGTAATCGAGCCGGCTCCCATGTGGGCTTTATAACCTAAAATGGAATCTCCTACATAATTGTAATGTGGAACCTGAACCTTGTTAAACAGGATAACATTCTTTAATTCAGTGGAATTTCCCACTACTGCACCTTCCCCAACCAGAATTTTGCCTCTTAAAAATGCACAGTGGCGGATTTCTGCATCAGGACCGATAACGGCAGGACCTGTAAGGCAGGCTGTAGGTGCCACTTTCGCTGTTTTGTGAACCCACACATCATCTCCCCGTTTTTCATACTCGGTTTCGGAAAGGGTACTGCCCAGAGTTTTCACAAATTCGCCGATTCCGGCCAGTGCTTCCCATGGATACGTAAACTGGCTCAGATACTCTGCTGCCGCAGTCTGGCTTAAATCATACATCTCTGAAATCTTCATCTCTTCTTTTTTCATAATGGATTTCCTCCTCAATGTTTTCAAATACAGCCTGGTTTATCACGGTTTTTTATAATATACGGAATCTCTGTCAAAACATTCCCGCAGGGCATACTGGTTTTGAAGCCTGATAACCCCGTAAGTTCTTCCTGCTACAAATCGTTCCAGCTTTTCCATATATTCTTCCGAAGTAATACTTCCCTCTGCCAC
>URUX01000196.1 GCA_900551135.1 uncultured Clostridium sp.
GGAGGAAAGCGCAAATGACAAATGAGTACAACCCGGATGGTAAGGAAATCCGATTCATCGACAGCCACTATAAGGACTTGTTCCGTATTCCTGACGGTGGCTGCATCCAGATTCACTATCCCGATGAGACCGTCGTAAAGCCTTGTACATTCATCGACGAGTACCATACGCAGATCGGATACAATGTGTTTCATATCTGCCAGTTTGCAGAGATTATGGAGCGCAACGGCGCAAGCTATATGGCGGAGCCTGAAATTATGGGCGATGAAGCCGCATGGAAGGTTGGAAGGGACAGAATCCTTGCGGTGCAGACCTGTGAGGACGGTTACAATTACACGCTGATGGACGAAAACTGCAATGAGATTGACGGCGGGCAGGTCGATAACCCTGAACTGTCCATGATTGAAGTCCGCCGGGATATTCTGGAATCCTTTGGACTGGAGCGCCGGGAGCTGCGGGCAATGTTCTATGAGGATGTCATGGAGCAGATGTTTGAAAACGGCAGACTGGCGGTAGATGCACCCGAAAAACGAGAATCTGTTATGGAAAAGCTGATGCAGACCGGAGAAAAGGCTGCACCGAACAGTCATTCTCATAAACCCAAAGAGCCTGAACGAGGTAGTGTCAAGTGAAGTATGAAAAACTGAGTCGAAAAAATAGGCTCAAATGAACCTTGAAAATTGCAGATATTTATTCCGATAAGATCTCTGAGAGCGTAGGGCGCTGCCCTAAGAACCCGCAAGGGACTTATCCCTTGACCCATTCACGGGCTTTGCCCGAACCCATCCTCGCCGGAAGGCAGGAAAAGGGTGCAGTTGCCCCTTTTCTCTTGGATAGGATGATCCGTGAGCCTTATGTCAATAAACTTTCGCGGCATATCCTCACAGTCGGCGATACCGCCTGCTCCGGTATTCCACGGTTCTATTGACAATAGCTCCGCTCCGGTATGGAAGTACTAGCTTTCTGCATATTTAGGATGGTCTGCTGACCCAGGAAGATGAGGAGTTGCCATTTGCCCGGCATATTGTCGGCACCCTGCAGTATCTCTACTTCGTTGAGGACTTTGAAGTTATTGTGTTTATGTGGGCGAAGGAAGTTATAGTAAGCAACCCAGAGGGCAAGGTCATAGTTGGCACCGTCGATGTTATCGAAACCGTTTGTGTGACGGTAAGAAGCCTTATAGGTGCGGTTCAATCGCTCAATCATCTGTTTGAAGGGGCGGTGTTCCGTAGAAACAGCATCATCGTTGGTAAGTCCAATTACCTGAGTGATTTTGAAGGTAAAGTCTTTTCCAAACTTCTTTCCGAACTCCATTGCAGCGAGTGGATAGGCACTGTATCCATCTGCAATGAACTTAAAATTCTCCGGCAGCTTTGTGAACCCCTGGAACGCCATACGCATGGCCAGGATGCAGGGACCGACACCACGATTATCAGAGACCTGGTAGCCGATGATGGATCGTGTGGCGGCATTCATGATGAGCCAGATATAGGTTTTGGTACCTCGGATTTTTATATAGGTCTCATCCGCAGTAAATACATTCCCCTTTTCGTAAGGGTACAGCTCGACAAAGGGTTTGATACAGATGGCAGCGGTCTTGCAGTAGTTAGCGATCTGCTGGTGAGAAATGCTGATGTTATACAGGTCTTTTAAAGCCTGTGATGTCTTGCGCAGGGAAAGCCCCAGATTGACATGCAGAGTTAGGCATAAGGACATGACATGGGCATTGTGCTTACTGAATTTCAGAGAAGAAGCATTCTTTGGCAGGGTAGTTAAGTCCATGCTGAAAAAATCCATCGTGAATTCACGGTAGATATAGTGGAGTTTATATTTATTCTTGCCATAGTCTTCTGCGAGATCTGCCTGTTCCACCTTTTTGAGGTTATGGAGATAGTAAGGGCATTTGGGATTGACACATTTATGAATGACAAAGTGCTTGCGGTCTTTTTTGGGTACTAGAGTGTTCCCACAATGCGGACAGCGCAGTTTCACAGAGGAAAAGCGGCTTTCGTCAGGGGAGAAGCGGGTATCACAGACTTTGCACAGGAGTTGTCCCTTGGAGCCGTTATTCCTGTAGAGAAAGGGCTTGGGAGCGTCACAGCGTGGGCAGGTAGAGGAATCAGGGATGTCAAACTCTGAACGACGGCTGATCGGACGAATCTTCTTACCATAACGCTTTTCGTAGTAAGGAATGAGTTCTTTGTAAGTCCAGTCCTGCCGGAAATCCGTGACTAGCGGGAGTTCGTCAATTTTGAACTTTTGATACTTTGGAGAATGGGAATCCTCGAAAGCCCACTGCTTAAGTGGAATGTATCTGCAGATAAAGTGAATCAGCCAGCAGTTTTGCTGGTAAAGGTATTGAATTACAGAGAGTAAGTATTGTATAATGTCCATGAGCATTGGCTCCTTTCGGTTAATGGAATTTTGGTCGAGGACATTATACCAGAAAAGGGAGGTCAATGCTCTTTTTATTGCAGATTTCCCTAAAAATCAAGGTTTTTATAAGGTTTTAACAATAAAAAATGGGTAGGATTTGACACTACTTACCTGATAGGGAGGAAATAAAAATGAAAGTTCTAGAAAACATCAGTGATTTTTTTGGAAAACACATGGCGCTGATAGTGCTGGCAGTGGCGGCACTGGCGCTGTTTGTACCGGATTCCTGTTTGTGGGTGCAGACTTCCTGGGTTAATTATCTGCTGATGGTAGTGATGTTTGGCATGGGTCTTACCTTAAAGCTGGAGGATTTTAAACTGGTATTTACCCGTCCGAAAGATATTGTTATCGGCTGTATTGCACAGTTTACCGTGATGCCCCTGCTGGCATGGCTATTAGGAACCGTATTCCAGTTGGATCCGGCGCTTCTGGCTGGCGTGGTTTTGGTAGGAACCTGTCCGGGAGGCACTTCCAGCAACGTCATTACCTATCTTTCCAAAGGAGATGTGGCGCTTTCCGTTGGAATGACCAGTGTGAATACACTGCTGGCGCCATTTTTAACACCGGCTATTACATACCTTCTGCTGAGAACAACCGTTACCGTCGATCCGGTCAGCATGTTTTTGTCTATTGTAAAAGTAGTCATCGTTCCCATTGCGCTGGGCTTTATTATCAACAAACTCTGGGGGAAGTTCACACAGAAACTGGTAACCGTTCTTCCATCTGTTTCCGTTGTGGCTATCTGTCTCATTGTTGCGGCTGTAGTATCTCATAATGCAGAAAAAATTATGAGTACCGGAGCAATCGTATTTGTAGTAGTAATCTTACATAATCTGCTGGGTTACGCCTGTGGATTTGGAATTGGAAAAGCGCTGCATATGAACGCTGCCAAAACAAAGGCCATTTCTGTAGAAATCGGAATGCAGAATTCCGGCCTTGCTACGTCTCTGGCAGGTACGGCATTCCCGGATCTGGCTATGGCAACGGTACCAGGCGCAATCTTCTCTGTATGGCACAATATTTCCGGAGCGATTCTGGCCAACCTGTATAACCGCTGGACAGAAAAGTAAGAGTGGAATAGTTTTTCAATTGATGCAGAAGATAGTTTGGAATAATGGTAATTTTAAAGGCGGATTGCTAAGAACTGGCAGTCCGCCTTTTATAAAATAAAAAAATATGAGCGGCATATATCGAGATATACATGATGGAATAGGGAGTGAAATTTAGACTGGCAGGTGAACTGTCACCATAAAGACAGAAAAAAGAGAGAGCTAACTTGAAATTTTAAATTCCAGTGCAGCGGTAAATTCCACCGGACATTA
>URUX01000197.1 GCA_900551135.1 uncultured Clostridium sp.
AGCCTCTTAATCAGAGTTTTTTTACAGTTCCTTAGCATCCAGATATTCCAAATACATTTGTTCTGAAATAATCTCTTCTGCCCGTCCTGCTTCCAGCGCCATCAGATAAAGTATCAGTATCGTGGCTGTATACCCCTTTGTCTTTGGCCCTACATGCTCTTCTCCACATGGGATTTCCACATATGTGCCGCATTTTTTATGCAAAATTCCAGTTAAATCACCGGTTAGTCCAACACAACGGTATTCTTTGAGGTTTTCTGCCGCTTTTAAAATATTGGTTGATCTTCCTTCTTGGGCAATCAGGAGAACCATTGGATTCTTCCCCCATATTTTCTCTGCTCTGGATGGCGGAAATACAGTCACTTCTATTTCCAAGAGTTTTTCCACAAAAGGAGCGGCTGCCCTTGCAGCATTACAGGACGTTCCGCTTGCTATCATATAAATGTGATCGGGTCTCTCTTCTGCAAATCTCTCGTAAAAATGTCTTGTCAGTTCCTTTCTGTTTTGTATTGCACAATCAAGTACTTCCGGCTGCTCCTTTATATATTCTAACATCGTCATTTCTATTCCTCCCTGCTGGTTTCAATATTTTTTTATGACATTGCTGCTTTCAATGCTATTTCTACTGCTGGTTTCTCTGGTACCGCAATTCTCACATTCGGTATGGTTTCTTCTATCTTTTTCACAACAAGTTCTTTTACTGCCGTGTTTTTCAAGATTACTCCGCCCCATAGAATTACGGTAAGCATTTCCTGCGGATTCGTGCCCATCTTATTATAGTTATCCCACACCAGTCTAAACAGTTTCTCTGCAGTTTCCTGCTGAATTTCCTCTGCTGTTTCAGATCCCCTTTCAGCGGCTGCCCCTGCCAGTGGTGCCAAACCTGCAACTGCAGTTTTGGTCATAACATTCTGGTTTACAAAATTATTCAAACTTTCCAAATCGGAAATCCGGGTTCTGTCATAAAATAACTGATATAAGATATCTTCTTTTTTTCTTCTATCCAGGTGATTTCCTACTGCTTTTATTACCTGCATCCCTATATCAAAGCCGCTGCCTTCATCACTTAAGATATGTCCCCATCCACCAGTGCGACAGACATTTCCGTTTTTGTTCATTCCAAAGGAAATAGAACCTGTACCAGCAACCAGAATTAAGGAAGGCTTTTCATAAAACTGCAAAAAAATTTCACAATCATTGAAAACCACTACTTTCGATTCTTCAAATCCCATCTCTACAAAGCAGCGTTTACATTGTTCCCGTAAATTTTCTGAATCAACGCCGCTGGCTGCTACGCAAATTTTCTCACATTCTTCCGGAACCAGTCCGTTTTGCAATAAAACCGGAGTGACCAGTTCCCTGTATTTTCTCTTTGCACGTTCTTCTGCGCCTTCATGTATGCTGCAGCCGCCACATTGAAATTCCCCAATTAAACTGCCAGACATATCACTGATTCTGATTCTGCCTGTCGTACCACCTATATCTAGTCCAGCGTAATATTTCATATTCTTTTTTATACAAGCCTTTTAATCTGCTCATATACCTCCTGATTTTCATTGACTATCTGTGCCTGCAATGTTATCTTATAAATTAGTAATCATTATTCAGTAAATATCAAAGGAGCGTTTATCATGAATTCCTATCTTCCCCATTATCTGAAATTAAAAAATACCTCTCTTATTTTTAATATTATCCGCAGCAGAAAAACTACCAGCAGAGCCGAACTGGTTCGCTTAACAGGTATGAGTTTTCCCACCGTATTAAAAATTATAGACCAGCTGCTGTCCCTGAAAATTGTGATTGAACTGGACGAGATTGAAGACAATCGCGGGGCTGGACGCAGAGGCCATTTACTCCATTTCAACCCTCTGGCCTTCTACGCCATCGGCCTTGAATTTGACGGAAAAACTTTAAATGCAGGACTGGTGGATTTAAATGGCACCAGCCAGTATTCCCATTCAACGCGTATTGCCGACAGCAATCAGCTTTCTTCGATTGAGCAGGGTTTTATCATAGAGATTAACAATCTTTTATGCCATGCCCGCCGGGAACAGAAAAATGTTCTGGGCATCGGAATCGGCCTGCCTGCAATCATAAACTCCGAGAAAAAAGAAATTTTTTATATGGAAGCTTATAACATTCTTTCTCCAACGCCGTTTGATTCTCTTTTCAAACGTTTATATTCCAGTTTTTCTGCTCCTGTTTTTATTGGAAATGATGTGAATTTTTCCTGTCTTGGCGAGTCATTTTTACGGAGAAGTGATCCTGCATATAATAATCTTCTGTTTGTCACCCTCAGCACCGGATTGGGGGCTGGAATCATAATGAATGGAACTATCTGGGAAGGATCAAATCACAATGCCGGAGAAATCGGACAAATGTATCTCTGCGATCCAGCCACCTTCTCCGCTTCATCGCCTAATATAGAAAAACTGATTAACATTGACTTTCTGTCTCAAAAATTCCATATTGATTTCAGAGGTTCCGCAATATTAAGCAGTTCCCAGATCGAAGAAGTATGTGACTACCTCTGTCCTTATTTAAGTGTTCTTCTGATTAACCAGGCCCATCTTCTGGATATAAACAACGTTGTTGTCTCCGGGGCTGTTCCAGAGGCTCTGGGATACACTTTTTTTGAAAAGCTGCAGTCCAGGCTCGACGAAACCCTGCGTTATATTCCCATTACCGTAGAACCTTCCTTAACCCGTGATGCCGGAATTATAGGGGCTGCCGTATATGTCTTTAACAACGTTTTAAATCAGCTCTTTCAGGAAAAAACAGAATCTCCATAAATGTTCAAATGTTTGAAGCCTAATTACTAAAGTTTATTTACTAATTAATATGAATATACCGTAATCTCATTCTTTTGTCAACCTGTCCAACTATATTTTCCCATTTTTGAGTATTCAAAAAGGCCGCTTCTATCAATCTCGCTTTCTAAAACTACGATTGATAGAAACGGCCTTTATGTTTTATTTATCCGTCCTTGCAAATAGCAGCAGTATGACTGCATAAAAGGCTCCTAATATGGCTCCAATTGACACGCCGCCTAAAACCCCGTAAAAAGCTGCTCTGCTTCCTCCGCCAACAGCACCCATAATCCCAAATAGAATTGCCAGAATCAGCATAACAGCTGCCGTGGTGCGCAGGCATGCGCCCCAGTGCTTACTTGTACTCACGTTTCTCTCCTTTTATAGCATTTTCCAACAGTTTTAAGTCCATTCGGACTGTTATACTTATTATATCAGGTTGACCCCTACTATAAAAGTCAAGTTTATGTAAAACTTTAGTAAAGAACTAGTAACAGTTCCACAAAGCAGTCAGAACATGCTCACCAGTCATGGTCACAGGCGTATCGGCCTTTATCACCGCTCCGCTGTATACCCATCCGTCAAATTGGCAGCCATCTTTTTCCGGAACCGGCAGTTCTCCATAAGGCTCCCCAAATGTAACGGTAAAATCCCCTTCCGGACCACGGTCGCCAAATGTCCCGCCGTCCAGATCAAACTTTACCAGAACCTTCGCCGGTTTCCACTGGGCAATTAATGTCATTTCTCCCTGTACCTTATCTGCGCCAAAACTCCAGGGATACTCTTCCTCTCCGTAAATCCATCCATTAAATTCATAGCCCGGACGCACCGGATCCTCCGGCTTTTCTACCAGTTCTCCGTAGCGCAGTTTCTGGCTTTCAATTTCTGTTCCCCCTCCGGTCTCGAAGTTTACAAAATACCCGCCATTTACTGTGAATA
>URUX01000198.1 GCA_900551135.1 uncultured Clostridium sp.
GCATTTCCTCACGGGAACGCCGGTACTCGGCATAGGTCTTTTTCTTTTCTTCCAGGAGCCGTGCGTACTCAGCTTGCAGTTCCTTAACTTTGGGCAGCTTTTTGACCCCCATATCGTCAAAGGCATTTTTGGCCGCCTGATGGAGCAGGATTTCCTGCTCATGTTCCTCCCGGAATTTTCGGGAATAACCGGCCTTGCGATAGGCAACATAGGTCTCGCGGGTCTTGGCATAATTAACGATATGGGTACGCAGGACGGCGATCTCTGCCATGCGTTTCTCCGTCGCCTTAATCTGCGCTGACAGCTCATTGTGATGGGCGGTAGCCGCCACCGCTTTTTCTTCCAGCTCTGTATAGTCCAGTAGGTGATGTTCGGTAAGAAAATTCACGGTCTGCGCCATCTGTTTTAAGTTAAAAACCTTGGCCCAGCGTGCATATCCAGCACCTTTCCCGGCCTGCAATTTTGCCTGAATATCCACCAGCAAATTGACCTTGGGTGGCTCCGGCTGCACGGTGGATTTCTTGCGGGGCGTGTGCTGCTTTTCTCCAGCCAGCACCGCACGGATTTCTGTTTCGCTGTACCCGGCTCCCAGCTTGTCATCCATACGGGCTACATTCTTCCAGCCGGGAGCTTTAAGGCGGATTGCTTTCCCGCGCCGAGATACCTCGCAGCCCATCTCGGAAAGCAGTTGCAGAAGTGTGTCAAAGTCTGCTGGCTTTTGCTCCAGCGCCCGGTCAATCATCACCCGTAGCTGTTCCCGATGGGAGGGCTTGGCTTGTTCGCCCAGCCACTTGTTGTAGCTTTTTCCGTGGGGCTTGGGGTTCTCCACAATGGATAGTCCGTTCTCGATACAAATGGTGTCACTTAAACGTCGAACAGCTCTGGTGCTTCCCCAAAAGTTACGGAACTTCCGGTCACAATCCATATTGACCGCCGACCAGATGATGTGATTATGAATATGCGATTTGTCGATGTGGGTGCAGACCACAAAGGAATGATTGCCTTTGGTGAACCGCCTGGCAAATTCTATGCCCAGCCGGTTGGCTTCCTCCGGTGTGATCTCTCCGGGCCTGAACGACTGGCGCACATGGTAGGCGATCACATCATCTGTACCGCGCACTCGTCCGGTGGCGGCAATATACTGCCGCTTTGCCAACAGAAACTCTGCATCAGCAGTGCGGCTGTCACATCCATAGCTGGTAATCAATTTTCCGTTGTCGGTCTTTTGGGGATTTGCCACATAGTCAATAATATCGCTGATGGCACGGCTCTCAGTCCGACCCTTGCCGATATGCAGCGGCATGATGCGTGTGGTTGCCATAAGGGAGACCTCCTTTCCAAAAAAATAATCTCTCGGAATCTTCAGCCCAGTAAAATCAAGACTTTCAGATCCCTTTTTTTATAAAATCCCCCACTTTTTTGCAAAAATCGCTTGACAAATCTACCGAAAAATGCGGCGCTTCGCGCCCTTGATCAAAAGTACATTTTTCGATTGGAGGCGATTTTCTTGTTACCTGTTAATTGCGGCAGTCATGCTGACTACCAGAACTTTGTTGTTGAAAATCTTCGTAAATATTATCCTGATCCAAATGCCCTTACTCGTTCCACCTGGGATATCATTGAACGCTTTTGGCATCTTGATCTGTCGGATACAAATGTCCTTTTAGCTGATAAATATTCCAAGTTTGGCCCAGCTCCAAGAATTCCTTCCTGTATGCAGCGTTCTTACCTGTTATCCATTGATTTTAAAGTTTCCTCTATCACCGAATGGGCTGCGCAGCTTAAGATGAATCCTCTTTTCGCTATCCTCAGTGGTTTTCGGGTTGGTGACACTCCAGGTGTTGGCACCTTTTATGATTTTATGAAACGCTTATGGGATTCTGATGATCCCCATATGTCACCCCATATCCATCCGCTGAAAACAAAAGTGAAAAAGCCAGATGCAAAAGGAGAAAAAGCTCCTTCAGTTGAAAAAATAACCGTTGCTGAGCTTCTTCCCCAACTGGAAAAGACTTCTTTTTCCCTCGATGACCAGCCTTACGCTTCTCTTTTTAAAATCTATCAGAAAGAATTTCTGGATGTCTCCGTGAAAAAGGGCCTGATCCATAAGGATAATCTCGCCCTTGCCGGTGATGGGACTCCTGTTGCCACTTCCCACAGGGAACGCAAAAAACGCATATGCAAATGTAAGGAAAATGGCATCTTTGACTGTAACTGTGACCGTTACTTTTCTCAGCCTGACTGTGACATCGGCTGGGATTCCTCTCGCGACTGCTTCTATCATGGATATGATTTATATATGCTGGTCGATTCACAGAGTGATCTCCCGGTATTCCCCCATTATTCCTGTGCTTCAACACATGATTCGCATGGATTCCTTCAGGCCTTTTTTCGAATGAGATCTTTCCTTCCTGATTACAAAGTATCAAAAGTGCTTTTAGATTCTGCACATGATGCCATGCCTTACTATCAATACTTTAAGCGCCAAAACATCACTCCATTTATTGATCTGAACAGCAAAGCTGGAAGACCACCTGTCTATAAAAATGATTTTACCATTGATAAAGACGGGGTTCCTGTCTGCCCAGCCGGACACCGGATGCGGCGCGATGGTATCGAAGCTGCGAAAGGACGCATGAAATTCAAATGTCCGAAGATCAGTCATGCAGGCGGCTGTATTTCCTGTACCTGTGACAATCCATGCTCAAACGCGAAATATGGACGCACCGTCCATTTGGTCTTAAATGACAACCCAAGACTCTTTAACAATCCGCCAAGAAGCAGCAAAGAATGGAAACAGGAATACAATGCAAGAACATCTGTAGAACGTTCAAACAAACGTGAGAAATTAGACTTCAGATTAGAAGACGGCAGACACCGCTCTACAAAGATGTGGTACTGCCGCCTCTATCACATCCTGATGTTACAGCATCTGGATGCATGGGATCTGCCATCTGAATCTCCCCTGAGAAAGTTGATTTTGGATGTAGCATAATCCTATTGACTATCATACCACGCTTAGAGCCATAGTGAAAGCTATGTTTATTTCTCATGCCGTTTTTTTGTTCCAGAAACAATATCTACTTTTCAAAGTTCACTGCCAGAGTTTCGCTGGCATGATCAATCAGAATTCCGAGAGATCATAAAAACAATATTTATCTTATTCCTGCATCAGGATTGGGGATACAATGTAATATCCCAAAGAATCTACTGTAATGCAGATCTGATTGTTCTCTTCGTCATATTCCGACTGAACACTGCGAAGCTGTCCATCCACCACTTCATAAACATAAGAATCGGTGCGCTGTGCTGGTAAACACAACTGTGCTGGCTGAACAAAACTATCTTCATCACCCAGGAAATTGTAACACTGGATATCAAAAGAGCGATAACGATTTGCAATCTCACTATCAAAACTCTGATCCAGATTAAAATAGATTGTTTTTCCCTGTGGAAGAACCGCATTCTTTACCGTCACATTGGAACCAAAGGACAGTGTTACTGCTTCTCCAGAATAACCGTTGCCTACATGCAGATTCATTGGAGAAACGATTTCATTGACAGAAAGTGGAATCAGTTCCTTTGTTACGTTGCCAAAAGAAGCGTTCAAATACAAACTGCTCGATTCGATTCCAGTCTGTTCATCGTAAAGTGTAATAACGCCACCAACCCAAAGTGTACTGGAATGCGGCAGCTGTCCTGCAAAATCAATGGCAATACTGAGTGTTCCATTCTCATT
>URUX01000199.1 GCA_900551135.1 uncultured Clostridium sp.
CGACCTACCCGAAAGCAGACGGGCCGCCTTATGCTTTCTGTTCGGTCTTGCTTCGAATGGGGTTTACATGTGCCCCGCCTGTTACCAGCCGGGCGGTAGTCTCTTACACTGCCTTTCCACCCTTACCGCATTGCTGCGGCGGTTTATTTCTGTTGCACTGTCCTTAGAGTCGCCTCCACCAGACGTTATCTGGCATCCTGCCCTGTGAAGCCCGGACTTTCCTCTCCCATGACCTTTCGGTTTCATGGCAGCGACCATCTGTCCTGCTCAAAACACTGGTATCATAACATATTTTTTCAGCCTTGTCCAGCCAGTTTATGATACATCTTTACCATTTCCTCAGATAATGAATAGGTCAGTTCTGCGCTCATCATAATGTCCTCGCTGTGAACCATTATCAAAGTAATCTGATTCAGTTCTCCGCCTGCGTCCATTGTTATCAGTTTGGTATGTATCTGATGAGCTGCCTTTCTGCATTCCGCTGCTGTCTTCAGATGCATTTCAGCCTCATCAAATCTTCCTTCTGATGCCGCTGTCAGCGCTGCCATACATTCGCTGCGGGCCTCTCCCGCATTTGTAATAATCTGAAGACATACCAGTTCTAACTCCTCATGTTCCATGGTTATTCCCCCATTTCTTTTCTGGCCTGAGCCAAAACCTTTTCCCCGTTCATAGTTCCATAAGATACTGGATCAATTGATACGACCGGACAGGCAACCTGTTTTTTTACGATCTCCATTTGGAAGCGTACCTGGGGACCTAACAGAACAATATCTGCATTTCCTCCTTCTTCTTCTGCAGAAGCCACCGGAGCGGCCAAAATTTCACACTCATATCCCTGGTTCCCGGCCGCAGCCTTCATCTTCTTCACCAAAATACCTGTTGACAGCCCGCCATTACACAACAATAGAATCTTTTTCATTGTCTTCTCCTCTCTCTAACTTTACCATTGTTCTCTCATACATTTTAAAAAATGGAAAATAAATCAGTCCATCAATTACAATTAATATCAGAATCAAAATCGGCGCTTTCCAGTCCATGGTAGAAAAAAACGAACCGATAACCGATGGCATCTGCCAGGAAAGCATGGCATAACTCTTTCCAATCAATCCAAACTGCATCGTCAAAAATGCAATCGCTCCATTAATCACAGAAGTGGATAAAAAAGGAACAAAGAATATTGGATTTAACATTAACGGCAAACCAAAAATAATAGGCTCTGAAATATTGAAAAATGCAGGAATCAATCCCAGGCGGCCAATGGCTTTTAGCTGCTTTGATTTAGAAGTTGCCAGCATAACCGCTAAAGCCAGTACCGAACCGCATCCTCCAATTACTACAAAGTATACCCAGAACGGTGTAGTAAAAATATTTGGCAATGTCTCTCCTGCTGCCTGCGCTGCTGCATTTAGAGACAGGTTTCCATCACGAATCGGTGCTAACACGCCAGACAGAGCCGCATCGTGAATGCCAAAAAACCAAAATATATGTACCAGTAAGGTAATTACAATTGTAAATCCCAAATTGTCTACAGCCGCCAAAGATGGGGATAAAATACCGTAGATTAATTTAGGAAGCGTCGTTTCCATCTTATTCATCACTGAAAAAACTGCAATATAGAGAATCATCAGTATTGCGCCGGGTACAATCGAAGCAAACACATCCGATAACGACGCTGGTACTGTATCAGGAAGCGAAATTTTGCCAAATTCCCGTTTTCTCATGAAGCAATAAAGATCCGCAGTCAATATGGAAATGAGCATGGCTGCAATCAGTCCTTTGCCATCCATATATGATATTTCTGCCACCTTGCCGTCCCAGCCCAAGAACTGTGGTTCTACTACCAGCATTAAGAAACCGCATACGCCTAAAAGAATTGGCAAAAATGATTCTATTTTTTCTGTTTTACATAAAAAATGGATAATCCCTATACAGATGTAAAGCGACATAGCGCCTAACGTCAACGCATTAATCCAGAAAAAAATTGTAGCATTATCTGCCACGAAGCGAGCCCACGCTAATGTCAGTCCATTTCCGGCACTTTCTACAGAAGGTGCAGAACTTATTACCGCTGCAATACCTCCTGTAAAAGTAATTGGCAGCAATGACATAAATGCATCCCGAATAGCACGAAGATGGCGCTCATTGCCTAATTTGTTTGCTGCTGGCATTACGTACTTCTCCATTGCCAGACTCATCTCTTGAATGTTCATTCTCATACCTCCCCGTAAGTTTCTCTTGCGATTTCTTCCCCATTGGTCTCTATAACTTTTTTAAACCAATAAAAACTTTTTTTAGGCTTCCTTTTTAAATCATCCTTATAATCAACTGCTACCAGTCCATAACGCTTTTCTGTGCCATTTTTCCATGAATATAAGTCAAATGGTGACCATGCAAAGTAGCCTCTCACATCACATCCTTCTTCTTTTGCATTTAAAAGTGCGTTAATATGCATATTCATAAACCGGATTCGTTCTTCATCCTCTACCATATCTCCGCTTACATCTTCGTAAAGTCCAATTCCATTTTCCGTAATGTAAATTGGGAGATGATACTTTTTCCACACCTGCCGGATTCCTTCGTAAAGGCCTTCCGGAAAAATTTCAGTATCCCATTCGGTATAACGGCTGTTTTCCGGCCTTACCTGTTCAAACCATCCTTTAATCACTGTTTGGGATGTTCCCTTTGCTTTGGTTCCTGCATTATTGACAATTAATGTGGTCTCACCTTTTTCATAAGGCTTTACTACCGCTCTTGCGTAATAATTGAGCCCCAGAAAATCTACGGTATTATCTTTTATAATCGTTAGATCTTCCGGCTGCATCATAGACAAATCGGTGGTTTTTGAAAGTTCTCCTAACATATCGCCTGGGATTTCTCCCATAGCCGCAGTATCCAAAATCCAGTTATTAAAGAAATTATCTGCAAACCGCATAGCAATTTTTGTCTGTATCGTACCATCGATTCCGTAAACAGGCGCAAAACTATGTACAATACCTATCTGACCCTGGTATCCCCCTTCACGAAATTCTTTTACTGCCATTGCGGATGCCAGCATTACATAATAGGAGCCCGTTACGGTTTCCTGCAAATCCTGGTGACCCGGAGGATAATTTCCGATTAAATATCCGCTGAAAATACAGTATCTGGGTTCATTAAAAGTAGCCCAGTGAAACACTCTGTCTCCAAATGCATCAAAGCATACCCTGGCGTAATGTCTGTAAGCTTCACAGGTTTTTCTGTTCAGCCAGCCTCCCAGTTCTTCCAAATACTGCGGCAAATCCCAGTGATAAATCGTGACAAATGGCGTTATTCCATTTTCCAGACAGGTATTAATCAGTTCATTATAAAAATCAATTCCTTCCTGGTTTATCTCTCCGTCCAGATTTTTAATAATTCTAGGCCACGCCAGTGAAAAACGGTAACTAGTATGGCCGCCTTCTTTCATCATCCGGATGTCTTCTTTAAATCGGTGGTAATGATCACTGGCCACATCACCATTTTCCAGATTTTTGTCATGAAGGTATTTATCCCACATGGATTCTACCCGGCCGCCTTCTTTCCATCCGCCTTCGCACTGATAGGAAGCGGTAGCGCCTCCCCAAAGAAACTCGTTCACACTTCTTCCTCCTCTGTTTTTGTTACTCTCATTATAGACAGGAAGATAAATAAAATAAGGGGCTGTTGCAAAAGTAGATAAATAATCTACTGGAGCATCGGCTCCGTTTTTAT
>URUX01000200.1 GCA_900551135.1 uncultured Clostridium sp.
TCAGACAGAAAAAAGCGTTGAAAGCTTGCTTTCATAAGAATTTTCCTGTCTGAATCTTCATAGAGCGGACGCCCAGCGCCTCTTGCACGCTTACAGCGGGCAAGAAGATGCATGGCTGAACTGTTACAATTTTCTATCAAAATTGACTCTGCCATGGTATAATAAAGGAAATGTATATGGCAAACTTCCCTGCCGGACAGGAGGAATTATGGAACATCTGAACTCTGGGATTCACAAAGAATCCTTTTTGCTGACATCGTTTCAGGACGGACTGGTTTTAGACGTCCTTACGATTATGCCGGAGCAGCCAAGGGCCATCGTCCAGCTTTCTCATGGCATGTGTGAACACAAAGAACGGTATATTCCCTTTATGGAATATCTGGCCGGACTTGGTTTCGGCTGCGTTATCCATGACCACAGAGGCCATGGAAAAAGCGTAAAAACCATTGAAGATTTGGGATATTTTTATGAAGACGGAGGGCCTAACCTGGTAAAAGACCTCTATCAAATCACCCGTTTTATCCGAAACCAGCATCCCGGACTTCCCTTTTTCTTATTTGGACACAGTATGGGCTCCCTTGCTGTCCGCGTATATTTAAAACACTATGAACGGGAACTGGACGGACTGATTGTCTGCGGTTCTCCCAGCAATAATCCCATGGCCGGAATCGGCATGAGACTGGTCTGCTTTCTGTCCCGTATAAAGGGAGATCATGCCCGAAGCCCACTGATCAACCGCCTGTTTTCAGAGCCCTTTGAAAAGCCGTTTCAATCAGAAGGCATTCTTCACGCATGGATTTCCAAGGATCGATCCGTAGTGGAAACCTACAATGCCAGTCCCTACTGCAATTTTACCTTTACCCTGAATGGATACCAGGCTTTGTTGTGGCTGGTAAAAACTACATATAGTACGAAAGGCTGGCAAATCGGCAAACCGGAACTTCCCATTTTATTCGTCTCCGGTCAGGAAGATCCCTGTATGATTTCTGAAGAAAAGTTTCAGGAAGCCGTCGATTCTCTCAAAAAGGCAGGCTACCAGAACGTTTCTTCCAAACTGTACCCAGGCCTGCGCCATGAGATTTTAAACGAAAAAGAGAGACATCTCGTATATCGAGACATCTCTTCCTTCCTGAATCATTCTCTGTCTTAATGGAATTTTATTATGCTCCCTTCGAAGCAGCAGTTTTTCTGCCTGTCTGCCGGAAGGGAGCATATCTATTTACATCTGCTCCTGTATCTTGTTTCTAAACAGATTTTACTTTCCCAACTGTTCCAGTCTTTCTTTTACCTGTTCCATCATCTGGGTATATTTTGCAAGCTTGGCCTTTTCTTCCTCAATCTTGGCTGCCGGGGCTTTGCTTACAAACTTCTCGTTGCTTAACATTCCATTTACACGAGCCAGTTCCCCTGCCAGACGTTTTTCCTCTTTGTGAAGGCGTTCTAATTCTTTTTCAATATCTACCAGTTCTGCAAATGGGATGTAGATATTTGCGTGGGGAATTACAACGGAAACCGCATCTTCTCCAATGCCGTTCTTATCCTTCTGAATCATAACTTCGCTGGCATAGCCTAAGGTAGCAAAGAATACCTTGCTGTGGGCAAAAATATCTGCAACCTCCTGATTTTCGGTTACTACAAATACCTTTGCCTTTTTGCTCGGCGGCACATTCATGGTTGTACGCACGTTACGGATTGCACGAACCGCTTCTTTAATGGTCTCAACAGCCGTCTCCTCTGCCGCAAAATTCCACTCGTCCTTATAAACCGGCCAGTTGGAAACCATAATGGATGCCTCCTCTTCCTGAAGGTTGCAGAAGATTTCCTCGGTAATAAACGGCATATATGGATGCAGCAGTTTTAAGGACTGAATCAGTACCGTCTTTAACGTCCAGATAGCCGCTGCCTTAGTGGTATCTTCATCATTCCAGAGACGCGGCTTTACCATCTCAATGTACCAGTCGCAGAACTCCTCCCAGATAAAGTCGTAAACCTTCTGAAGGGCAATTCCCAGTTCATACTTATCCATATTGTCGGTTACGTCTTTGGTCAGGGTATTCACTTTGGAAAGAATCCACTTATCTGCCATGGTTAAGTCTTCTGCAGAAACGTTGGCAGCCGGAGCCTTTTCAAGGTTCATCATAATGAAACGGGAAGCATTCCATACTTTATTTGCAAAGTTTCTGCTGGCTTCTACTCTCTCCCAGTAGAAACGCATATCATTTCCAGGAGCATTTCCGGTCATTAACGTCATACGGAGGGCGTCTGCGCCGTATTTGTCAATTACTTCCAGAGGATCGATTCCGTTTCCTAAGGATTTGCTCATCTTGCGTCCCTGGGAATCTCTTACCAGTCCATGGATTAAGACGGTGTGGAACGGCTCTTTTCCGGTCTGCTCCAGTCCGGAGAATACCATACGGATTACCCAGAAGAAAATAATATCGTATCCGGTTACTAAGACGTCTGTCGGATAGAAATAGTCCATTTCTTTGGTCTCATCCGGCCATCCCAGTGTGGAAAATGGCCACAAAGCGGAAGAAAACCAGGTATCCAGCGTGTCTTCATCCTGTTTGAAATGTGTACAGCCGCATTTTGGGCAGACCGCAGGCATTTCCTTTGCCACTACCATTTCGCCGCACTCTTCACAGTAATAAGCCGGAATCCGGTGTCCCCACCACAGCTGTCTGGAAATACACCAGTCGCGGATGCCTTCCAGCCAGTGCAGATAGGTCTTTCCAAAGCTTTCCGGAACGAATTTCAAACGGCCGCTCTTTAATGCTTCGATGGCAGGTTTTGCCATTTCGTCCATTTTTACAAACCACTGAGGCTTAATCATTGGCTCAACGGTTGTGCCGCAGCGGTCATGGGTTCCAACATTATGAGAATGGGGAACTACTTTTACCAAAAGACCCTGTTCGGTCAAATCATCTACCATGGCTTTTCTGGCCTCGTAGCGATCCATGCCAAAATACTTTCCTGGAACGCTGATGGTAGCATCGTCATTCATAATACAGATTTCCGGCAGATTGTGGCGCTTTCCTACCTCAAAGTCATTAGGGTCATGAGCAGGCGTAATCTTTACGCATCCAGTTCCAAACTCTTTGTCTACATAAGAATCTGCAATCACCGGAATTTCCCGGTCTGTCAGCGGAAGTTTTAACATTTTTCCGATTAAGTCTTTGTAACGTTCATCTTCCGGGTTTACGGCAACTGCA
Organism: uncultured Clostridium sp.; assembly: GCA_900551135.1. GTDB lineage: Bacteria > Bacillota > Clostridia > Lachnospirales > Lachnospiraceae > UMGS1370. Next base: position 3,213 of record URUX01000200.1, read on the forward strand.
GTATCGCCCAGCAGGGTTTCCGGTCTGGTGGTTGCAATCTCTACAAAACGGCCTTCTTCTCCTGCAATCGGATAATTAATGTGCCAGAAGAATCCGTCCTGCTCTTCGTGCTCAACTTCTGCATCAGAAATAGAAGTCTGGCAGACCGGACACCAGTTAATGATACGGGAGCCTTTATAAATATAGCCTTTTTCATAGAGTCTGGTAAATACCTCCAAAACGGCTTTGGAGCATCCCTCATCCATGGTGAAGCGTTCTCTGTCCCAGTCAGCGGAAGAGCCCAGCTTGTGAAGCTGCTTTACAATCCGGCTGCCGTACTCGTCTTTCCATTCCCAGGCCTTTTCTAAGAAACCTTCTCTTCCCAGATCGTGTTTTTCAATGCCTTCGCTTTTTAATTTATCAATTACTTTTACTTCTGTTGCAATGGCTGCATGGTCTGTGCCTGGCTGCCACAAAGCCTCATATCCCTGCATTCTCTTATAGCGAATCAGAATATCCTGCAATGTATTGTCCAGCG
>URUX01000201.1 GCA_900551135.1 uncultured Clostridium sp.
GATGAACAAAATAGGTCAGAATTACACAATTACATCGAAAGAATTGTTTGTAAAATATAAAAAAACATCGGATATACACAAACTAGGAGGAAAATTAGTTCTGCTGAAATAGAGCGGGGCCTCTCTGAATCATCTAATATAATGATTCAGAGAGACCCTCTAAACTTTAGATATTTCGATTATCCCTTTTTTGGTCCGGTGGTCAGGCCTGGAATCAGGTCGCCGCCATTATAGTTATTATTGTTGCTTGAAGATCCTGGAACTCCTGAATTTCCGCCTGGGGCAGGCGAGGAAGAATTAGAAGAGCCAGGGCCATTGTAGCTGACATCAGAACCGCCAGAAGAGCCAGGGCCTCCTGTGGATACATTATTTCCGTTATTGGAAGAACCAGGTCCGCCGGTAGAAACGTTTCCGTTAGAAGTTCCAGGAGAGGAAGTCTGAACATTTCCTACATTCTGGCAGACACCGTTAGCTCCAAAGGTATAGGTAACGCCATTAAGCGTAAGGGACGTATTGGCATACATCTGTCCGGTAGAAGGATTCAGATAGAAATACTGTCCGTTGATTTGAATCCATCCGGTAGCCATATGGCCGGATTCATTAAAATAGTAGTAACCATTATTAATCAGCGTCCATCCCTGAGCCATTTTTCCAGTTGCCGTATCCAGATAGTAGCGGTTCGTGCCGTCTGTCTGCCATCCGGTCAGCATCCGCCCGTCTGTATTCAGGCAGTAATATGCACCGTTAACCTGCTGCCATCCGGTAGCCATCTTACCGCTGGAAGTAAAGTAATACCACTGGCCGCCGATTTGATACCAGTTGTTTACAACGCACCGTCCGTCATTGCGGAAATAATACCAGGCATTGTCCATCTCGCGCCATCCGGTAACCATACTGCCGTCGCTTTTAAGATAATAATAGTTGTAATCATTGTTATTGCGAATCTTCAGCCATCCGGTAACCATAACGCCAGTGGTATCATAGAGATAATACCACTTATTATCCACCTGCTGCCACTGGGTAGCCATCAGGCCATTAGCCTTAAAGTAATACCATTTGCCGTCAATCTGTTTCCATCCCCTGGTCATTAAGCCGCTGGACAGATCCATAAAGTAATAACCGTCCGTAGTGTGAATCCACCCTTTGTGGACAGAACCATTATCCTCAATATAAGTATAATTGCCATTATTATTGTTCCAGCCGTATGTAACAGCCAGAGTTTCCTGTGCCGGAGTTAAGGTCAAAAGTCCAGCCAGTCCGGCTGCTGCTAAAAATCGAATATATTGTTGATGCCTCATAAGCGCCCTCCTAACAAACATTCTCCAGCCTGTAAATATCTGACAGACTCGATTCTTTTACAAGTATATCATAAAATAGACAAGAACTCCTAACATTTTCCTTACATTTTTTGCAGAATATCAGAAATAATCTTTCGGTAGCATTTTTTTGCATAGCGATACATGACAATGGTATATTCTCCAAACTCCTGGCCGATATTTGATTTGTATACAGCCCACAAAGCCCATAAAAATCCGCCTAATGCCATATAAGCATAAAGAATGAACTGTTCTTTTACTGTAGGCTCTCTGTCCAGGTAGGTACAGAGCAAATTGTAAGCCTGATCCAGACTGTAATAAGAATAAATAGCACACATGGCTACGTCAATCAAAGGATCGCACATACCGGAATATTCCCAGTCAATGAGGCGGATGCTGCCATCAGGCAAAAAGAGAAAATTGTCGGCAACGCTGTCAATATGGGACAAAACCTTGTCCCGCTTTTGCTTATCTAACAGTTCCAGCAGTTCATCCATCCACTCCAAAACGGTTTCATAATCGTCGAAGGGGATAGAACCATGGGTACGGCAGAGATTTTCGTAAAAATTAATCCGCTCTTTTAAATCAAATTCGTGGTCAACATGAAGTCTGCAGTCATGGAGATGGCGAAGAAGAGCCATGCATTGCTTCATATCGTCTGGATTGGCGGCATCGGCATTGCGGGAACCCTCATAATATTCAGAAATCTTATATCCTGTATCTCCGTTAAAATAAATAATATGTTCTGTGATTCCCAGAGAAGCCACGGTGTCGTAAACTTCTTTTTCCTGTCTCCGGTTAATTAAAAATTCAGTTCCTGGGCCTGGAATCCGGCAGAGGTAGTGTGTTCCCTGTACCTGGAATAAAAATGACTGATTCGTCATGCCGGACTTTAAACAGCGAATGTCACTGATTTCCGATTCTGGAATCTGAAATACCTGGGAAACCAGTTCCATGGCCTTATTGTTAGATTTATTCTGATATTTTGGGTCAAAAAGCCGCAGCTCTTCCAGATTTTCAAATTCGTAAACCTGATTATCAGGCTGTTTATTAATTGACATATCCAGCTCTGTTTCAGAAGCTCTTCCTTGTAAAACCTCCGGCAGGGGGAGTCCGGCATTTAAAATTCGTTCTTTTGCCTCTCCGGTCAGCATATCGGCGTAAACCTGCTCCCAATAAAACTGTTCCGTACTGCCGATTTGGTAGTAGGCCTCTAAAACCGGTAAAAACTGTTGGGAAAAGGTCTTGGAAAAGAAAACAGGGCCATACATTACCCAGCTGTCCCGGCCGCCTACGCTGCTTCCGGTAATGTGTCCTTTTTTATTAAAAGAAAGACACCATTCAGAAGTAGGGCCTTTCATATATACAGAAGAGTACCATCCGGAACACTCATAGGTGTGATACATATTGTTCCGCATCCAGTTATCCGAAGATAAAAGGTAGACATTTCTGTCTGCCAGAATTTCTCTGGCGTGATAGACGGTAGCTAATGTATTTTTACAGGAATATTCTGGATTATACAGCAGTTTTACATCATATTTATCAATCAGGTATTCAAATTTTTCTTTCAGATAGCCAACTACAATAGTAATATCTCGAATGCCAACTTCATGGAGCTGTTTAATCTGGCGTTCAATCATCCGCTCACCGAATACTTCCAGAAGACCTTTTGGGGTTTCAAAGGTCAGGGGGACAAAGCGAGAACCGAAGCCGGCAGCAATAATCAGGGCTGCATCTACCCGAAACTGCTCCATAAACTCCATTCCGGAAGCAGTAAGCTGATAGTCGCCCTCCGAGTTAACTGTTAAATAGGTAAGAGCCGTACATTCCTTAATTAAAGTATTTACCGTTCCCAGAGAGACCTCCAGCATAGAGGTAAGCTCCCGCTGGGTAGCGTTTGGATGCTCTAAAATACAGCGGCATAACAATCCGTAACGATTCATAAAGAAATTCCTTTCCGTAAAATTGACAAAATTTGATGTTCAGAAAAAAATAAAAAAACAATAATATGAACATTATACCACAAAAAACATAAAACACAACCGATTCAAATCTCAAATCCAGCTTCAGCCTTTTCTGGAAAAATTAAGAAAGTCATAAGAAACTGACGTCAGATCATAGGTTTTTAGACTGAAATGTATCTGTATAAATACAAAAATGCCAAAAAAGTGAATTTTCGTAATAATTACGTAAGAAAATAAACAGGGAAAAGTTATAGCATTTTTCTGAAGGATGTATTATACTAATAGCGTGATGGAGGTAAGGGTACTCCGATAGAGAAATTATAAATATTTGATACATAATTCAAAAAAATGAAAAATTTGTAAAAAGGTATTGATAATTTCCCATATAGGAAGTATAATTGCCTCGTAATGCA
>URUX01000202.1 GCA_900551135.1 uncultured Clostridium sp.
AATTTGATGATTTTGCGACACCCCCCTATAAAAGCATTTCTACAAATTTCTGGCAATTTTCTATTTTAGACAGACGCTTGACTGCTCCCGTCTTCATCAAATTGTCAATCATCACATTATATACGGGAATGACTCGATGATTCCAGCTTGGTGAAAGTGCAAACAGAAATACGATCCTCACATTATACTCGCCCCAAGCCAGTTTGTTTTTCAGCAGACACGTACAGATTGCTGTACTTTTGGCCTTATTTTCAACTCCATGGGCGAAAGCAAATCCTTCTTCAAAAGCTGTCGGCGCGATTGCTTCCCGCTTCATTACACTGTCCTGAAACTCTTCGTCTACATAGCCCTGTTCCAAAAGACGGCTGCACATAAAAGCAATTGCCTGTTCTCTGGACTCAAATTCCATATCAGAAAAAAACAGAGATGGGCGAAACAGCTTTTTAAAATAGGTTTTCACGCTGCTTACCTGCTCATTTCTCACAACAGTAAGAAGCTTTTCCTTTTCCCGATAATCTAAAAAATTACGGCATAAAATCACCGGTACTTCTGTTGGATTCTTTTCCAACGGTACTGTGGTAAGAACTGCTAATATATCTTTCGGAAAATATTCTGGCAGATCAAACACAGAATATGTATAACCAATCTTTAACTTGCATTCCCCCATTTCATCCAATCTTTTTTTCATCAGTTCTTTTACCTGTTTGCCAAAAGGATTGATTAAGGCTACTTTCTTTTCGGTATGCATCATACTGGTTTCCATAGCCCGGATAAAATGAATCGCAATCAGCCCTACTTCATCTTCTCCTATTTTACAGTTCATTAACCGGTTAAATCGGTCTGCAAAGAAAATGGCAATATCATATTCCAGCGGATACTGGGCTTTCATTCGATGCAGCACCGGATTATTACATACTGACTGTTTTCCGTCCGTCTCAATGTGCCAATTAACTGAGCCATCATTTCTTTGTAAAATTCCTGATCCTTTGAAAAATCGAACCCATATTCAACATGGATTTCCACCAGGATTTTATCTAAAAATTCAGCCGCTATCTCTCGCTCTAGTCCTTCCATATGATAAAAATCATTTCGAAACAGTTGGGAAAAGTATTCATATTCTTCCAACGGCAGCGGCATACCCAGAAAGCTGCCAATTTTATCTGCTATCTGCATCACCACCTTGTCTTCCTCCCGAATAGTGTCCTCCTTTCTGGCCGTTTTTCTTCCTGTTACCAGAAAACCCGCTGCAATTCTTTCTGTCAATACTGCAATTCCCACCAGGAGCCGTACTATGGTAGTATCATAAAAAGCTAAATCCTCTTGTTTCAGTCTTTCAAATAAAACGTTTCGAATCCACGAAATATCCGCATACTCAAAATAATTCTGAAATCTATCCAATTCAAAATACTGATTTAGATTTCTGGTAATTACATAAATGCTATAATAATTTCTCTTATCTTCCTCCGAAAGTTCTAATACCAGCTTTCCATTTTGTTTATGGATAACCCCTTTTTTACAATGCCGCTGCATTCTCCGATTAACCCTGCCGATTATTTTAGTCAAAAAGGTATCGCTGATATATAGTTCATCTGCTAATTCTAAATAAGAATTTTCTTCCTCAAACAGAACCCGGCGGACAATCTCCCACTCCAGATTTTCCCCTTCTTCTATCTGGCCGAATGCATGGAGTTTTGTTTCCGGCTCTTTAAAATCTGTCCAAAATCCCTGTCCGCGTTTTGATTTAATGACCTCTCTTTTTATAGCATGATTAATTTCTCTAATCTCGCTTCTTACAGTCCTGTCACTTAAATGCAAACTTTCGCCAATCTGTCCTGCCGTCATATAATCTCTTTCCATAAGAAGATTTAAAATTTCCTTTTGCCGCTCTGTCATCTCTCATCCCTCTCAAATCTCTCAGGTTTATGGCTTATTTAATATTTGGGCCGGTAAATAATCTCATTCACCGTATAAACCGTTACAAAGGCCTTTGGATCGGTTTTTAAGAGAAAGGTCATTAATTGAGCGTATTCATTTTTGTCCACAATGGTGATAATTTCCTGTCTTGGCTGATTGTCATAGGCTCCGGCACAATTGTATATCGTAGCGCCGCTTCGCAGCGTATGGATAATAAATTTCCGGATTTCCTCCTGCTTTTCTGATACTATGCAGACCCGCTTTTTTAAGTTCATTCCAAAAATAAAGTGATCCAGAATAATCCCGTTCAGGTAAGTTCCCAGAATACTTAAAACCACAATCTTTTTATCATAAAACAATGCAGAGGACAGAGCCACGCACATGCCGGGAAGAGCCATGGCTTTCCCCAGTTCCATATGAAAATATTTGTTCAAAATCTTTGCCACAATGTCCAGACCGCCGGAAGATGCATTCTGTTTGAACAGTATTGCCAGACCGATACTGACTGTAAAAATATAGCAGACCGTATCCAGCATCGGATCTCCGTTTATGGATGTAAAATCCGGAAAAAGCACTTCAAATACAGCAAGAAACAGCGGCAGTATCAAAGACGTATATACCGTTTTGATCCCAAATTCGGAGCCAATCAGCAAAAAACCGACAACCAGCAGCAGACCGTTCAGGACAAATGTAATCACAGAAATATTAAGCGGGATTACATTAGCCAGAACCATGGCCAGTCCTGACACACTGCCTACGGATACATGGCTGGGAATTAAAAAGAAAAATACGGCTGCCGCTACGATCAGGGTTGCAAATGTAATAATCAAAAAGTCCTTAATCACAGGCTGTTTCTTCATGGCCGCGTTCTCCCATCTGGTCTGCAAAATATCTCCCCACTACACATTTTACGGCCTCTGCCAGTTTCCCGTGGTTTTCTTTATCCATGTGAAGCTGATCCAGGCTGCTGGGTTCTGCCACCCTGGAAGCATCCAGGTAGAGACAGCCGTACTGGTCTGCCACTTCCTTGTAAAGAGGCGCTAACGCCTTGGATTTTGCAGGGGATACGCTGTCAAAGCTGGCATATGGAGAATGCTCTACGTCTTCTCCAATATGAATCGGGGAAATCAGAAGGATTTTCGGTACAGGTGCTCCTGCCCCATAATCATAGCCCTGGATGGTTTTTACAAGCCGTTCTGCTCCTTTTGCAATCACTCTGGGCGATGCCTGAAAATGGGCCTTGCAGTCGTTGGTTCCTAAGCATATCACAACCAGATCCAGCGGCTTATGGCTCTGGAGTGCTACTGGAAGGAACTGGATTCCGCACCGGTTCGGCTCTAACGGATCGTCCCAGACGGTGGTTCTTCCGCCCATCCCTTCTTCAATCACATAGTATTCTTCTCCCAAAAGCCGGGATAAACGGCCAGTCCACCGGTCACAGCGCTGATGACGGCCTCCTTCCGGATTAGTTCCAAAGGTATTGGAATCTCCAAAGCAAAGTATGGTTTTCATGTCGCATTTCTCCTCGTAAGTGTATTTAAAGTTTTGGCAGTACCAGCTTTTCAAATTCCCCTGGATGGCTGCAGAATTTACTTTTCCTGATGTGAAGCGGTTCTCCGTACAAATCCATTCCGGAAATCCTCCATTCCGGATCGCCCGACTGTTCTCCTTTTAAAAATTCATCGGAAAGGACAGCAGCCATCTGTTCTACCTCATCTCCCAGAAAAAAAGACGGCA
>URUX01000203.1 GCA_900551135.1 uncultured Clostridium sp.
TGATGATTTGTATTATGTAGATTTACCTGGCTACGGCTATGCAAAAGTTTCGCTGGAAGAAAAGGCGAAGTGGGGGAAAATGATCGAAAATTATCTTCACCGGTCCGCCATGTTAAAAAAGGTATTTCTTCTGGTAGACATCCGTCACGATCCGTCGGAAAATGATAAGCTGATGTACGACTGGATTATTCACAACGGCTATCAGCCCATTATTATTGCCACGAAGCTGGACAAGCTAAAGAGAAGCCAGGTGGCAAAGCAGGTAAAACAGATCCGTCAGGGACTGGGAATGGCAAAAGAAGATATTCTGATTCCATTTTCAGCAGAAACCAAACAGGGACGGGATGAAATCTGGGCGATTTTAGAAAAAGAAGCCGGACTGGAAGAACAGACCGAACACGAACCACAGAAATAAAAAAGAAAAGAGTCTGGGCGCTGCAGTGAATCAGCCCCCAAGGCTCTTTTTTGCTGGATGTCAGGAACGGCTTTCCTGGCGAAGACGTTCTAAATCCTGGTAAAATTCCGGATAAGAAATATTGACACATTCCCCGCCTTTGATTTGGGTGACCCCATCGGCGCAGAGGGCGGCAACTGCAAAACTCATGGCAATCCGGTGATCCAGATGGCTGTCTACCACAGCGCCGTGTAAGGGCTTTCCGCCCCGGATAATCATACCATCCTCTGTCTCCGTTACATCAGCTCCCATGGCAGTTAAGTTCTCTGTCATCACCCAAATCCGGTTGGACTCCTTTACCTTTAATTCTGCTGCGTCTTTTATGATGGTTTCTCCCTCTGCGACACAGGCCATAGCTGCAATGACCGGAAGTTCGTCGATTAATGTGGGGATAATGTCTCCTTCGATTGTGGTTCCATGAAGGGAACTGCTGCGGACCAGAATATCAGCAGTAGATTCTCCGCCTTCCATCTTCAGATTCAGAAGGGTGATATTACCGCCCATGCGCTGGCATACATGAAGGATTCCGTCGCGGGTGGGATTGATGCCCACCTGTTTTAAAAGAATCTCAGAACCGGGAACCATAAGGCCTGCGGCAAGGAAAAAGGCAGCCGAAGAAATATCTCCAGGCACAGACAATTTGGTACCAAATAACTGTTCTGCAGGCTGGATGACAGCAGTCGTATCCTCGGTATGGACATCTGCGCCGAAGCTTTGCAGCATTAATTCTGTGTGGTTTCGGGAAACAGCCGGTTCGATTACCCGGGTTTCTCCGTCTGCGTACAAACCGGCCAGCAGGATGGCTGATTTTACCTGGGCAGAAGCTACCGGACTTTTATAAGTGATGCCGCGGAGCGGTTTTCCCTGAATCCGCAAAGGAGCGCAGCCGGTTCCTCTGATGCTGGCAATATCTGCCCCCATCTGAGTCAGGGGCTGGATAATCCGGTTCATGGGGCGGGTCTGGATGGATGGATCTCCCGTCAGGGTGACAGAGAAATTCTGGGCAGCCAGGATTCCGGAAATCAGTCTGGTCGTAGTGCCGGAGTTGCCGCAGTCCAAATCCACAGACGGGGCAGTCAGGCCGTGAAGCCCGTTTCCATGGACAATGACGCGGTCTCCCAGATTTTCAATGTCCACCCCCATTTTCTGAAAGCAGGAGATTGTAGAAAGACAGTCGGCTCCCTGAAGGAAATGGTCAATTTCTGTGATGCCTTTGGCAATGGAGCCGAACATAACGCTTCGGTGAGAGATGGATTTATCGCCAGGTACAGAGATTTCTCCCTGTAAGCGGGCGGCTTTTTTTAATTCCATAGAGCAAAAACCTCCTATTGACGGAATAATTCGTAATGATAACGGGTAAGCTGGGTCCAGGCAGATTCCAGGGCTTCTTCGTCGTAAAAAGTAATCCGCAGAGCGCCTTCGCCGTTTTCCCGGTTATTATTAATACCAATGTTTTTAATATTAATGCCTTTTGCCGCCAGAATGACGGACAGGGTGGAAATGGCGCCGGCTTCGTCTACAATGTCTACAGAGAACGAATAATCTGGTTCAATGGCGCCTTTTACCCGGTCGGTAATGGAATTGCGGTACTCTCTGGATTCCTGAAACAGGTTAAAGACAGCGGTTTCCTGTCGGGTTTTAATCTGCTTTAAAATCAGGGACAGGGAATCAATGTATGCTTCCAGAATATCGCTGATGGGGCCGCTGTTGGCCATGCAGATCTGTTCCCACATTTCCGGAGAAGCAGAGGCAATCCGGGTAATATCTTTAAAACCGCCGGCCGCGATTTTTTTCATGGTTTCGGACTGGTCGTCAAAAGCTTTTACCAGATTAACCAGGCTGGAAGCCACCAGGTGGGGCAGATGGCTGATGGCAGCCACGGCTCTATCGTGTTCATGATAGTCTAACACCATGGGAATGGCGCCCAGAGACAGAGCGATGGAACGAACCGCATCAATTTGTTCCGGGGTGGATTTGGCGGAAGGAGTAATCATATAATACGCATTTTCCAGTAAATGATCCGTGGAATTTTCATAGCCGGTTTTTTCGGAACCGGCCATCGGATGGCCTCCCACAAAACAATCTTCCATCTGGAGACGGATAACTTCTTCGTGGATGCTGGTTTTGGTACTTCCCACATCTGTAATGATGGCGCCTGGTTTTAAATAGGGGATAAGGGCCTTTAGATAGCTGGCGTTAAACTCAACCGGCGTACACAGGAAAATCAGGTCGCACTGCCGGAATTCTTCCCCAACGGTGTCTAAAATCCGATCGATGGTTCCGTCCCGTCTGGCATCTTCCAGACGGGAACGGGAGCGCATATAGGCCATAATCACCGTATTGGGATTGGCCCGCTTAAGGCCTCTGGCAATGGAGCCGCCGATAAGCCCCAGGCCGATAAAACCGATGGTTTGTTCTGCCATAATCAAATCCTTTCTCTAACAGCTAGTTCCGTCCTGCAAGATCTGCATAGGGGCGGAGATCTGCCATCAGTGCTTCAAAATCAGGGAAGGTGAGAGACTGGGGGCCGTCAGACAGCGCACAGGAGGGGCATGGATGAACCTCTACCATTAAACCGTCTGCGCCGCAGGCTAAGGCTGCTTTGGAAAGGGGCTCCACGTAAGCGCGGACTCCGGTAGCGTGGCTGGGATCGACAATAACCGGAAGGTGGCTTTTTGTGCGGATTACCGGCACAGCGCTTAAATCCAGGGTATTGCGGGTTGCAGTCTCATAGGTGCGGATACCTCGTTCACACAGCACTACATTGGGATTGCCGGCCGCTAAAATATATTCTGCCGAGTTGAGCCATTCGTCAATGGTAGCGGAAAGGCCTCTCTTTAATAATACTGGAATATTGGCCCGTCCTACTTCTTTCAGCAGTTCAAAATTCTGCATGTTCCGTGCGCCAATCTGCACCATGTCCACATATTTTACAGCGCTTTCAATGGCGTGTTCGCTGGTGACCTCACAGATAACTGGAAGTCCGGTAGCTTCTCTGGCTTCTTTCATGTATTTCAGTCCTTCTTCTTCCAGACCCTGGAAGGAGTAGGGTGAGGTACGGGGCTTGTAAGCTCCGCCTCTTAAAAAGGTAGCGCCTGCTTTTTTTACCGCAAAGGCAGTATCCAGAAGCTGTTTGCGGTTTTCGATGGCGCATGGGCCGGCCATAACCGTCAGGGTACCCGGGCCAATGACCGA
>URUX01000204.1 GCA_900551135.1 uncultured Clostridium sp.
CCCCTTCTTTATTGGAATCTAACCATATGAATATAAAATTAACTAAATGACATTGGTTCAGGGCAAGTATTTACTAAAATTGTTTATTAAAATTACCCACATTCCTCAGGATTTACTGACTGCTGTTCTGGTCGTAATCTGCTGCGCCGGCGCGTTTGCAATCGGCAGTTCCGAGATGGATGTTTATGTTATGCTGGCATTCGGCGTGATTGCATACTTTATGCAGAAAATTGACCTTCCTCCGGTTCCGATTGTGCTGGGAATGGTATTAGGGCCTACCGCGGAAGCAAATTTGAGGAATTCTCTGGTTATGTCCGGTGGTTCCTGGGATATTTTTATTAAAAGACCAATCTGCCTGTTATTTATTATCCTGACCTTTGTTCTGATTTACCTGTTAAAGAAGGGTGATGCAAAACAGAGAAAAGCAACGGATAAGTTTATGAAAACAGAGCAGATGGATTAGGGAGTCAGAATTATGAAGAAATTGTGGACCGATTTGCACAGCAATATTCATCACAATCAGATGGATGAATTAGATAAATGGGTAGAACACGCAAAGGCCGTTCTGGATTTCTGGCCAATTGCATACTATCCATTTCAGATGATTAAAACCGAAAGCGGCGCCGGACTGGAAGATTTGTGTCCGGCAGAAGAAATCCAGAAAGACTGGGAAATTGTTCGGGAAAAAGTAAAAGAGGTCAATGCAGAAGGCTATCCGATGTTTATGGGATATGAGTGGCAGGGCTGCGGCTTTGACGGTGACCATAACGTGTTTTTCCTGGACAATGACCAGCTTATGAAGCACCCGATGCGGTATGAGAAACTGAAAAAAGAGTATGAAAATACCGAAGCCATTGCAATCCCCCACCATGTGGCCTACCAGTTAAAGAGCAGGGGAAAAAACTGGGCGACCCATGATGAAAAATTTTCCCCGTTTGCAGAGATTTTTTCCAGCCACGGATGCAGCGAGAACGATACGGGATCCATGGACATGGAACGCCATCTCCATATGGGTCCCAGAACAGGAGAAACCTGTTATGAAAGAGGATTGGAAGCAGGTCTTCATGTAGGCTGCATTGCTTCCGGAGATAACCATAAAGTGCCGGCAGTTTATGATCATGGCAGTATGTGCGTGCTGGCTGAGAATAATTCCAAAGAAGCCATCTGGGAAGGAATGCGGGCTGGAAGGGTTTACGGAGTCAGCAGAAGCCGTATGGATATTGATTTTACCGTAGACGGAAAGCCAATGGGTTCTGTTATTCCGGCAGGCAGACATGAACTGAAGTTTTCTGTAAAAGCAGCCGACGCCATCGACCGGGTGGAAGTATTAAAGAACAACATTCTGGATGAGATGGTGGTTCATTCCGGTACCTGGGAGACCAGAAAAACAGGGGATGAAGAAGTGATCCGGGTAAAGTTTGCGGCTGAATTCGGCTGGGGGCCTAATCCGAGATTCTACAAGGATATGCTGGTACGGGAATGGGACGGTTCCCTGACAGTGCCGGGACGTCTGGTTTCGATTGAAAAGGCATGGAACAGTTACGGCCAGAAACTTTATGATGTAACGGATAATAGCTGTAAATTCCATATGACGACTTACATGTCAACGGCTACGGGGCATTGGATGGGGCCGAGTACGGTAGTAAAGGAAGGCTTTGTCTTTGAAATCGAAGGAAAAGTGACGGATGAAATCTGTCTGAAAGTGGATTCCTATGAATACCATTTTACCATAGGGGATTTGATGAAGACCTCACGGATTCTGCCGCAGTACAAGGAAAGTGTTGAACTGGCAGAGAGGGTATATGGCCATGTGGAACACTACCGGGATGATTTTTACTGGCATAATGCGTACAAGACCAGATTGCGCCAGGCAGTACCGGAAAGTGCCTATACCATGGAGTTTTCCAAAACCGTTGATATGGAACCAGGCAGCTATTACCGTCTGAGAGTATGGCTGAAAAATGGAGACGCAGCCTGGGTATCTCCGGTCTTTGCAGAGAAATAAAAGGAAGATTCTGACAGCAGCCGGAGTGACAAAAAACAGAAAATGCCGCAAGGCAGGGGGCGGGGCAGTGAGATGCCGGACCTCTTGTCTTGCGGTTTTTCGATCTTTTTCTGCCGTTTTCTTCCAATGAACGGAAGTATTGAAAAAATTTTTTGTGTATAATAGACAAAGAAAGATTTATTGGTTATAATGTACCTTATACATGCGCAAAAATAAAAAAGGAGGACAGGTGATTGATGCGGCATCAGAAAAGTGTGTTCCGGAGTCTCGCTATGGTAACACAGCTTGGGCTCAGCGTTTTAACGCCTGTCTTTTTATGTGTTTTTGCGGGGTATTATATTGACACCCATTATGGAACAAAACTGATTCTTCCATTGCTGATATTGGGGGTTTTATCTGGCGGACGCTGCGGTTATGTTATGGCGAAAAACACCTTTCTTGTCAATGAAAAGCAGGAGGCCATAGAGGATCGGGAGCGGGCGGCTGAGAAGAAAAAGCAGCAGCCGCAGTACCAGGAGGTCAGACGCCCTAAAACAGCCAGCCGGATTACAGGACAAAGGTTCGGTACATCCGGTTCAGAGGAAAGAAACCAGAAGGCTGATGAGATAAAGGAGGATAAGGATTGAGCAGAGATACCAAAAACCTAATCCTTGAAATGTCTGCAGGGATTGTATTTCATAATGTGGTGCTGGGGATATTGGCGGTTGTTGTTTGCTCCATGCTGGATCAAAAGGTAATCCCCATATTCCTGGGACTGGCTGCAGGCACAGTTTCCGCAGCGGCAATGCTGGTTCACATGGCAGTTATTACCGAACGGGCCATGGACTGCGGAGATCAGGGCTATGCCAATAAAACCACTCTGGTACATGCCATGGGCCGGAAAGCAGTATATATCGCAGTACTGCTGCTGGTGCTTTTCCGCGTGCCTCAGATAAATCCGCTTGCAATGGTGATAGGCACTATGGGATTGAAAACAGGAGCTTATCTTCAGCCCGCTGTTCACCGTCTGGGCGGCTGGCGTCTATACGGAATCAAGGAAGGAGGACTGGATCAGAGCGGTATTTAATTCTTTATTTATAAAACTTAAGAAAGGAGGACCTGTGTATGGGAAGTAAGGGAATGCTGGTTGCAAGAGAACCGGATTTTATGATCCACGGGGTGCTCAAATACGAGCTGTTTGGTCAGGAATTCTGGCTGACGACCACTACGGTTTCCATGACCATCATCACACTGATTATTCTGGCGCTGGCCTTTGCCGCCAATCGGGCCATGAAGAAGGCTACAGATGTGCCGGGAGTATTTCAGAATGTGATAGAACTGGCGACAGAGATGTTAGACAAGATGACCATAGGAATTTTAAATGGGAATGCATACAAATTTGCCAACTATATCGGCACGATTTTTATCTTTATCCTGTTTAACAACCTGAGTGGTCTGCTGGGACTCCGGGCAGCTACTGCGGATTACGGCGTTACCTTCCTGCTGGGAATGGTTACATTTTTCATTGTCCAGTATCAGGGTATTAAAAACCGGCGGCTCCACCACTTTACCAGCTTGTTTGAGCCAACGCCGATTCTGTTTCCGATTAACTTAATCGGAGAACTGGCAAATCCAATCTCAATCTTGCTCCGTTTGTTTGCA
>URUX01000205.1 GCA_900551135.1 uncultured Clostridium sp.
TTTTTTTTTCCCCTTCCTCTGGTATTCGGCACTCTGTTTCAGCAGCTGTACAGCTTTGCGGATACCGTCATTGTAGGCCGTTTTTTAGGCGTAGACGCTCTGGGGGCTGTAGGAACAACCTATTCCCTCCACTTCTTAACCCTTGGATTCGTCCAGGGAGCCTGTATTGGCTTTGGCATCCCCATTGCCCAGAGCGTAGGAGCAAAATCTTCTGAACAGGTTCACCGCTATCTTTGGAACGGATTGTGGCTCTGCAGCTTTATGGCCGTTGTTCTTACCCTGGTTATGGTCAATGCCGCTTCCCCCCTGCTTTCCTTTATCCATACTCCGGAAAATATTTTTCCAATGGCTGTGGAATATGTAGTAATCATCTTCTGGGGAACTCCGGCCAGTATATTATACAATTATTCTGCCAGTGCTCTGCGGGCTCTGGGCGATTCCAGACATCCGTTTTATTTCCTGCTGTGTTCCAGTGTACTGAATATTGGACTAGATTACGTCTTTATCGCCTGGTTTCATATGGGAATCGGCGGCGCCGCCTGGGCCACGGTTCTCAGCCAGCTTGTCAGCGGAGTATTAAATTCCTGGTGGCTGACTGTCAAAATGCCCTCCATCCAGATAAAAAAACAGGAGATGAAGCTTTCTAACTCTCATCTCCTGCGTCTTTGCATGGTAGGACTGCCTATGGGATTTGAATACTCGGTTTCCGCAATCGGTGCGATCGCCATGCAGAATGCCATTAACTCGTTAGGAAGTCTGGCCGTTGCCGGAGAGACTGCCGGTGAAAAAATACGCCAGATGTTTACCCTTCCCATGGAAAGCGTCGGCATGGCAATGGCCACGTACGTCGGCCAGAATTATGGGGCAGGCCGGATTGACCGCGTAAAAAGCGGGATTAAAAGCGGTCTGGCTATCCAGGCAGTTTACTGTATTTTTGCCTGGACTGCCATCTTTTTATTAAAAAAACCGTTTGTCTATCTGGTTCTGGGAGATGCCTCACCAGAGGTTACCCGTATGGCAGTCCAGTATCTGACCATTATGAGCACCCTCTTTATCATTCATGGTTCTCTGATGATTTTCCGCAACACCCTCCAGGGGCTTGGCTACAGCATCCATGCCATTTTGTCCGGCGTCGGAGAGTTGTTTGGCAGAAGCTTCGGCGGCTTTCTGGCAATGGCAGGCTTTGGCTATACTGCCATATGCTTTGCCAATCCCATCGCCTGGGGAACTGCCCTTATTTACTGTATCATCATGGTCAGAATCATGCTGAAGCGGTTAGTCTAATTCCTTCATACCCGTATAAAGTTCATAATACCGGCCCTTCATGGCAAGCAGCTCATCATGATCGCCCCGTTCTATAATCCGTCCGTTTTCCAGTACCATAATGGCATTGGCATTACGGACCGTAGATAACCGGTGGGCGATAACAAAGGTGGTGCGGTTTGCCATGAGCCGATCCATGCCGTGTTCAATATGCTTTTCCGTTCTGGTATCGACCGAACTGGTTGCCTCGTCTAAAATTAGTACCGGAGCCTTGGAAATAGCAGCTCTGGCAATATTTAACAGCTGTCTCTGGCCCTGGCTCAAGTTGGAACCGTCTCCCTCCAGCATGGTGTCATAGCCTTTTGGCAGACGCATAATAAAGGAATGGGCCGATGCAGTCTTGGCTGCCTCTATCACTTCTTCGTCTGTAGCGTCTAACCGCCCGTACCGGATGTTTTCCCGGACAGTCCCTGTAAACAAATGGGTGTCCTGAAGTACCATGGCAATGCTGCTTCTTAAATTTTCCCGGCTGATGTGACGGATATCTACGCCGTCAATGGTAATCGAGCCGCCCTGAATATCGTAAAAACGGTTAATCAGGTTGGTAATGGTGGTTTTTCCGGCTCCCGTGGAACCTACAAACGCAATCTTCTGTCCCGGTTTGGCATACAGGCTGATATCATTTAAAATCACTTTATCCGGATTGTATCCAAAGGTAACGTGGTCTAAAATTACATGGCCTTCCATTGGGTTCAATACCTTTGCATCTTTATCATCTTCCGGCTCCGGCTCTTCATCCATAACTGCAAAAACCCGTTCTGCACCGGCCAGAGCTGAAAAAATGGTGCTGACCTGCATGGACAGTTCGTTAATCGGTCTGGAAAACTGACGGGAAAAGTTTAAAAATACCGTCAGACCTCCTACGTCAAACCCTTTCAGTACGCATAACAGACCGCCCACGCAGGCTGTCAGCGCATAATTCACCTGGCTCAGATTTCCCATCACCGGCCCCATAATGCCGCCAAAAAACTGAGCCCGAATCTGATTTTTCTTCAGTTCTTCATTAAGATATCCAAACTCTTCCTCTGCAATCTTTTCGTGACAGAACACCTTTACTACCTTCTGGCCTGTAATGGTTTCTTCAATATATCCGTTTACTGCTCCAAGGGCTGACTGCTGAGCAGAGAAGTATTTCTGGCTGCGTCCTGCCACAAATCCGCCGGCTTTCATCATCAGCGGAATCATCACCAGCGTAATCAGGGTCAGATAAATATTGGTATACAGCATTAAAGCCAGAGTTCCTATCAGACTTAACGCCCCTGCAAACAGCTGGACCAGGGTGCTGCTTAACATCTGTCCCACAGTATCCACGTCATTGGTAAACCGGCTCATTAAGTCGCCGTTATTGTTGGTATCATAAAACTTAACCGGAAGCTTCTGCATTTTCGTAAACAGATCTTGCCGAATCTGCACCAACGCTTTCTGTGCTATGGTAAGCATAATCCTGGCCTGAAAATAATTGGCCAGAACGCCTGCCACATACACGATTCCCAAAACCACTAACGCACGGAACAATCCTGCCGCGTCTCCCCGGCTGCCGTCCAGAGGCGCAATATAGGTATTGATAATCGGGCGCAGCATATAAGAACCGGCAAGGCTGGCAGCAGTATTGATAATAACGCAGAAAAATGCCAGACCCATACCCAGTTTGTACTGGTCCAGATAAGCCAGCAAACGCTTTATGACCGCACCGGCATTTTTCGGCCTTCCGCCCATTCCTGCCGGACCTTTCCTGTGTCCCGGGCCATGTCCCTTTCCGGAAGGCGCCTGTGATACAAATACTTTGCTGCCATATCTCCGTTTCAGACTTTCTGCTCTTCTCTCATCCATCATGCCATCACCTCCTGAACTTCTGCCTGGGATTTGGCCGGATGCTCTTCTTTGTCCCGGTCCCTCTGGGAATAATAAATTTCCTGATATGCCAGACTGTTTTTCATTAATTCTTCGTGGGTACCCATGGCCTCGATTTTTCCATCATCCAGAACCAGAATCCGATCTGCATTTTCCACCGAACCGATTCTCTGGGCAATGATTAATTTTGTCGTATCTTTTAACGTTGTCTTAAAACACTCTTGAATCTTTGCTTCGGTAGCCGTATCTACAGCGCTGGTGGAATCATCCAGAATCAGGATCTTCGGTTTCTTCAGCAGGGCTCTGGCAATACAGAGTCTCTGTTTCTGGCCTCCGGATACATTGACGCCGCCCTGCCCCATCTCGGAGTGGTATCCTTGCGGGAAGGAAG
>URUX01000206.1 GCA_900551135.1 uncultured Clostridium sp.
GCTTTCATGTTTTTCCCATTTCCCAGCCGGACTTTTTAACGCTCCTATCATGTAGCACAAAAACAGAAGGGCTGCTGTATAAGAAACATAAATCCAACGCATTTCCACCCGCACCGTCACACTGGAGGCACCGATGCAAAGTGCAATAAAGGTTAAAAACAAGGCCGTATTCTTCAAATATACCACCGCCTGTTTCCGATTGCGGATAATCTGTACCACAAAAGCCAGTACAAATACCAGTAAAACAGCATCAGCCAGTATTACCAGCAGCTTAATGAAACGGGGCGAATCGTTCCAGGACATGCCGTTTAAATGCTCCGATCCTGCATTGCATCCAAATATGTAAGCAGCCTGACTAAGTGCATAGCCGATGGCTTCCGAAACCGAAAAGGTATCGGTCACCTGAGTCCCTCCGGTTCCGGCTGGAATCACCGTTCCAATCGTCATCCTCCGAATCCCCATGACTGCCCCAAAAGACAGCAGAGGAGCCAGCCATTTTTTCCAGTCTGCCTTTTCTCCCTTTTTTATGGTAAAAACAAGGGTCAGATAAATCAGAGGCAGCAGCGCCAGATACCGTTCATGGACAAAGCAGATGGCAAAATATAGGACGCAGGAAAGGTAAAACTCTTTATCGTTTCCCCCTTTATTGATATAAAAATATAGCAAAATCAGGATTCCCAATGCCAGCACTGTAGCCGCTGTCTCCATCAGACCGTACACCTGACTGATTTGATAATAGGACATACGGGACAGCAGGTACAAAATTCCTGCTAAAAATCCGGAAAACCGGCATCTGGACAGTTTGCCTGCAAACCAGTAAACCAGAGCTGCCGCCAGAATATTCAGTACAATATTAATCGGAACAAACCAGGTGACATGATTTCCCACAAAGGCCAGTTCCAGCCATGCCATTAAATAATACAAAAATCGAAATCTGGTGCTTCCTATAGGAAAATTAAACTCTGTAAAAGACTGCTCTCCATAGCAGGACCACAAATACAGATCGTCCATATAAAGTCCTTTGATTTCAATCCCCTGATTGATAAAAAAGGCAAATATTCCTAAGAGGAGAACTGCAATCACATCATTTTTCCACTTATTTTTCTGTTCCAGAGATACTTTTGAATCCATTGTGCATTTCCTTCCTGAAACGTTCCCGCCGTCTCAAACGGTTACCTGGGAATTATCATTTTGTAAAACTCTTCTGCTGATGCCGCCGCTTCCTCCGGTCCATATCCGGTTCCGTCCAGACTGACGGTTCCAACCATGCTGCCATTCTCATAGCAAATATCCGTCAGACTTCCTTCTTCTACCAGATAGCGGAGAACGTCCCATTCTCTGCTTCCTTCTTCTAAATGGCCTGCCTCTGCGTAAATGTAATCGGTTTTGGCATAGCGGAGATAGTCCTTAAAATTTTCCAGGGTTTTTACCAGAACCACATTGCCTCCGCTTCCCGTTGTGTCATAATAAGACTGGACGCTGCAGGCAAAATCCAGGCACTGTGGATGCTCTCCAAATGCAATTACCCGATTTCTGGAATTGGAAGAAAGAAACTTCCACAATTCTCCCCGGCCTGCTTTTTCGGCTTTTTCAAAGCTTTCCAGCCTGTGATCATAATAACCTTTGTGTACCAGCGAAACAGGAGTAAATCCAACGCCTCCGGCCCAACTTGTTAAAGACATTACCAGTATTTGAAACGTAACCATAAGTCCGGCCAGCAGAGAACTGCATGTTGTCCGCACCTTTGTCTGTCCGGCCGCCGGAAGAGCCGCAGCAGCGCAAACCGCAGCCAGAGAATACCACAGCATAAAATAATTGCCATCCACCTGCCAAAGTAAATAGATACTGACAATACTGATTCCCGTAACTGTGCCAAGCACTGTCCAGAGCAGCTTTGTCTCTGTATTTTTTACCGCCTGTCTGCCATACAGAAAGGCAGTGACCAGACAGAGCAAAAACAATCCGGTTCCCCAGGCAATTATGACATGATCCATATCTTCGCCCAAAGGCGCAAAAAACATTCTCAGCAGCCGGTTGCCCAGATGGAGAATGCCTCCCCAAAATCCCATGGAAAGCCCCTCATCGGGTATGGAACTAAAGGCAAAGGGCCAGCGGACCTGAAAGCCCAACCGTTCCCAAATGCTGGTAAATACAGAAGTAGACGGCATACCTGTCAAAAGATAGGTTCTTCCCCATAAGCCTGTCAGAGCCAATGCGGGAATCACAGCAAGGCGAAATGAACCCCTTCCTTTTGGCAGCAGCCGGATAACCGGAACCCTTAACGCCATCAGGCTCAAAAGTCCCACGCCAACTGCTGCGGTAGAGAATACCAGAGAAGTAGGCTTTAAGGTATAACTGAGAAGACAGGCTCCAATTCCTGCAAACAGGCGATTTGCCTGCTGGGTTTTGTCTCTGGATTTTGCTATGGACATAAGTTCTTCCAGAGCTATCAGCTGAAACAGCAGAGTGGCAATATCACTCTTTGCCGTTACAGACATATTTAAAATCCCGGGAAAAAGTGACATCAGACAGGCCGCAAAAAGGCCTTTTCTTCTGCCTCCCAGAAAAGCTGCCAGCCGGTATCCCATTATCAGAACCCCAATGGTCAGCCAGATATTAAATCCAAGGACAAATCCATAGCTGGAAAGCCCCGATAAGGGAAGCGCCAGAACCTCCAGTCCCTTGGCATAAGTATAAACCACATTTACACTTCCCAGATTTTCATAAATTCCTCTTCCATTATCCAAAATGTACGGAGAACGGAGGCCGTAATGAAGAGAATCATAGTCCAGAGCTATGTTCATTCGTCCAGCCTGAATCAGCAGACAGGTCAGTATGATGGCAATCAGGATTCCGTCTGTCCTGTCCCAGCTTTCCGCATCCGGCAGCCAATCGCTTTTCCTGTCTTTTTCCTGTTTTCTCTGGACCAGACTCCATATGAAAACCACGAAAGCAAGCAGCAGCGCCAGACCTCTCCAGAGTTTTGTTCCCCCCATGCCAAAAGCCGACACTATACAGACCAGAATCATCCACAGGCCGCAGCCTGCGGTAAAGGCAACTGGACAGGACGTTTTTTTTCCCTTCCATCCGCCAAATATTCTGACTCCCATTTTCCCCAGCAACAGTAAAAACAAACTATAAATTCCTGATACAATCAATGGTACAAACGCCTGATGGCACCAGGAGAACATAAAAATCCCCGCCAGCGCCATCCCAATCCCTGCCGTTTTGTTTTTTATCCAGCAGCACGAAACCAGCATCCATCCCAGTACTCCCGCGATTTCAGCCAGCATCTGAATGTTATTGTTCCATCTCAAAACCTGTCCCAAAGGGCCGTTGAGGAATAAACAGCCGGTTCCGACTGCCAGAACCACGACTGCCAGAAGTCCTAAAAACAGCCCTTTTCTCATTTCTTTATTCTTCATATTCCTTGTACGCCTTTTTATAAAAATGCATGATTCCTCTCACTACCGAATCCGGCCAGAAACGGGAAAACATCTCCGTCTCCTCTC
>URUX01000207.1 GCA_900551135.1 uncultured Clostridium sp.
CACACTGGAAATATAAGGAGTCGTCTGACGGAAAGGCTCCTGTAGGTAAGAGTGAGGAAGAGAAACTGAACTGGCTGCGTCAGATTCTGGAATGGCAGAAGGAAGCAGACGATGGCAAGGAGTTTTTAAGCCTGATTAAAAACGATCTGGATTTGTTTTCTGAAAATGTATACTGCTTTACCCCGTCAGGAGATGTAAAAACTCTTCCCAGCGGCTCCACCCCCATTGATTTTGCTTACGCCATCCACAGCGCTGTTGGCAATAAGATGGTAGGCGCAAAGGTAAACGGCAAATTAGTGCCGATTGATTACGTTCTGCAAAATGGCGACCGGATTGAAATTATTACCTCTCAGAATTCCAGAGGCCCCAGCCGGGACTGGCTGACTCTGGTCAAGAGTACTCAGGCTAAAAACAAGATTAACCAGTGGTTTAAGAGTGAATTAAAAGAAGATAACATTCTTCGCGGCAAGGATATGATAGAGCGTTACTGCAAAGCGAAGGGCGTTAATTATACGGAGATTAACAAACCGGAATTTCAGGAAAAGGTGATGCGCCGGTATGCATTCCGGGACTGGGAGTCCGTTCTGGCTTCTATTGGACACGGCGGCTTAAAAGAAGGCCAGGTTGTCAATAAGATGCAGGAAGAACTGCGGAAAAAGCAGAAGAAAGAGATTACCGATTCCAATATTCTGGATGGTATTGCAGATACCAACGGCAAGGTTCCCATTGCAGCCAGCAAATCGAAAAACGGCATTGTGGTAAAGGGAATTCATGATCTGGCAGTTCGGTTTTCCAAGTGCTGCAGCCCGGTTCCCGGAGATGAGATTGTAGGATTTGTAACCCGCGGAAGGGGTATCTCCATTCACCGTACGGACTGTGTCAATATTATTAATCTTCCGGATGACGAGAGAATGCGTCTTCTGGATGCAGAATGGCAGGCGCCGGAGAGTGAAAGCAATAAGGCGACGTATTCTACAGAAATTAAGATCTATGCCAATAACCGAATGGGCATGTTTGTAGATATCTCCAAGGTATTTACTGAGCGGCAGATTGACATTACGGCTATGAACGTCCGCACCAATAAGCAGGGCAAGGCCACAATCATTATGACCTTTGACATCCATGGAAAAGAAGAACTGAGCCAGCTGACCAACCGGATTCGTCAGGTAGACGGCGTACTGGACATTGAGAGAACCACAGGCTGATAAGCCTTCAGGAGGCCATATGGGCAAATTGAGAATTGATACCATGGTGCTGGGAATGGTCAGCACCAATACCTATATTTTGTATAACGAAGGGGAAAGCCAGGCAGTTATTGTCGATCCGGCAGACCACGCAGAACGGATTCTGGACAGATGCCGCCAGCTTTCTCTGACTCCTGCAGCCATTGTACTGACCCATGGCCATTTTGACCACATTGGGGCAGCAGAAGCAATCTGCAGAGCCTGTCCGGTGGAAGTGATTGCCGGAGAAAAAGAAGACCAGCTAATGAGAGATCCGGTTCTGAACCTGTCCGGCCAGTTTGGCAGCGGCTTTACAGCAAAAGCCAGCCGTCTGGTGAGAGACGGGGAGACCTTTAACCTGTTGGGGCTTACCTGGAAGGTTATGGAAACTCCTGGACACACCAAGGGATCGGTTTGCTATTACATTGCCGAAGAAGAGGTTCTGTTAAGCGGCGATACCCTGTTTTGCGAATCTTACGGACGGACTGATTTTCCAGGGGGAAGCGGCTCCCAGATGATTCAGTCGATAGGAAAGCTGCTGGAACTTCCGGAAGAAACCATGGTTTATCCAGGCCATGAAGGCCCGACCTCCATTGGCCATGAAAAACAGTATAATCCCATTACCGCATATCTGCGTTAGACTGGAGATTTTTCAATGATTGGAATTTTATTAAATGATAATGCGTATGAACAGGACATCAGAGAACTTCTAATGGCCTTTTACCCTGGCGAAACCTTTGCACACCAGAAGGGGGCAGAGGTTTCCTTTTATGTGGAAGGAAATGTAAACCAGGACAGAACTCAGTTTGAACTGTTCTTTTTAAATGATAAGGGACAGAGAGAGGAACGGACAGAAGCCGGCAGGCCGGATGGGACGGAATCAGAACAGTCCCTTCCCTGGCCGGAGTTTCCAAAAGAACTTCTTGGAGAATGGGAGGAATTCTGCAGAAATTTGCCGGTTGTTCTGCCTTATGAAGACCGGACCGTGTCAAAGAGCAAGATCAAGCGCCGGCTGTATTTTATGCTTCATATCCGTACCGGAAAACTGCTTCCCTGGGGAACCCTGACCGGCATCCGTCCAACCAAGATTGCTATGAGCAGACTGGAAGCCGGATGGAGCAAAGACGAGATTCGAAATTATATGAGGCAGATGTATCTAATCGGTTCAGAAAAGCTGGAACTGAGCCTGGAAATTGCTGAGAGGGAAATCAGACTTCTTTCTCCGCTGAATTATGAACAGGGATACAGTCTGTATATCGGGATTCCGTTTTGTCCGACGACCTGCCTGTACTGCTCGTTTACCTCGTATCCCATTGGAAAATGGAAGGGGAGAACCGGAGAATATCTGGAAGCGCTGTTTAAAGAGATGGAATATACTGCAAAAAAGATGGCAGGCCGTCCGCTGGATACCATCTATTTTGGAGGAGGTACTCCTACCTCATTAGATGCAGAAGATTTAGACAGGCTGCTGACGAAGCTTCGAGAGACATTTCCAGTGGAGCAGGCCCTGGAATTTACGGTAGAGGCAGGCCGTCCAGACAGTATTACCAGAGAAAAACTGGAAGTATTAAAGCGCCATGGAGTCACCAGAATCTCCATTAATCCTCAGACCATGAAGCAGAAAACACTGGATATTATCGGCAGACATCACACTGTGGATATGGTAAAAGAGACGTTTGCCACAGCCAGAGAACTGGGATTTGACAACATCAATATGGACTTTATTATTGGCCTTCCTGGGGAAACCAGCGAAGACGTCCGGGCAACCATGGAAGAAATCAAAAAATTAAAGCCAGATTCCATAACAGTACATGCGCTGGCGATTAAGCGGGCGTCCCGTCTCCATCTGCTGTGGGAAGAATATAAAGATCAGACAGGCTGCGACATTGACGCCATGGCAGAAGTAACGGCAGCTACAGCCAGGGAAATGGGGCTGGAGCCCTATTATCTGTACCGGCAGAAAAATATGGCTGGGAATTTTGAAAATGTAGGATATGCAGCTCCTGGAAAAGCATGCATTTACAATATTTTAATCATGGAAGAACTGCAGACCATAGCGGCCTGTGGGGCTGGAACCACTACGAAGCTGATTTTTCCGGCAGAAAACCGGAAAGAACGGGTAGAAAATGTCAAAGATGCAGACCAATATGCGGCGCGAATTGATGAAATGCTGGAAAGAAAAGAAAAAATAGTAACAATTCAGCCATGCGAAGATTCAGACAGAAAAAAGCGTTGAAAGC
>URUX01000208.1 GCA_900551135.1 uncultured Clostridium sp.
CCTCCCGGTCTGTGACAATGTTCTGGATACTGCCTCCCAGAGCCGTCTCAATGGCCACCTCATACTTTTTCTCTGTTGTTATCAGGTCTGCCACCACTCCGTGAATTCCGCGAACCCGGTCTTTTACCTCCATAACACGGCGGATGCTCTGACCATAACCCTCATACCGCTCTGCCAGATTTCGCAGCGATTCCAGCTTCGTATTGTTCCGGTGATAGGACTGCTGGCTGTCTGCCAGCACTTTCCCCAGGCGTTTTACTTCATTGGAGGCAGTCTGAACCTGTTCCTCTATTTCCGTTTCTTTTAACAGACAGCCTTCAATGGCCTGATTGATGGTATCCAGTTCTGCCTGTCTGGCCGCTATCTGCTCATCCTGTACAGACTCGTCGCTTTTGCTTTTTAATAATTTCTGGCTGACCTCTGCCCTTCGCATATTTACCTGTTCCAGCATGGCTTCATAGCGCTGGTCCTTGGCATTTACAGACGCTTTTTCATTTAAGGTGTCGATTACCGACTGCTTTAGCTGTTCCAGGTTTGCCTCGGTATCCAGAATCAGGGTATCCGTTTCCATCAGGGACAGTTCTGCCTCTTTTTGGCGTTCTAAAGCCTGGGAAACCTGGACAGACAGCGTCTGCTTTTCTTTCTCGTAATCTGCAATTTCTCCCTCTCTCTGGGAAATCTCTGCATCAATCGACTCCATGCGGTGGCGGATATGCTCTGCATTCATCCTCTCCGTATTAATCTGTTCCTTTAATACATTGATCTGGCCTTCCAGACTGCCCTGCTTTAAGGTTTCCCTTGCTTCCGCGTTGCGGCCTGCCGCTACTTTTTCTTCTAAAGAAGCAAGGGCGGCATCCAGTGCGTCATACTCGCTGCGAATCTGTTCTGCTTCCTTTTTCGCCTGCTCCAAATCCCGGGACACAATGGTTTCATTGTTTGAAACTCCTTTTATCTGTCCTTTCAGCACACTGGTTTCTGCCAGAAACAGGTTTACCTCAAAATGCTTTAACGATTCTTTTAAACGCAGATATTCTCTGGCTGCTGCAGACTGCTTTTCCAGAGGGCCTACCTGTTTTTCCAGTTCATTTAAAATATCGCTGACTCTTACCAGGTTCTGCTTCTCATCCTCCAGTTTTTTCTGGGCAATGGCTTTGCGGCGTTTAAACTTTACAATTCCTGCTGCTTCGTCAAACAGTTCCCTGCGTTCTTCCGGCTTTCCGCTTAAAATTTTGTCAATCTGACCCTGTCCAATAATGGAATATCCTTCTTTTCCAATACCGGTATCATAGAACAGTTCATTAATATCTTTTAACCGGCAGGGGCTTCCATTAATCCGGTATTCGCTTTCTCCGGAACGGTAAAGCCGTCTGGAGACCGTCACCTCGTCATAGTCTATGGCCAGCTGGTGATCCCCGTTATCCAGAGTAATGGCCACATAGGCAAAGCCCTGAGGCTTTCTCAGTTCCGTACCGGAAAAAATAACATCCTGCATGGAAGCACCGCGAAGCTGCCTGACTCTCTGCTCCCCCAGTACCCAGCGGACAGCGTCTGCTACGTTGCTTTTTCCAGAACCATTCGGGCCTACAATGCCTGTGATGCCATTATGAAATTCAAAAACGATTTTATTGGCAAAGGATTTAAATCCCTGAATCTCGATGCTTTTTAAATACATACTTCACCTGCCTGCCCAGAAGCCTCTGATTGACCCTTTAATGCCAGAATAGCCTTATATGCTGCAGTCTGTTCTGCCGCCTTTTTGGTTCTTCCTGCACCCCGTCCAATCTCCCTGCCTCCCAGCATGGCCCTTACTTCAAATGTTTTATTATGATCCGGTCCCTCTTCCTTTAAAATTTCATAGGAAAGGACTTCTTCATTCATACTCTGAATTAATTCCTGCAGGATAGTCTTGCTATCATAAAAGAGCTGCTTGTGCTCCATATCGTTTAGGATAAAACGGTGAATAAACTCTTTTGCATTAGCAAGACCACCATCCAGATAAATAGCACCGATAACGGCTTCTAAAGCGTCTGAAATCACCGACTCTCTCATTCTTCCGCCTGTAGCATCTTCTCCTTTTCCCAAAAGCAGATATTCTCCCAGTGAAATCTCTCTGGCACAAAAGGCAAGAGTAGGCTCACAGACCATACTTGCTCTGGTTTTCGTCAGATTTCCTTCCGGCATATCCGGAAACTGATGAAATAAAAAGTCACTGGACAGCACTTCTAATACTGCGTCTCCCAAAAATTCCAGTCTTTCGTTGCAGCACAGCTTATCCATTCTGTGCTCATTGGCGTAAGAACTATGGGTCAGAGCCTGGGTCAGCAGTTTCTTATCTCTGAAGGTATATCCGATTACCTGTTCCAAATTATCCTGTGTCCGATTCATGTATCCTCCTTGATAAGTGAAAAGAGGCCGTGCCATCCGGACAGCCTCTTTCGCGTTTTCATTTCTTAGTTTATTGCGTTTTTAATCTGCTCTACAGCATCGCCTACAGAAACGATATGCTCAGCGGCATCATCCGGAATTTTAATATCGAACTCTTCCTCAATGCCCATAATAATCTGGAAAATATCCAGAGAATCTGCGCCTAAATCATCTACGAATGTAGACGTCATGGTTACCTCCTCCGGCTCAATGTTTAATACCTCCGCAATAATGCTTTGCAGTTTCTCGAATTCCATTTTACATCCTCCTATTTTTACTCATTGGTCTCTGCTGTGAGACTCTCTTTAATTTTTTCATTGATACCTTGTTCCTTAAAGGTAACGCACTGAATAATGGAATTGCAGACCTCATTGGCCTTGGAATTGCCATGGGTCTTTACTACCAGACCATTTAATCCCAGCAGCGGCGCTCCGCCGTACTGACTGGCATCAAAGGCTTTCAGGGTTTGTTTTAACGCAGGCTTTACCAGAAGTGCACCTATCTTGCTTCTTAAACTGGTCATCATTCCGGATTTTACCTTGCTGATCAGGGTTGCCCCGACTCCCTCGTAAAGCTTTAAGATAACATTTCCAACAAAGGCTTCACAGACAATAACATCCGCACCGCCATGAGGAATCTCCCTGGCTTCAATGCTGCCGGTAAAATTAATATCCGTACAGGCTTTTAAAAGTGGGAAGGTCTCTTTTACCAGAGCATTTCCCTTCTCTTCCTCTGCACCAATATTGACAATGGCAACTCTGGGATTTTTCACTCCCATTACATGCTCCATGTAAATGGAACCCATGCGGGCAAACTGAACCAGGTGGGACGGTCTTGCGTCTACATTGGCGCCGCAGTCAATCAGCAGTGATACTCCTTTTTCCGTAGGAATTAACGGAGCTAACGGCGGTCGCTCCACTCCCTTAATCCTCCCGACAATTACCTGTCCGCCTACTAAAACAGCTCCGGAACTGCCGGGCCGCGAGGCTCCTTGCTATTGCGTTGACCGCTTTATTTCCAGT
>URUX01000209.1 GCA_900551135.1 uncultured Clostridium sp.
AACTTCTGTACCCACTTCATCCGGTCCGTCGTTTCCTTCATTGCCAGATGAAGAGCGATTCCCAAAAACATCTCCTGGGGCGTTTCCAATGGTTCATGTTTCCGGCTCTGGATTACGTAACGCTTTAACAGCATATCCAGGCCTGACCAGGTAAACCTCCGATCCCTTTCATCCTCCAGAAACGAAGCGGCCAGTTCCAGTTCTTCTTTGGAATAAGCGTTCAGAATATAATCCCCATACAGCCCTTCTTCTGTCAGGTAAACCAGCTTTTCATAAAAACTTCTGATTCCCAGACGTTCAAGTTCTGCTGCCAGACGGCGGCGAAATCCGTAATTTAAAAAGCGGGCTGCAATCTTTTCCCAATCCGGAGACTCCGGGCTGGTAAGTTCAATGGCTGCCTTTGTTAAAACTGCAATCCGCTCTTCCAATCCCATGCCAGGCTTTACAAAACCGGAAAACTGAGCGGATAAGGTGCTGATGGAATAAAGGGCAGGATCAAATTCCTTTTGAATATCATTCAGACAGGATTCCATGCCGCTGTCTTCAAACTGGCAGGCAATCTCTTCCCTGGCAGAACGCAGTTCTGTACGTTTCTGCCGGTAAAGGATATAGCTTTTTGCGGCCTCATAATGGCCTGATGCCATCAAAACCCGCTCCACCTGATCCTGTATCTCTTCTACTGCTGCTTCTGTCCCGTCGAAGCTGTCTTCCATAGCCTTCAAAAGCCCTTCCAGCGCAGGTGCATCAACTGCTTCTCCTACACTGGCAAAGGCCTTTTTCATTGCTTCTGTTATCTTCTGGGGCGTATAATCCTCTAATATGCCGCTTCGTTTTCTAATCTGCATAGCCACCTCCATATATTGCGCTTTGAACCAATATCATATACTATATTTCGTATTTTTTCAAGATGGTATGCAGATTTTTTCCCAAACTGTCTGCCTTACTTTTTTGCAAAACGATTCATAAAGAACTCTGTAAACTCCGCTAATTCTTTTTCCTGAGATACGTAAACATATAACGTTTCGTCCTCCAGCCAGTCATACGCATTAATTCCGATATATCCCTTTTTATCCGGATAAATAATAAATGCGTCCGTAGGATATTTATTCCGATACGCTTTCAAAATCTCCGGACGACGGTAATACGCAGGTTCTCCGCATCCAGAAAGGTCCGGAACAGTAGGAACCACCACAATCGTCTGATCGGCCTCCTTCCATCCAACAATCAAATTGCCTATTTTCGTTTTGCTGCCATGGACAAATCCATAATTAAACCGGCTGACATCCTCTGTATAACCAAAAATCAGCTTATAATCTCCTCCATTTTCTACCTTCTGATTAAACAGTTCTCTCATTTTCCTGGCATTGGCATTGCTTTTTTCCATGTCCGGTTCCGGTTCCTTAAATAATTTGCTAAAAAATCCCATATACGTTCCTCCTAATCATTTATATAAAGACATTTTTAAAATTTTGTCTTTATTTTATGTGGCAATAAGTCCGTCCCATATGATAACCCCTCATAACAAGACGGACTTCTCTTTTATTGTTTTTTCAGCATTTCCAAAGCTGTTACAATTGCATCAATTTGAAAATCAATGGTTCTGTCTGCTGCCTCCGGAACAAAGAAAGGCAGACTGTCAGGAATCGCCCTGCGGATTACCAGGACTCCAAGGCACAGATTGGTAAACAAATCAATGTTTTCCTTTTCCCCTTTGATTCCGAAGCTTTCTAAAATGGCTCCAAACAAACTCCGCTGCTTTTCCCGAAAGACCTGATACTGTTCTCTTGACAGCCGTTTAAATACCAGCTGCTGTTCTTCAATGGTTAAGACTGCAATCCCATTTTTCTCTCCATAACAGCAGGAATATAGGAACTCTTTAACTGCATCGCGCCAGCTTAGCCCTGAATCTGTCATCAGCTTTCTGGCATAAGCGATAATCCTTGGCTGCTGAACATACAGCATCTCCACAATAAAATCTTCTTTTGTCGAAAAAAACGAGTAGAAAAAGGTACGGGAAATCCCCACTCTTTCATAAATCTGCTGAACCGTGGTATGCTGAATCCCCTGTTTTGCCATCAGTTCCAGCCCCACTGCAATCAGTTTTGTCCGGATAGCTTCCCGTTCCTCTTCTGAATAAGCCACTTTCGGCATTTCTTTTCCTTTCAAAATAAAAAC
This sequence comes from uncultured Clostridium sp., assembly GCA_900551135.1. Taxonomy (GTDB): domain Bacteria; phylum Bacillota; class Clostridia; order Lachnospirales; family Lachnospiraceae; genus UMGS1370. The sequence continues at coordinate 2,176 of URUX01000209.1, forward strand.
ACATTTAAAATTTTGTTTTTATTTTATCACATTGACCCAATTCTACAAGTATCTTTTATCTGCGTTTTTCCTTATTGCGGTACTTAAAGTCGGGAATCACATCTCCCCAGTTTTTAATTCCAATCACCTTCTTGGCAAAATCCGTTACATCCAGAGTCTGGTTTACTTTATCAATGTAGCGGTATACTTCCCAAATCTTTTTCTGTCCTGTTGGAACTATCCTGTTTTCTGCCTTCATGTCGCAGGTCCAAAGCCCAAAGGCACAGGAAAGTTTTGCTTCTGAGACCGCATCGACCTGACGGCTCATAATAAAGGCATCGATGTGTGGATTGCTGTCTGCAATGTAATACGCATAGGCAAAAGCTGCTGCCTGCAGATCTTCACATTCTCCTCTGGAAGCGCTCTGGGAGGTAAAGCCCTGTTCGGACAGGATAATCGGCCGGACTTCTCCCTTACTGTCCAGTAAATGACTCTGACTAAAATAATTGGTCAGCAGTTCCAAATTGGCAAAATTAATAATCGGGGAATTGTAATCCCAGGTAACCAGGCCTGTCTGATTATCATCCCAGAACTCCGGTTCTGTCAGAGGAACAGAATACGGATGATAAGCCAGTCCCCAGTCCATCTGCCCCTTTGCAGTTACCAGATTATTGAAGGTATCAATGACTTCTTTTCCGCCGTATTTTGTAGTGCTGTTGATCTCGTGATTCCAGTTGTAATCAACCGAAAAATACACCCTGTCATTGGCATTGGTACTCTTAATTGCCGTATAAAATACCCGGAATGCCCGTTCAAACTCCGTCATATACCGGTTTACATCCATAGGGCCAATATAATTCCACTGCTGATTGTTAATTTCATTGCCGATAATCCAGTTGGAAACCTTTCCATGGCTGCCGTCATACCGTTCTGCCAGAAACGACGCCATAGCTTTAATGTCTTCATAACCTGCTTCCGTAGCTGCGTTAAACATATAGTAATTGGCTGAAGACGTTTTCTTTGTGCCTGGATAAATCAAATCCGGAGTGGTATCATTCCAGCTGTTTAAAATTACCGCTGTAACCGAAATTCCTTTGGCGGAAAAATCAAAAATCGTCTTATCATAAATGTCAAAGAAATGTTTGCTGAAATGATAGGTCTTCCCCTCATATTCGTAATCAATTCCTGTTCCCAGCATTGCCTGAAACGGAATGTTGACAATGGTGTGCTTAACTCCCAGGGCAAACGCATCGTTTAACATATCATGTTCAATAAGCAGTCCCTTTTTG
>URUX01000210.1 GCA_900551135.1 uncultured Clostridium sp.
CATGGACGCCCTGCCGGCTGATTCCCTCTTCCTGGGCAATCTCGCTTGGGGACATATCATTTATCACAACATCTTCATAGATATGCTGCTGATGCGGGGTTAACAGTTCGCCATAAAAATCATAAAGCAACCCCTGCTGGACTATCTTTTCCATTTCAATCACCTGTGTTATCATACACGAATCAAAAGAGATTGTCAAGTGTTTTTTCTTTACGAACTTTTGTTCGTGTTATTTTATCTTGCGAACTGTTAACGAACCACTATCATGCGATAATACATGAGTATTACCGGGCAGCTTTACTTAATGTAGGTCACTTCCCCTACACGCTGGATTGCCTTTGGCTCACCATCGGCATAACCCAATGCAGCGAGTCCATATACAACATGGTCAGCCGGTATTGTCAGTTCGTCTAATACCTGACGGATAACGGGCTGGTCACAGATATTCTGCAGCTGGTTAATCCAGACAGACCCGATTCCCAGAGAATGGGCTGCCAGAAAAATGTTTTCCAGAGCGCAGGCATTGTCCTCTTTTCCATAAGGGCTTTCTCTTTTATTAGATGGAATAATAATGACCTGGGGGCGGTACATATCATAACCGCTGCGTCCTAATTCCACCTCAATGGCTCTGGCCAGTTTTTCAATCATCTTCTGGTTCTGTACCACAGTAAACTTCCAGGTCTGTCCGTTTTTGCCGCTGGGCGCACATAAAGCCGCTTCTGCAATCAGCTTCAAGTCTCCTTCCGGAATGGGTTTCTCTAAAAATTTTCGTGTACTTCTTCTCGTTAAAATAGTTTCAATGGTCTGATTCATAAGCAAACTCTCCTTTATCAATATTAGGCCTGGTGTTCAGGCAAATGTTCTTTTCTTAAGGCCGGATGGCGTAAAAAACGGACGGCCAGAGGAATCACCATCAGCAGCCATACGATGGGTTCCGCCGCAATAATTCCCATATATTTGAAAACCGGTGTCAAAAAATAAGCGATTGCCACTTTCCCAGCCAGTTCAATAAAGCTGGATACAATAGGCGTTACATGATCGCCGATTCCCTGAAGGACGTTTCTAAGGACTGCAATGGCGGCTGGAGCAAAATAAAATAATGTGTCTATCTTTAAATACAAAGAAGCGGTGTTTATAATTTCCTGCTCCCTGCTTGCAGTAACCAGATAAATCAGTGCCGGCGCCGCCGTATAACTTAACAGTATTACAAACAGCGACCAGCCCCAGGTTAAGGCCAGCGCATAGCCTGCACCCTGCCGGATTCGCCCCACTTTCCCTGCGCCAAGATTCTGGCCGCAGTAGGTTGCCATGGTAACGCTCATAACGCTAAAGGGAAGCATATAGAACTCGGTAATCTTTCTGGCTCCCGTGTGAGCCACAATCGTATTAGTTCCAAAGGTGTTAATGGCGCACTGCAGAGCCAGAGTCCCAAAAAATACCAGAGACATCATCAATGCCATGGAAAGACCAGACGACAAAAGCCTGCGTATCCTGGTTTTTTCCGGTACAAAATCCGAGGATCTAAACCGGAAAAACGGATAGGTTTTCCACATATAGAAAAAACTAAGCAGCGCTGAAATGGTCTGGGATAAAACCGTAGCCCAGGCGGCTCCTCCAACGCCCATATGGAACTGCAGAATAAAGGCCAAATCCAGTCCTACGTTTAAAAGGCTGGACAGAATCAAAAACACCAGCGGCGCCCTGGTATCTCCTACTGCCCGAAGGATTCCGGCACAGCCATTATAGGCCATGGCAGAAGGGATGCCCAGAAGAATAATCGTGATATACATTCTGGCGTTTTCAGCCAGCGGTTCCGGCACGTTTAAAAACGTTAATACCGGTTCCAGTCCTGCAATGCTGAGAATGGCGAGACAGACTGATATGAAAATCCCAAGGCCAAAGCTTAACGCCCCGAAGCGGCGCACCTCGCCCTCTTCTCCTGCTCCAAACTGCTGGGCTGTGAGAATGGCAAATCCATTTGTCAGGCCATTCATAAATCCAATCAGCAGGGTACTGATGGAAGTGGTTGCTCCAACTGCTGCCAAAGCTTCTGCTCCCAGAATCCCCCCTACAATTCTGGTATCTGCCAGACTGTAGCAAAGCTGAAATACATTGCCCAAAGCTACCGGTACTGCAAACATCAACATCCCTTTGGCCGGATTTCCCTTTGTCAGATCTATCATGGTCAATAACCCCACATCTGGGTCTGGGACTGAATGGTTTCATATGGGTGAAGCAGAGCCTTTTCCATGCAAAGAGAGAAATAAGCATCCTGCAGGGCCTCTGCCAGCGGATAAAACTCAATTCCCGTCTCGGTATACTGCTTCATGCCTTCCAGCACACGGGCCACTGCTGTCTCATCTTCTGAGAATCCCAGGCTTTCATACGGGTTCTCCCATGTGATTTTTTCTTTGCAGAACTGGCCGTTTTTATCCATATAAATCAGGCTGTCTCCGGACAACTCGCCTCTGTCTCCCTGAATCCGGATGTCTGTGCCCCGAATCCGTGAATGGTACTGGATTTTATCAAAATCGTAAAATCCCATCTTTCCGCAGTCAAACTCGATATCCATACGGATGCGGAAGCTGTCTTTTACCTGGCCATTTTCGATGGCACCGTCCCGTCCTGCTGTCTCTAAAACAGGGAAGGTAAAACGCTTTCCTGTAAAAAATGCATTTTCAAACCCGACTCCCAGAATCCGGCGGATTAAGCTGACTCCATGGTAATCATGGGCAGCCGATAAATCTACAGCATGGGGTTCTCCAAGAACCCCGCTTTTTACAACCTCCAGGATTTTTTCATATCGGGGATACAGGTGGTACTGCTCTGCCGTCTGGAATCTGGTTCCATAGCAGTGAAGCTGCCAGGCATCCTCCAGGTCTTCCATATTCAGCCCTGCCGGAGTTTCACAAAGCACTGGCCATCCCTTATCCAGCCAGTGACGGGACACTTTAAAGATAGAAGCCTTGTCCACTGCCACCACGATAAAATCCGGCTTTAGCCTCTGGCATTCTGCCTCTGAAACCGTCGTATAAACGCCGGTCTGCTCATGCAGCAGCTTTGCCTTTGCTTCTGTCCGGCACAGCATGGCAGCTGCCTCAAACCGTTCCGGCATTGCCTGCGCTATCCTTACATAAAACCTGGAACGCCATCCAGATCCCACAATCACATATCTAATTTTATCCATATTACAGATTCAACCTTTCATAACTATGATTTAAGTATACTTGCAGACGCTTTTTCAATTCCTGATGATCCGCCTCATTTAATTCCGGATCTTCCAAAAGAAGGGCATCTGCCTCTTTGGAAACGCTTTTTAAAATATTTGCGTCTGTAAAAATATCTGCCAGACGAAATTCCATATCG
>URUX01000211.1 GCA_900551135.1 uncultured Clostridium sp.
CCGAGAGGAACTGGAGATTTGGTTCGTCTGGCCCATCTGCCTTCTGAAGAATTTGACGAAACAGAGGCGATGGTAAACGGCTACCTCCCGGAAACGGTTCTTCATATGACGGAAAATACGGATTATTATCCGTCTTTAAAGTTTTATACCAGTGAAAATGCGCCGGATCCCAGACATGTGGTGATTTACAGGGATTCCTTTGCAGATGCCATAACCGCTACCATGGCCAGATACTTTGCCCGCGTGGATACCTACTGGTGGAATTCCGGCGCTGAAGAGTTAATGGCGCAGGAAAAACCGGATGTTGTCGTTTATGAGATTTTAGAACGTTATATTGATGAGCGAATTATTGAGGATTTAAACAAGCTGTCCCAGGTGTGGCAGTAGAAAAGGAGAACAAGAATGCTGGATATTTGTTTGCTGGGAACAGGAGGGATGATGCCTCTTCCTTACCGCTGGCTGACTTCCATGATGGCAAGATGTGATGGGAGCAGTCTTTTGATTGACTGTGGGGAAGGAACCCAGGTGGCATTAAAAGAAAAAGGCTGGAGTCCAAAACCAATTGATGTAATTTGTTTTACCCATTACCATGCGGATCACATCAGCGGCTTGCCAGGGCTGCTTCTTACCATGGGAAATGCCGAGCGAACCGAACCGCTGACCGTAATCGGGCCAAGAGGGCTGGAACGGGTAGTGGGGGCGCTGAGAGTGATTGCACCGGAACTGCCTTTTGAGATTCGTTTCATAGAACTTACAGAACCTCGTCAGCAGCTAAAGATGGGGCCATATCTGATTGATGCTTATCGGGTGAATCACAATGTGGTATGTTATGGCTATACCATTTCCATACCCAGAAAAGGCCGGTTTGACGTAGAAAGAGCCAAAGCCCAGGGGATTCCGCAGAGATTCTGGAAACACCTTCAGATGGGAGAGACGATGATGGATGGAGAACGGGTACTGACTCCGGATATGGTGCTGGGAACTGCCCGCCGCGGCTTGAAAGTGTCTTATTGTACCGACACCCGTCCGGTTCCGGTGATTGCAGAGTATGCGAAAGATGCCGATTTGTTTATCTGTGAGGGAATGTATGGAGAAAAAGAAAAAGCTTCCAAGGCCAGGGAAAATAAGCATATGACTTTTTATGAGGCAGCGGCGCTGGCAAAAGAAGCCAATCCAAGGCAGATGTGGCTGACTCATTACAGCCCGTCTCTGACCAGACCAGATGAGTATATGGATGAAGTAAAGAAAATTTTTCCGAGGGCCAGGGCTGCCAGAGATGGTTACAGTCTGACTCTGGATTTTGATGAAGAATAATGGAGGAACTCCTATGGAAGAAAAGAAAACAGAAGATGTGCTGATTTTGGCAATTGAAAGTTCCTGTGATGAGACGGCTGCATCTGTAGTAAAAAATGGCAGAGAAGTGTTATCAAATGTGATTTCTTCTCAGATTGCCCTTCATACTCTTTACGGAGGCGTGGTACCGGAACTGGCATCCAGAAAACATATCGAAAAAATTAATCAGGTCATTGAAAGCGCATTGGCAGAGGCCGGAGTGACTCTTGACGATATTACGGCCATAGGCGTAACTTATGGGCCGGGGCTGGTGGGGGCTCTGCTGGTCGGTGTGGCAGAGGCTAAGGCTATTGCTTATGCGGCAAAAAAACCTCTGGTTGGCGTTCACCATATTGAGGGACACGTATCTGCCAATTTTATTGAACATCCGGATCTGGAACCTCCTTTTGTATGCCTGATTGTATCCGGAGGCCATACCCATCTGGTGATTGTAAAGGACTACGGTGAATTTGAGATTATTGGCCGTACACGGGATGATGCGGCTGGAGAAGCCTTTGACAAGGTGGCCCGTGCTGTGGGACTGGGCTATCCGGGAGGGCCAAAAGTGGATAAAGCGGCCAGGGAAGGCAATCCCCATGCCATTGAATTTCCGAGAGCAAAAATAGAGGGAAGTCCCTATGACTTTAGTTTTAGCGGTCTGAAATCTGCAGTTTTAAATCACATTAACCACGCAAAGATGATGGGAGAGGAAATTGTAGTGCCGGATTTGGTGGCTTCGTTTCAGAATGCAGTCGTGGAGTCTCTGGTCAGCCGTGCAGTAATGGCTGCAAGAGAATATGGCTATACCAAGCTGGCTATTGCAGGAGGCGTGGCTTCTAATTCGGCTCTCCGGGCCGGCATGGCTGAGGCCTGCAAAAAAGAAGGGCTGGAATTTTATTATCCATCCCCTGTTTTCTGCACAGATAATGCTGCCATGATTGGGGTTGCCGCTTATTATGAATACCAGAAAGGAACCAGACATGGCTGGGATTTAAATGCGATTCCCAACTTGAAGTTAGGGGAACGCTAGGATTCCAAATAAGTAGTTTTATCAGGAGGAAAAAGATGCCAAAATCAGCTGCCATTGTATTAGCTGCCGGTCAGGGAAAACGGATGAACAGCAGCGTTCAGAAACAATTCCTTTTACTGGATGGGAAACCGCTTATTTTCTATGGGCTGGACGCATTTGAGAAGAGTCCCGTGGCTCAGATTGTGCTGGTTACCGGCGCAGACGAGATTTCCTATTGCCGGACTGAAATTGTAGAAAAATACGGATTTTCAAAAGTAACTCATATTGCTGCCGGCGGAAAAGAAAGGTATCATTCGGTCTATGAGGGGCTAAAGGCAGCTGAGGGGGCGGATTACGTTTTAATCCATGATGGAGCCAGGCCGCTGCTTACAAAGGAGATTATTGACAGAGCCTTAAAGGGAGCAGAGGAATACGGGGCATGTGTGGCAGCTATGCCGGTAAAAGATACCATTAAAATGACAGATGCGGATTGTTTTGTGGCGGCAACGCCGGACAGAAGCCGGTTGTGGCAGGTGCAGACGCCCCAGGCTTTTTTCTACCCGTGGATTCGTCAGGCATATGATAAGCTGTTTTCCAGGGAGGAATATCAGCAGGGGATTACCGATGATGCCATGGTATTGGAAACGATGTCTTCTCATCGGGTAAAATTAATTGAAGGAAGTTACTCGAATATAAAAGTTACGACGCCAGAGGATATGGCAGTAGCAGAAGCGTTGCGAAAGAGTCACTAAATGTATAGGCTTTGGCGAAAATGGATACTATATATAGAGGACGTAAAAAGCAGGAAAAATATTGGTAAAAAAAGTTGAAAAAAATGGAAAAAAGTCGTTGACAAAATGAAAACTACATGATAAGATTAGCAAGTCGCTTGAACAGCGGCCCACAAAAGAAGCCACTCAGAAAAGCTTCGAAAAAAGTTTTAAAAAGTTCTTGACAAACTGAAAAAAGCCTGTTATAATAGACAAGCACGTTTGGAGAGATATCGAAGTGGTCATAACGAGGC
>URUX01000212.1 GCA_900551135.1 uncultured Clostridium sp.
GAACCATCAGCACCATCATGTGGTACAGGAAATCAGAAATTTCATATTTGATTTCTTCGGGATTGGGATTTTTTGCGGCAATCACAATTTCGGTGCACTCTTCTCCCAATTTTTTTAAAATTTTATCAATTCCTTTATCAAACAGGTAATTGGTATAAGAACCTTCCTTTGGATGCTCTTTTCGGTCCTCAATAATTCCATAGACATCTTCAAATACTTTTAATGGGTTGGACGCTTTGTACTCTTTTTCTGCCAGGGTCTTAAAAAAGCAGGATCTGGCCCCCGTATGGCAGGCGGCGCCTGTCTGGGCTACCAAAGCCAGGATGGTATCATTATCGCAGTCCAGTTTTAAAGATTTTACGTACTGGAAATGCCCGGAAGTCTCCCCTTTTAACCAGAGGGACTTTCTGCTGCGGCTGTAATAATGCATCCGTCCTGTGGACAGGGTTTGTTCATAGGCTTCCTGATTCATGTAAGCTACCATCAGTACTTCTTTGGTTTTATAATCCTGAACCACCACCGGAATCAGACCATCTGAATTCCGTTTAAATTCTTCCCAGCAGACAGCGCTTTCAAAGGTATCTACCACGATTCCTCTGGATTTTAATTCCTGTTTTAACAGCATGCAGTTGCCTTCTTTTTCTCCCGGAGCCGTAAGAATCACCCCCTGGACAGACGGAACCTTCAGGTAGGAAGTAATGGTTCCTGGCACATCATCATCACAGAACACCAGAAAGGCTTCCTCAATTGCTCCGATTTTTACCAGGTCACTGTCTTTCAGCCCTGCCACATCTACAATAATTTTGGACGCTCCAAGCTGAATATATTCTTCTACCGAATCCAGATAAGATATTTCCGGAAGATAGGCAAAGATTTTCTCGCTTCCAAACCGGTCAGACGCTTCTTTCATTAAATCTACATTTTCCGCAACAGACACATCCAGATAAACTGCACTTGCCCCTGCGTAAAGATATTTTTTCACATCTTCCAGGCGTTTTACGCGGCCGCCGGTAATAATCGGGGTATCAATGGTTCTGGCCACTTCTTTTAACAGTCCGATGGTATTTTCGTGGTCTTCATCGGTTTCAGACAAATCGGAAATCAGCAGTTCATCTGCCCCGTTATCGCTGTAATAAGAAGCCAGAGTCAGAATATCATTGCTGAAATAATCCAGCCCGTAATCCTTAATAATGGCCTGTTTTTCCCTGCATCCAAAGCTGGGAATCAATTTCTTGTAATCTGCCATAAACCCTCCTGTTATTCAAAACGGCGAACCGCTTCTTTTAAATCAATCCTGTTTTCGTAAAGGGATTTTCCCATAATTGCCCCGCATATTCCCGCATGATAAAGGGCTTCCAAATCTTCTATCGAAGAAATACCGCCGGATGCAATCACATCCAAACCTGTTTCTTCTGTAAGTTTTCTGGTTGCTTCTATATTAGGACCGGAAAGCATCCCGTCTCTGGAAATATCCGTATATACAATATGACGGATACCGTATCCCTTCATCATGGCGCAAAGTTCTGACGATGTTAAGGTACTGACCTTCTCCCAGCCTTCTACGGCTACCAGACCGTCTTTGGCGTCTACACCCAGAACTACTTTTTCCGCCCCCAGTTCTTCTATCAGTTCTTTCATAAACTCAGGGCGCTCTACTGCTTTTGTTCCAATGATTACGCGGCTGACCCCAATCTGAAGCAGTGTTTTTGCCGCCTCTATGGTTCGGATGCCTCCCCCCACTTCCACTGGAATACCGACAGATTTTACAATGCGGTGAATGGCTTCTAAGTTAACCGGATGACCGGCTAACGCACCATCTAAATCTACTGCATGAAGATAAGTCGCCCCCTGGCTCTCCCAATGCATGGCGGCATTTTCCGGTAAATGTTCGTAAACTTTTACCTTATCAAAAAGCCCCTGGCTCAAGCGGACACACTGTCCATTTTTAATATCAATTGCCGGATATAACTGCATTACAGACTTCCTTTCGTAGAGAGGACATCTGTAATCCGGCTGTCCATGGAAACAGCCTGATCCAAAGCTTTGGAGAACGCTTTAAATGCCCCCTCAATAATATGGTGATTATTGGAACCGGCCATCTGTCGGAGATGGAGGTTCATTGCTGCGCTGTAGGAAACCGCATAGAAAAATTCCCTTATCATCTCGGTTTCCAAATCTCCTACATATTCCCGATCCAGCGTCACATCCCACCCCAGATAAGGACGGCCGCATAAATCCAGAGAACAGAGAATCAGCGCTTCATCCATGGGAAGAATGGCAGTTCCATAACGGACAATGCCTTTTTTCTCCCCTGCGGCTTCTTTTATGGCTGCACCCAGTACAATTCCCACATCTTCAATCGTGTGGTGAGTATCTACTTCCAAATCTCCTGTTACATCAGCCGTCAGATCAAAAAATCCATGGCGGGCAAAACTGGTCAGCATATGATCAAAAAACCCAATCCCTGTATGGACATCCGCTCTTCCTGTACCATCTAAATCCAATGTCAGATGAATGCTGGTTTCCCTGGTTTTGCGGGTAAGTTCTGCATATCTTGCCATAATCTGTCTCCTTACCGTAGTTTAATGTTCTGTGTCTTCAAACCGCACCCGGATAGAATTGGCATGGGCGGTCAGATGTTCCGCATTGGCAAATTTTTCAATATCCGTATGAATTGCTTCAAGTGCCTCTTTGGAATAATAGATAATACTGGATTTTTTAATAAAATCATCTACTCCCAGAGGAGAGAAAAATTTGGCAGTGCCGTTGGTTGGAAGCACATGGTTGGGGCCTGCAAAATAATCTCCCAAAGGTTCGCTGCTGTAAGGGCCTATAAAAATCGCCCCTGCATTTTGAATCTTTGTCATCACTTCAAATGGATTGCGGGTAACGATTTCCAGGTGTTCCGAAGCAATCTCATTTGCAGTATCAATGGCATCTTCCAGACTCTCTGCCACCAGAATATATCCGTAATTGTCCAGGGATTTCTCTAAAATCTCTCTTCTGGACAACTGTTTTACAAACCGATCCACTTCTTCGGATACCTTCTTTGCCAAATCCATGCTGGTCGTCACCAGAATAGCGCTGGCCAATTCATCGTGCTCTGCCTGGGACAGCAGATCTGCCGCTACAAAGCGGGGATTGGCACTGTCGTCTGCCAGAACCAGTATTTCGCTTGGCCCCGCAATGCTGTCAATGCTTACATGGCCGTAAACGGCCTTTTTTGCCAGGGCTACAAAGATATTTCCAGGCCCTACAATTTTATTGACTCTGGGGATAGATTCTGTACCGAAAGCCAGCGCCGCTATTGCCTGCGCCCCGCCAACCTTATATAC
>URUX01000213.1 GCA_900551135.1 uncultured Clostridium sp.
CCATATGAATATAAAATTAACTAAATGACATTGTTAACTGAATTCCAAACAATGATCGATCCTCCATCCGAACCGTAAAGGTTCCCTGGGAAGATGCAGCAAAAATCCTTGGACTTTCCTTTACAGAAGAAAGTTCTAAAAACTCCTCTAATCGATTCCGGTTCAATGGACTGTGCTTCATTACCGTTCCATCCAGACGATATATTGCAGCCCCATTATTGCAGATTAAAAAATCAAGCGGAAGCGGAATCTCTTTCATTGCCAGCTGAACCATCTCGTAGGAACGTCCTGTTACCAGACCAAATGAATTTCCCAGTTTTCTCCACCTGCTGACTGCTTCCAGATTTCTAAGAGTCTGGTCCTTATCCACAAAAAATGTTCCATCGTAATCACTTGCAAGTATCATTTTTCCTGTCTCCTTCATACCTTTCCTGTCAAAATCACATCTGGCAGTTTTCCCTAAAATGTGCTATGATAATCAAGTATCCCCTGTACGGATGCTTACCCTTTTCATGGAGGTTTCTATCATGCACTTACCGAAAAAAGTCTGTATTTTTGTTCATAACCTGTTTTTACTGGCAGGTATAATCGTCCTATTTATCGCAATTTTATGTACCGAACTCATGACGGTTATGGGGATCGGCGCAATGGGTATGGCCCTTATCGGCCTTGCCTATGGATTCTCAGCCCTGTTCTGGCGCTGTCCTTCCTGCAAAAAACGCCTTCCCTGGAAAGAGGGAAAACCTCAGGTTTCTTCCTGTCCCTACTGTGGCAAAAAATTAGAATAATCCTTTAGTTTGCCTTTCGGTTAATAAACTCGGTTCGGGTTTTGGAATATACAAATTTCTGACTGCTGTAAAGCCCATAATACCCGGACAGGGCAAAGGATACGGCTGAAATGAGGGCAAAATAGGGCATGGCCTCATAACCGAACATTTCCAGGGCAATGATTAAGGCTGACACAGGACAGTTGGTCACGCCTGCAAAGAGCGCTGCCAGCCCACAGGCAGCACACAGTGACGGAGAAATGCCGGCTGCCAGTCCGATTACGCATCCAAAGGATGCGCCAATGGACATGGTCGGCACAATTTCGCCTCCCTTAAATCCGGCTCCCAGAACGATAGCCGTAAATACCATCTTCAATAAAAATGTTTCCCATCCTGCATGGCCTTCCATGGCCTTTTCGATAATTTCGCTTCCGCTTCCCAGATATTCCCTCGTTCCAACAGCCAGTGTAAGGACAATAAACAACGCGCTGGCAGCTAAAATTCTCACATAGGGGTTTTTTAAATATTTCTGATACAAATGCTGAGCCTCATGGAGAATCATACAAAACAAAATGCTGACAACGGCGCACAAAATCCCTAAAAATACAATAAACAATCCGGTTTTTACCGTAAATGCCGGCACTTCCAAAATCTGAAATTTTTCCGGTTTCATCCCTAAGGATACAGAGATTCCCGTTCCGATAAAGGCTGAAAACAGGCAGGGAACCAGCGCCGCATAGTACATAACTCCCACGCTGATGACTTCCATGGAAAAAATACCGGCAGCTATGGGCGTCCCAAATAAAGCGCCAAAAAGAGCGCTCATTCCGCACATCACTACGACTTTCCGGTCTTTTTCATCCAGCTTCATCCGTTTTCCTATGAAATTTCCCATGCTGCCGCCGATTTGCAGAGCAGCTCCTTCCCGTCCGGAAGATCCTCCAACCAGATGAGTTAAAACCGTTCCGATAAAAATCAGAGGCCCTGTCGCCGGACTGACTTCTTCTGTGGAAGAAACCGCAGTCAAAATCCCATTGGTTCCCCTGTTATCTTCTTCTTTTGCCATGCGATACATCCAGACGATAAGCAGTCCTGCCACAGGCATCAAATACAGTGTCCAGGAATGAGCCTGTCGGAAGGCGCCGGCCCAGTCGACACAGTGGGAAAAGGCGGCTCCTGCCGCCCCTCCCGCTCCGCCCATCAGGCAGGAAATCAGCGTCCATTTTAGAAAATAAATAATATTATCCGTTAAAGGATGTGGTTTGTCAGTCATTGTACGTGCCTTTTCCCTTTACCAGCTTTGGCCGATAGCCCTTTTCGCTTAAAGCCTGTAAAATCGACTGCTTATGAGCCGTTCCAAAGGCTTCCATGGTAATCCGGAGTTCTACGGCTGCATTACGGTTGATGCTGACAAACTGGTTGTGCTCCAGTTTAATTACATTGGCCTGCTCTTCTGCTAACAGAGAAGAAACCTTTGCCAGTTCACCCGGCTTATCCGGGAGAAGTACAGATGCGGTAAATACCCGATCCCTTAAAATCAGACCGTGCTGTACAATGGATGCCATGGTAATCACATCCATGTTGCCGCCGCTTAAGATAGACACGATTTTCTTCTTCTGCACATTCAGATGCTTTAATGCAGCTACGGTCAGAAGGCCGGAATTCTCTACAATCATCTTATGATTTTCTACCATATCCAGGAATGCCACAATCAGTTCACTGTCGTCAATGGTAATAATATCGTCCACGTTTTCCTGAATATACGGGAATAACAGATCGCCAGGAGTCTTTACTGCCGTACCGTCGGCAATGGTATTTACAGAAGACAGCCCTGCTACATGTCCGGCTTCCAGGGATGCTTTCATGCACGCTGCGCCTGCCGGTTCTACGCCAATTACTTTGATCTTGGGATTCAGCATCTTAGCCAGGACAGAAACGCCGGTACACAAACCGCCTCCGCCAATAGGAACTAAAATATAGTCAACCGTAGGCAGTTCCTTAATGATTTCCATGGCAATGGTTCCCTGTCCGGTGGCTACTTCCAGGTCATTAAAGGGATGTACAAAGGTTCCTCCCGTCTGTTCCACCAGATCATAGGCATAGCTGCAGGATTCATCAAATACATTGCCTTCTAATACGACTTCTGCGCCGTAACTCTTGGTATGGTTAATTTTAATTAACGGAGTGGTAGTCGGCATGACAATGGTTGCCTTAATTCCAGCAAGCTTTGCGGCATACGCCACGCCCTGGGCATGGTTTCCTGCAGAAGCCGTAACCAGGCCTTTTGACTTTTCTTCTTCAGACAGGGTACTGATCTTGTAATACGCTCCCCGAACCTTATAGGCTCCCGTATACTGCATATTTTCAGGTTTAAAATATACCTTGTTACCGGTCATATTGGAAAAATGCTCACTGTACACCAGCTTTGTCTCGGATATTACCTTTGAGACGGCTTCCGTTGCCTCCTCAAATTTCTCCAGCGTCAATTTTTCTTCCTTCTCTTCCATATCTTCCATCTTTTCTCCTTTTACCTGCTCTTCGTATTCCCCGCTCATTCTGT
>URUX01000214.1 GCA_900551135.1 uncultured Clostridium sp.
GTGTTCTAATTATTACGTCAGGGAGTCAGAAATTAATATTTCCCGACAGCCCCTCGCAACTCAGCAAACGCTCTTGCTGAATATTCTATAATTCGTTAATATCTACAATCGTTTTGCCGTCTCTCCAGATACGTTCCAAATCATAGAACAGTCTATCTTCACGGCAGAAAATATGAACGATTATGTCTTTATAGTCCATTAAGATCCAATTGGCAGAATCGTAGCCTTCTACTTGTCTGGATACATAGCCTGCTCTTCCCAGAGTCTCCTCCACATTATCAGCCATAGCCTGAACCTGATTTGGGTTTGTACCGCTGGCAATAATAAAATAATCAGCCAATACGGACACTTCATGGATATCGATTATTTTTACATCTTCGCCTTTTTTATCCTGTAAAGCCTGAACAGCTAAACGTACCATTTCCTTTGATTGATCCATATTTCGTCCTCTCTTTCATTTAAGATCTGCGCTTTTTCAATCGTTTCTGTCTGGCAGCGCTAATTTAAAGTTGGTTTTTCTATCAGTCCCTTGTAATATTCATATGCCTGCCTTGTCGTAGGGTGTACAAAACCGCCTTTTGCCGTAAGGTATTCCAGGGTTCCTTTTAAAATCTGGTAAACCGCTTCATCCAAATCCTGAAATGCCAACTGGCGCATTTGTGCCAGGTTAGGGGCTTTGTTGCGGCGAGGCTCAATAAAATCAGCGACATACAGTATTTTTTCCAGCATGGTCATTTCCGGTTTTCCTGTTGTATGATATAAAATTGCGCTTAGAATCTCTTTATCTTCTATTTGAAATTTATTTTCGGCTAACCAGGCTCCATAATTGGCGTGAAGGACTGCCGGAGCTTCTATCTGGGCATCTGTTAAAGGAATTTTATTTTTTTCACATTTTTTCAGGATTATATCATCAGAAAAGCGTTTTCCGCAATCGTGAAGAAGCCCGGCAATCTCTGCCTTATCCATATCACTGCCATAGCGCATGGCAAGACACATGCAGGTATAAGATACGGAAACGGAATGTTCATACCGCATCGGAGGTAATTTAGCTTTTAAACGTTTTCTGTATAATGCAATCTGGCTGGGAGAATTGCTCATAAATAGTATCTCCTTTTATAAACTTTCGTATAGATGATGTGTCCGGATAAATTTTGCTACAGATACAGGAACCAGGGAATCAACCGGCTGGCCGCATATCACTGCTTCTCTGATTTCTGCTGAGGAAACATCTATTGCTTTACAATTTAACCGCATAATATGAGCCCTGTACTTATTTTTCAAATAAGAAATCTGTTCTTCAATCGGGCGGTGAACCTTTGAATATTCTCTGCCGGCTACTAATAAGACCGTTCTGGACATTACCAGTTCTGGATGGTACCACCCCTCTATTTCATAAAGGGAATCTGCTCCTATAATGAAGTAAAACTCATGTTCCGGATACACTTCTTTCAAAAAAGCCAGGGTCTGTGCCGTATAAGTGTTTCCCTGGCGTCTGATTTCAAAATCTGAACAGCAAAAATACGGATATTCTGTAATGGCAATTTCAACCATTTCACAGCGTATATCCGCATCTGTCACTTTATGGTCTTTTTTATGGGGTGGCTGGCCAGATGGCATAAACCACACAGAATCCAGCTGGTATTCTGTGTACGCCTGCTGTGCCAGCCGAAGATGTCCGTTATGGATGGGGTCAAACGTTCCTCCCATAATTCCGATTCTGGACATAATACTTCCCTCCTATGAAAGAACGATCTTTCGTTTCTTTTCGTCCTTTGCAGGTTTATACAACACAATCTTGCGTCCAATCACCTGAACTACTTCCGAACGGGTACGTTCTGCCAGAGTTTCAGCAACAGCATGAATGTCATCCAGACAATTCTTTAACAACGTAATTTTAATTAATTCCCTGGCTTCTAATGCTTCGCTTACTGCCTGGGTTACTTCTGGTGTAAGACTGGACTTTCCAATCTGAAAGATGGAATCAAGGTCCATAGCAAGTCCTTTTAAATAAGCTCTTTCTTTGCTTGTCATCTATTTCCTCCAGGCCTGAAAACAGGCCGTACGTGTTCTGTTTATGGTTCTATTTATAGTAATCGAATTCCAGGCCGTACATCCGGACTGTATCGCCCTCTTCAATACCGGCATCTTCCAGTTCTGCTAAAATTCCGGTATTCTTTAAGAACTTCTGGAAGAACTCAAATCCTTTTTCAGAATCCAGATTTGTATAGCCCAGCATCTTGTCAATCTTAGGCCCTTCTACTACATATACACCGTCTTTTTCTTTTTCAACTGTATAAGGCAGATTTTCAACAGCCTTCATGCTCATATCAAATTCTTTTTCAAAAATAACCGGCTTCTGGTCTACTGTTTTCAGTAAATCGCTGACATGGTAAAGCAATTCCTTTACCCCCTGGCCGCTGACTGCTGAAATTGGATATACGGAAATACCTTCTGGTTCAAACTCTCTGCGCAGGCGATCCACCGGATTTTCTTCGCCGTCATCATAAATGGCATCCACTTTATTGGCTGCGATTACCTGAGGACGAGTCAGCAGTTCCGGATTGTATGCTTCCAGTTCCTTATTAATTGCACGAATGTCTGCAACCGGATCTCGTCCCTCTGTAGATGCTGCATCTACGACATGAATCAGTACCTTGGTTCTTTCAATATGCTTTAAAAACGCATGACCCAGGCCAATACCTTCGGAAGCGCCTTCAATCAGTCCCGGGATATCAGCCATGACAAATCCTGCCCCTTCTCCCAGGTCTACCACACCAAGATGAGGATTTAAAGTAGTAAAATGGTAGTTTGCAATTTTGGGACGGGCATTGCTGACTCTGGAAAGCAGCGTAGATTTACCTACATTAGGAAATCCGACCAAACCTACATCTGCAATGACTTTTAACTCTAACAGCACCCACAGTTCCTGGGCGGGCTGGCCAGGCTGGGCATACTTTGGAACCTGCATAGTTGAGGTGGCAAAATGCATATTTCCCAGACCGCCTTTACCGCCTTTTAAAATGATTTCCCGGCGGTTCTCACCTGACATATCTGCAATGACCTTACCAGATTCAAAATCTTTAATAACCGTTCCCTCCGGAACTTTAATCACCAGATCTTTGCCGTCGGCTCCATGACACCGGCGTTTTCCGCCCTCTTCACCGCTGCTGGCTACGTATTTTCTAACATGACGGAAGTCTGTCAAGGTATTTAATCCGTCATCAACTTCAAAAATAATATCGCCGCCCCGTCCGCCGTCTCCTCCGTCGGGACCGC
>URUX01000215.1 GCA_900551135.1 uncultured Clostridium sp.
TACAATCGCAATGAAAATCGGCATACGCATCATATAGGCGCTGGAAGCCACAAAACCGCCTAAAGCCAGGGAACCGGTATCGCCCATAAAGACCTTGGCCGGATACACATTAAACAGCAGAAATCCCAGCAGACTTCCTACTACTGCTCCTGTAATGGGGCTGATGCCGCTGTTTTCCCCAATCGCCACTATTGTAAAAAAGGTAGCTACCAGAATGGTTACACTGGTACACAGTCCATCCAGCCCATCGGTAAAATTGACTCCATTATCAGTACCCAACACAATAAGAAACAGAGCCGGAACAAAGAAAATTCCCAGATCCAGGAAAAATCCATTGTCGAATCCTCCGGTAAACGGAATCAGCATATCCGTTCCCACCTCTTTGCTGGTCATCAGATACCAGGCAAAAATACCGGTAATAATAATCTGGCCAATCAGCTTTTGTTTAGGGTTTAACCCTTCAGAACGCTTCATTACAATCTTAATGTAATCATCTAAAAATCCGATAATTCCAAAACCGACCGTAACAAACAGAACCGGTATGATTTTGGGGTATCTGGGTATATAAAAAATAGATGTAATAATAATACTGGACAAAATAACCAGCCCGCCCATGGTAGGCGTTCCCTGCTTTTTCAGATGGGCCTGCGGGCCGTCATCCCGAACCTGCTGACCGAATTTCAGCTTGTGGAGGAAGGGAATTACTATGGGACACAGCAATGCGCTGATGGCAAAGGATATAATTATAGCTAAGATTGTTTCATTAATCATGTCGCACCTCAGTTTCTTATGTATGAATTTTATAGTACACATTAGGTAGTATACGTCTTTTTCCCTGAATAATCAACCATAGATTCGAAAGGCTCCGGTACTTTCTTCCTCTGCTGGTTCGATTTCCAGATAAGGAAGAATGTTCTGAAAAATATCTGCAATTACCGGAGCAGCTATGGTTCCGCCGTAATAGATTCCTTCCGGTTCATCAATGGTAATCAGCGCAATCACCTGGGGATTGTCTGCCGGAGCAAAACCGATAAATGAGGAAATATATTTTTTCAGGCTTCTGGGAAGTTTTTCAGAAGTCGCCGTTTTCCCGCCAATCCGGTAACCGGGAACTGCCGCTTTTTTTCCGCTTCCTTCTGCTACTACCTGCTCTAAAATATAGCGCATGTCAGCGCTGGTTTTTTCAGACAGCACCCCTTCTTCTACAGGATAGGAAAACCTGTGAATGTGTTTCTGGTCCCTGCTGACTGCTTTTACTCCAAAATGGGGCGTAACCCGGTTTCCGCCATTGATAATAGCTGACACCGTGGTAATCAGCTGCATGGGTGTAATCTGAAAAGACTGACCAAAGGAAACCGTTGCCAGTTCTACCAGACCCATATTTTCTTTCTTATGCATAATCGTTGACGCTTCTCCAGGCAGATCAATTCCCGTTTTTCCTTTTAATCCAAACTGTTCAAAATACTCATAATATCTGTCAATCCCCAGACGCTGTCCCACATCGATTAACACCGGATTGCAGGAGTTCATCATGCCCTGGAGAAAATTTTCACTCCCATGGCCTCCTGTTTTATGGCATCGGATCTTGCGGTCCTCTACAATCCGGAAGCCGGGACAGGAAAACTGGTCATTGAAACCGACGACTCCGGCCTCCAGTCCTGCGGCAGCTGTAATGATTTTAAAGGTGGAACCAGGCTCATACGTATCGTTAATACAGGTGTTTCTCCACATCTGGTTGAGCAAATCCTGTTTACCGGAAGCCCCTTTTTCCTGAGCCGCCTGCTCTGCCTCAAATTCTTCCTGCCGGGCGCTTTCACTTACCAGGTTCTGGCCGGGGGTAAAGGGATCGTTTAAATTAAATTCCGGCACGTTTACCATGGCCATAATCTCGCCGTTTTGGGGATTCATGACAATTACCGAAACCCGTTTGGCATTTTTCTTTTCCATGACCTGATATGCCGCCTGCTGACAGTAAGCCTGTATGTTCCGATCCAGGCTGATATAAAGATCATTTCCTGCAATGGGTTCTACCCTGTCTTCTGCTGCGTTTTCAATCTCCACCCCTCTGGCATCCGTCATGGTAAGAATCAGCCCGTTTTTCCCTTTCAGCCAGGTTTCGTACTTTACCTCAAGACCGATAATTCCCTGATTATCGCCTCCGGTAAACCCCAATACCTTGGAAGCCAGACTGTCATAGGGGTAGTACCGTTTATAGTCCTCATCAACCTTTACCCCTTCCAGTCCTTCATCCCGAATGGCATCCCCTGTTTTTTTGTCCACATTGGTACTGATAATCTCTCTGGAACTGTACTTTTCCACCTTTTTGCGAACCGTTTCCTCGGAAATATTCAGGTATCTGGATAACACCTGAACAACCCGCTCCGGATCGGTAATCTGATTGTGGATCACCGAAATGGTACACACTGTCCGGTTATCGGCAATTACCGTTCCTGTGGCATCTAGGATTCTTCCTCTTGCGGCTTTAATGGTTCTCTCCCTCTGGTGAAGATCTTCTGCCATTAAACTGTAATGATCTGCCCGATAAACCATAAGAAAAAACAGCCTTCCCAGCAGAACTGCCGTAATCAGAGACGACAGAACGAACAGGAGGGCTATTTTTCCTCTATGGCACGTCTGGTTTGTATTCATGTATCCCCCATACAGGCACTGTCATCCCTTCATATATATGACAGCTTTCCGGGGGTTATTCCCCAGCTTCTCCGGAGGCCGTTTCCTTTTCTGAACGTTCTTTGGAGGATTCGGCTTTTGAGGGTTCGGCTTCGGAAGTCTCTGTTTCCGGGCTTCCTTCTGTAGACACTGGCAGGGTTTCGACCTCTTCGATCCCTGCCGGCGCACCAGGCAGAGCCTCTTCGCTCTCTGCTTCCCCTACAATATACTCATCTGTCTCATATTCCCTGGGGGGTGTCTCGGGTTCTTCCGGAGCAGTTGTCTCTTCATTGACAATCCCGTCTTCTTCCGGAAGCTGATCCTGCAGTTCTTCAGGCACAGTCTCAATATCCGTAGTTGGAAATACAGTTAAATATGGAAGGGAGTCTGCCAAAATCTTCTGGACAATCTCTGTGGCAAAGCTGCTGTGGGCCTGTTCTTTTCCAGGCAGGTTTGGTGTGTCAATTACCACATAGACCATTACCTGCGGATTGTCTGCCGGCGCAAATCCCACAAAAGAAACCAGATAATTTTGGGCACTTCTCGGATATTTTTCTGCTGTACCCGTCTTGCCGCCTA
>URUX01000216.1 GCA_900551135.1 uncultured Clostridium sp.
CTCTTCCGATCTTTCGTCTTCTGGAGCCGGGTGTGAAGTTTCCGAATGGATTGGAATTTCCAAAAGCTGAAAACGCTTACGGATAATTTTAATCAAAGCTGACAGTCCTGAACTGGCAGCCCTGTCGCCCTCTGATTCCGGATATATCATGCTATAAGAAATTGCTGCAGCCGGATGTTTGACCGGAATTACCGACAGGTTTGCTTTTTCTGCAAAAGAATAATCTTCATTCCAGTCCAGCTGATTGGTCAGACAGTATCCGGCACCTGCCTGAATCATCTGGCGAAGCAATTCGGTGCTGCTGGTTTCCAGCAAAATATTGGGCTTTCCATATCCCTCAAAGAAATGAGTTGTAATTTCCTGATCCGTATACTGGCTCAGTGGTTCTGCAACCAGTTCTTCCGGCCCAATAATCCTTTTATCGGCAAGATGAGATTTTTTCGAAACACAAACCAGAATATTTGCCCGGTACAGCGTTTCTAAGGAAACAGTTTCTCCTGCCCAGTCACCAAACAGGGCCAGATCCATATTTCCCTCCTTTACTGCCTGTTTCATTTCTGCCACGCTTCCATCTTTAATCTGAATCTTTACACCCGGATTTTGTCTGGTAAAAGTCTGAACAATCGTATACAGCACTTCATTAATAATGTGATAATTGATTCCCAGACGCAGTTCTCCGGAAAACACTTCGGAAACTGGTTCCAAATATGGCAGCAGTTCTTTTTTCATCGTATAATGCTCTTTCACAATCTTTCCCGCATGTTCTGCTACAATCTCTCCTTCTCTGGTCAGGTCTACTCCGTAGTAATGGCGTTCAAAGAGACTGGCGCCTATTTCTTCTTCTAATTTTTTAATCGCCCAGCTAAGGCTCTGCTGGGAAAGATGAAGCTGTCTCGCTGAAATATTAATGGATTTCGTCTGAACTACATGAAGAAAATATACAAGATAATCGATCCGCATAACTCATTTCCTCTGAATCTCTGTTTTTTCCTACATTTTATCACAGCTTGTAATAATGCGCATCGAAAAACCTGAATGGTATTCACAAAGCAGCTTTCGCCCTTGACACCCTTCCTCTAAATATGATAGTTTTATCGTAAATCAGCATATCAAATTGAACATTCTATCTGCTCTCATTAAAATGCACATCTTTTTATTTCACTACATATCTCATATTTCACTATATATCTCATATTTCACTACATATCTCAAGGAGGAATTTTATTGTTATATCATCAATTACTGAAACGCAAGAACGAATTGTCAACGACAATCCAGAACATGAAACACCGCCTGTCTTCTTATCCGGACGGAGAACTGATTTGCACAAAAAATGGAAACTATATCACTTATCTCCATTCTCGAAACGGAACATATACTTACATTCCAAAAAAGAACTTAGAACTCATCAACATACTCGCAGAGAAAAAATTAGCTGCTGCTCGTCTCGAAGATTTAGAAAAAGAATTACAAGCTGTAAATGCATTTCTAAAATATTATAAATCCGATTCCCCAAAACTCGAACAGCTTCTTTCGCACTCTTCCTATCAAAAAATACTTGCCCAGTGCTTCCAGCCTGATTCAGAATCTTTGAAGCAATGGGTCAAAGAACCTTATGAAAAAAATCCCAGTCATCCAGACGCCCTGCTGCACCCTTGTCCATCTGGACACATCGTCCGTTCAAAGTCAGAAGCATTAATCGATCAGGCTCTATTCTT
This sequence comes from uncultured Clostridium sp., assembly GCA_900551135.1. Taxonomy (GTDB): domain Bacteria; phylum Bacillota; class Clostridia; order Lachnospirales; family Lachnospiraceae; genus UMGS1370. The sequence continues at coordinate 1,719 of URUX01000216.1, forward strand.
ACATAACATCTCTTTCCGCTATGAATGCAGCCTGCATCTCAAAAATATTACGCTGTACCCTGACTTTACAATCCGCCATCCAACCTCAAATCAGTATTTTTACTGGGAACACTTTGGACTCATGGATTCTCCTTCTTATGCACAAAACGTTTTTCAAAAGCTAAATACCTACTGTCAAAATAATATTATTCCAACTATTAACCTTATTACAACATACGAAACCAAAGAACACCCTCTCGCCTCCAAAACCATTGAAACAATTATTCAAGAATACTTTGCTGTTTAAAAACTTGGTCTCTCAAACCCTCTCCAAACAATTCTCCGCTAGGTTTATGTATATTTCCCTTGTTTTGATAACATACAAACAATTTTAAAGCTAGGTTTGTGCATTTTCTCCTGTTTCAGTTCATTTATAAACAATTTTCCTCTGAGTTTGTTTATATTTCAGTTGTTTTGAAACTTCACAAACAATTTTAAGACTAGATTTGTGTATTTTTTCCCATTTCCGCTTATCTATAAACAATGTCTCTCCTGCTTTGTGCATATCTGAGATGGTTTGATGTTTTTCAAACAATCCACACAAAAAACTCCCCAGAACCGAAATTCTGGGGAGTGATAAATCGTATTGAATTGTCCTGAGACAAACAATTATCTCTTGGAGAACTGTGGAGCACGACGAGCTGCCTTTAAGCCGTATTTCTTTCTTTCTTTCATTCTTGGGTCTCTGGTTAAGAAACCTGCTTTCTTTAATACTGGTCTGTAATCAGCGTCTGCGTGAAGCAGTGCTCTGGAAATACCATGACGGATTGCGCCTGCCTGTCCGGAGAAGCCGCCGCCATGTACGTTTACTAATACGTCGAACTTATCAGTGGTCTCAGTTGCAACCAGAGGCTGACGAACGATAACCTTTAAGGTCTCCAGACCTAAATACTCATCGATGTCTCTCTTGTTGATAGTGATCTTACCAGTACCTGGTACTAAGTATACTCTAGCGATAGATTTTTTTCTTCTGCCAGTTCCGTAAAATTTTGCGTTAGCCATTACAATTTCCTCCTTCCAAATCTTCTAAATTAGAATGTTAAAACTTCTGGTTTCTGTGCTGCCTGCTCGTGTTCCGGGCCTGCGTATACATGAAGCTTGTCTAACATGCTTCTTCCCAGAGGTCCCTTTGGAAGCATACCCTTAACTGCTAACTCTACTACCTTCTCTGGCTTCTTAGCCATCATCTCACGCAGAGTGGTTTCTCTCATACCGCCTACGTAATCAGAGTGGTTGTAGTAAATCTTCTGATCTAATTTCTTGCCGGTTACTTTAATCTTCTCAGCATTTACAACGATTACATAATCGCCGCAATCCATATGAGGGGTGAAAATCGGCTTATTTTTACCTCTTAAAACCTTAGCTACTTCAGAAGCTAAGCGGCCTAATGTATATCCGGTAGCGTCAACTACGTACCATTTTCTTTCAATTGTTGCTGGACTAGCCATAAAA
>URUX01000217.1 GCA_900551135.1 uncultured Clostridium sp.
GTATATGAGAGGAACCGGAGCGCCGGGATCATAAAAAGCTGTAATGGAATCGCCCGTTTTCAGATGTTGACAGTCATATACATAGGTGCTGGAAGTTAATAAAAGAGATACCGGCCCGTCAGCGGACTGGATATCCAAAAGAAAGGAACACAAGTCATTGCTGCGGTTGTCAGCCGGGCTGTGAATGGCGGTGATGACTCCTGTGACAGATGGAAAGGAATTCATAAAAGCCTCCAAAATTATCGTCTATGCCAGAATATGAGAAAAGGGGCTGAAAAGGTTCCAATCCGAATAAAAATATTTTACGTAAAGGAGAATTAGTATGACAACACAGGTTACCAGAGAGCAGGCTCTTGCCCTGCTGAAAAAGTACAATCAGGAGCTCTTTCATATCCTTCACGGGCTGACTGTAGAAGGCGCTATGCGCTGGTATGCAGAGGAACTGGGATATGGGGAGGAAAAAGAGTTTTGGGCAATTGCCGGACTGCTTCATGATGTGGATTTTGAAAAATATCCGGAAGAGCACTGTAAAAAAGCCCCGGAACTGCTGGCAGAGATTGGGGCAGAACCGGAACTGGTGCATGCAGTATGCAGTCATGCTTATGGTCTGTGTTCTGATGTAAAGCCAGAGCATGAGATGGAAAAGGTGCTGTTTGCAGCAGATGAACTGACTGGACTCATTGGCGCAGCCGCCCGTATGCGCCCATCCAAAAGCGTAATGGACATGGAAGTTTCCAGTTTAAAGAAAAAGTTTAAAGACAAGCGGTTTGCAGCCGGATGTTCCAGAGACGTGATAAAAGACGGAGCGGAAATTTTGGGCTGGACCCTGGAAGAGTTAATGGAAAAGACCATTTTAGCCATGCGTTCCTGTGAAGCCAGCATAAATGCCCAGATGGAATAAAGCAGCAGTCGAAGCTTAAAACCTGTATAAAATTATATTGACAGGGATTTTATTTCAGAGTATCATTTTCAAAAATGGCGTTTTGCGGTAAAGGAGAATGATTATGAAAAAGGTAGTGAAGTTTGGAGGCAGTTCTTTAGCCAGCGCAAGACAATTTAAGAAAGTTGGGGATATTATCCGCGCTGACAAATCCAGACGTTATGTAATTCCGTCTGCACCAGGCAAGAGAAATGACAAGGATGAGAAAGTCACAGATCTGCTGTATGAGTGTTATGAAGCTGCATCTTCAGGAGCCAGCTATAAAAAAATTCTGGACAAGATTAAAAAGCGTTATACAGACATTATTGACGGTCTGGAGTTAAACTTAAACTTAGACCATGAGTTTGCCAGGATAGAGGAAAACTTCATTGCCAAAATTGGAAGGGATTATGCCGGTTCCAGAGGTGAATATTTAAATGGAATGGTAATGGCAGCGTATCTGGAATATGAATTTATTGACGCAGCGGAAGTGATTTTCTTTGATGAGAAAGGCAATCTGGATGCAGAAGCGACTAACCGGGAACTTTCCGACCGGCTTTCCCATACGGAAAGGGCGGTAATTCCGGGATTTTACGGTTCTAAGGCTGACGGCAGCATTAAAACCTTTTCCAGAGGCGGATCCGATGTTACCGGTTCCATTGTAGCCAGAGCGATTCATGCAGATTTATATGAGAACTGGACAGACGTATCCGGTTTCCTGGTAGCAGATCCCAGGATTATCGACAATCCGGAAGTGATTGAGACCATTACCTATCGGGAACTGAGAGAACTTTCCTACATGGGTGCCAGCGTGCTCCATGAGGATGCGATTTTCCCGGTTCGCCGGGAGGGAATTCCCATTAACATCCGCAATACCAATAAGCCGGATGATAAGGGTACATTAATTGTGGAAAGCACCTGCAGAAAGCCTAAATATATTATCACCGGCATTGCAGGAAAGAAGGGCTTCTGCTCCATCAATATTGAAAAAGCCATGATGAATGCAGAAGTGGGCTTCTGCCGGAAGATTTTATCTGTATTTGAAAAGCAGGATATTTCCATCGAACACATGCCTTCTGGTATTGATACCATGACTGTATTTGTCCATCAGGATGAATTTGTGGAACACGAACAGTCAGTAATCGCAGGAATCCACAGGGCAGTAGAACCGGATGCTGTGGAACTGGAGGCAGATCTGGCTCTGATTGCAGTAGTGGGCAGAGGTATGAAGGCAACGAGAGGTACGGCGGGAAGAATTTTCTCTGCGCTGGCTCATGCCAGAATCAATGTTAAAATGATTGATCAGGGCTCCAGCGAGTTTAATATTATCATCGGTGTTAAAAACTCTGATTTTGAGACGGCAATTAAGGCCATTTACGATATTTTTGTGACGGCGGCGCTGTAAAAATAAAGGCTGTAAAATGGGGACAGGTAGGAACTGGTTTTTCGCATTTTACAGCTTTTTCTTTTTGGGCGTCGGAGAAAGGGAGAAATGGATCTTTTCAGATAAGAAAATCTGGGGTATACTGAAAGAACTAACTGGGAAAACATAATTGTAAAACTGTATGCCAGGATACAGCAAGAAGGAGGAAACGCCATTGCTGGAAAAAATTGATTTATCCAAAACTGCGGATAAGGAAACCTATAAAGCCGTCAGAGATCAGCTGGGGGCAAAGCTGGGGCTTTTGCAGAGAGAATGTAAGGCTGCGGGGATTCCGGTTATCATTGTGTTTGAAGGAATGGGAGCAGCAGGAAAAGGGATTCAGATTAACCGGCTCATTCAAAACTTAGATCCCAGAGGATTTTCCGTATATGCATCCAGCAGAGAGACGGAAGAAGAGGCAATGCGTCCGTTTTTATGGAGATATTGGACGAAAACGCCTGCCAATGGCCGGATTGCCATTTTTGACAGAAGCTGGTACTGCAGAGTTCAAAAGGACCGGTTTGATGGAAAAATAACGGAACGCCAGCTTCCCGGGGCCTTTCAGGACATTCTCTCCTTTGAACGCCAGCTTACAGACGGAGGGGCAGCTGTCATTAAGCTGTTTCTTTATATCTCAAAGGAGGAGCAAAGGAAGCGGTTTAAAAAATTAGACGGTTCAAAAGAGACTTCCTGGAGGGTAAATGAGGCTGACTGGGAGAGAAATGAACGGTATGAAGAATACATTCAGATAAACGAAGAAATGCTGGAAAAAACCGATACCGAAAATGCTCCCTGGACCATTATTGAGGCTACCGATAAAAATTATGCTGCCATGAAGATTCTGGCTGCGGTGTCAGACCGTTTAGA
>URUX01000218.1 GCA_900551135.1 uncultured Clostridium sp.
AATTCACTTCTCGTTTATTATTATATATTCGACCAAAAACAATATTTTTTACATATTTTTTGAATTATTTCTTGTTTTTTCATCTAATTTATCATATAATATTTGCTTCCATGTAAACACACCAATCCAGGTTTATAGCAAAAAATCAAGAGGGCGCTGCAAATTTTGCAGCACCCTCGTTTTCTTATGCTCTCAGTTCAATTCCCATTCCCTGAAGGCCATTTAAAATTTTATTCATTACACCGGTAATCTCTTTTTCTTCCAGAGTGTGATCCTGTGCTCTAAAGGTAATGGAGTAAGCCATAGACTTGTATCCTTCCTTAATCTGGCTGCCTTCATAAATATCAAACAGCTTGCACTCTTCCAGAATCTTTCCGCTTCTCTGAACAATCATATCTTCAATCTGGCCTGCCAGTACAGTTTTTGGAACTACCATACTTAAGTCTCTGCTTACTGCAGGGAATTTTGCCAGTCCGGCATATTTTCTGTCAAATGTAGTGAACTCTAACATTGCAGGCATATCTACAACTGCCACATATGTTTTCTCACCAATCTTATAATTGTCTGCTACATCCGGATGAATTTCACCTAAATAGCCAACTACGGTATTGTTGTATACAATATCTGCCTTTCTTCCTGGATGCAGATACGGATGATCTCCATTTGGATCGTAGTGAAGGCGTCCGGTCATGCCTGCACTTTCAAAGAACTCTTCTACCACGCCCTTCATGGTAAAGAAGTCGCCGTCTCCGTACATTCCCAGTACAAACTGCATCCGCTCGTCCGGAAGTTCGGTCAGAGGCAGGCTCTTTGGCAGATAAACGGTTGCCATCTCATACAGGCGAACGTCCTTATTTCTGCGGTTGTAGTTGGTAGACAGAGAACTCAGCATACCGTTTAACGGCAGGGTACGCATAACGCTGAAATCTTCTCCCAACGGGTTGGAGATTACAACGGTCTGGCGAAGTCTGGAGTCTTCTGGAATCAACAGCTTGTCAAATACCTTTGGACTTTCAAAGGAATAGGTCATGGCCTGTGAGAAACCGGAGAACTCTGCAATTTCTCTTGCTTTTTCTTCGATTCTCAGTTTATAAGACAGTTTTCCGGTAGTAGACTCTCCAGCTGGCAATGTAGTCGGGATCTTATCATATCCAAAAAATCTTGCCACTTCCTCTGCAATATCTGCCTCTCTCTCCAAATCCTGTCTCCAGGTAGGAGCAATCACTTCTCCTGTCTCTTCGTCATAGCCGATCTCCAATGGCCCAAAATAGCTTAACATGGTTTCTTTGGAAAGGTCGGTTCCCAGTAATCTGTTAATGCGTTCCGGATGGAATGGGATTCTCTTCGGCTCCTTTAATCCGGCGCAAACGTCGATAACGCCGCCGACTACTTCTCCGGCTCCCAGTTCTTCGATTAACTGGCAGGCACGGTTGATTGCTTCCATAGCAGTATTGGGATCCAGTCCCTTTTCAAACTTGCCGGAAGCATCGGTACGAAGTCCCACTTTCTTTGCTGACAGACGGATATTGGTTCCGTCAAAGCAGGCGCACTCAAATACCATGCTCTTTACATCATCGGTAATTTTGGAATTTTCACCGCCCATAATGCCTGCAATGCCGACTGCTTTTTCGCCGTCATTGATCATCAAAACGGTATGATCCAGTTTTCTCATCTGACCGTCCAGAGTCTGGAATTCATCGCCGTCTTTCGCACACTTTACCACAATCTCATGTCCAGCTAATAAATCATAGTCAAATGCGTGCATTGGCTGTCCGTATTCTTCCATAATGTAGTTGGTAATATCCACAATATTGTTGATTGGACGGATACCGCTGGCTGCCAGACGTCTCTGCATCCACTCCGGAGATGGAGCCAGTTTAATATTTTTCACCATTCTCGCACAATATCTTGGACAAAGTTCCTGATTTTCCACAGTAACCTTTAAATAATCGTGAATATCTTCTCCATTTCCGCTTTCTGTAACCACCGGAGGAACAAATGGTTTTCTAAAAGTAGCGGCAGCCTCTCTTGCAATACCAAGCACGCTGTAGCAGTCTACGCGGTTCGATGTAATTTCGTACTCAAATACCACATCACGAAGACCCAGCACTTCTACTGCATCTGCTCCTACCTGGGTATCTTCCGGAAGAATATAGATTCCGCTTTCCGGAGCCAGCGGATACATATCCCGGCTGGAGCCCAGTTCCTCAATGGAGCACATCATTCCATGAGACTCAATACCTCTTAATTTGCCGCTTTTAATCCGGATTCCCTCTTCCGGAAGAGGACCGCCGTCATGTCCGCCTGCCACTTTTCCGCCGTCTAATACAACAGGAACCTTATCTCCTTCCTTTACGTTGGGAGCACCAGTTACAATCTGAATGGTTTCCGTTCCCACATCTACCTGACAAATAATCAGCTTATCTGCATCTGGATGCTTTTCAATTTTTTTGATCTGTCCAACTACGATTTTCTCCAGATTTTTGTCCAGACACTCATATCCTTCCACCTTGGTTCCGGACAGAGTCATGGCGTCGGTATATTCCTGCGCCGTCACATCCAGATCCGGAACGTATGCTTTAATCCATGATAACGCTGTATTCATAATCTATTCTCCTTCTAATCCAACTTTAGAACTGCTTTAAGAAACGGGCATCATTCTCGTACAGCAGTCTCATATCATCAATCTCATATTTTAACAGGGCAATTCTCTCCAGACCTACGCCAAATGCAAAACCAGAGTATTCGTTTGGATCAATGTTGCACATTTCCAGTACTCTTGGATGCACCATACCGCAGCCTAAAATCTCAATCCATCCGGATCCCTTACAGAACCGGCAGCCTTTTCCGCCGCACTTAAAGCAGCTTACATCTACTTCTGCACTGGGCTCGGTAAACGGGAAGTGATGCGGACGGAATTTTACCTTGGTCTCCGGACCGAATAATTCCTTTGCAAACTCAGCCAATGTACCCTTTAAATCCGCAAACGTAACGTGTCTGTCAATTACCAGTCCCTCAATCTGATGGAAGGATGGAGAATGGGTCGCGTCCACTGCATCAGAACGGAATACCCGTCCCGGAGCAATAATGCGGATAGGCGGTTTGCGGTTTTCCATGGTACGAACCTGAACCGGAGAAGTCTGGCTTCTCAGCAGGATATTTTCGTTAATATAGAAGGTATCC
>URUX01000219.1 GCA_900551135.1 uncultured Clostridium sp.
TCGGATGGAGCGGCAACCATGCCGAAAGCAGCTTTATATGCAGGCGAAGCGGAAAATGCGATGGACAGCGAGACATTGGTGAGCGGCACACGCGCGATGGACAGCAATGCGGCGGACAGCATGACACTTCAAGTGGAAAAAAAGGAGACAGCCTTGCAGGCAATTCGTAAGAGCATAGAGGAAGCCGGCGGTTATGAGGAAAGCAGTGCGGATGATGTGATTCAGGCGGTGATTCCTGTGGCAAATTATGCGGATTTTCTGGAGCAGGTCGGCAAGCTGGGCGAAATACAGGCGTTTTTCCAAGGCGAGGAGGACGGCGCATCGCGCACAATCAGCATTTCGGTAACGGAAAAATAAAAAGGGACACGGTGGATTTTTACGAGAAAAGCCGTGTTCTTTTTTTGCTGAAATTTTCTTGGGGACAGAGAATTTTGATATGTTTTGCAAAAAATAGCTTGACAAATCTCTGACAAACGCATATACTGGTCTCGTAAATAAATAGAATCTTCAGGGCAGGGTGAAAGTCCCTACCGATGGTAATAGTCCATGACCCGTTGTTTAAACGGCTGAGCCGGTGCAATTCCGGCACCGACGGTATAGTCCGGATGAGAAAAGACGTTTTTTTGGAAATGATGCCTGGGCTTACTAGATTCCCCAGGCTTTTTTTATGGGAACTGGTTTTCCAATTGCCTTTCCAAAAAACGCCAACCCCAAAGCGGAAAGGTGGATTTATTATGAAACAGGTAACAAATGTAAAGAGGCTGACAATCATCGGCTTGTTTGGAGCGCTTTCCGGAGTTTTGATGCTGTTTAAATTCCCGCTTCCTTTTATGCCTCCCTTTATGGATTTTGACTTATCCGGTCTGGTCGAGGTGATAGGAGGGTTTATACTGGGTCCCCAGGCAGCGGTTCTGATTATTTTGATAAAACTCCTGGTAAAACTGGCTTTGATGGGAACCAATACCATGTTTACCGGGGAACTGAGTAATTTCCTCTTAAGCTGTTCCTATGCAGTTACAGCGGCCTGGATTTACCGTCACAACAAATCTAAAAAGTCCGGCGAGATTGGTATGGCGGTAGGAACGGTGCTTTGCGCTCTGACTGCAGTGGCAACCAACTTGTTGGTAATTATTCCATTTTATGTCAGTTTATTTGGCATGAAGATGGAGGATATTATCGCAATGTGCGGAGCAGTAAACCCGCTGATGAAAAACACCCTGACGCTGGCCCTTTTTGGAATCATTCCATTTAATCTGATTAAATGCGGGATTAGTTCTGTCATTACGGTACTGGTATACAAGCGAGTCAGCAAAACTATTAAAAATTATATGAATTGAGGGAACAGACCATGAAGTTTTCGGATAAAACAAGTTTTACTTTTGAAGAGGCAGTAAGCCTGATGTTTGAAAAGCTGGGAGATTATAAGATTATGGCTCTGGCCAGCAGCGTCAGCGATTATGTAATGGTGCGCAACGTAAGCTGCCTGTTTTATGATGGGAAGATCTATTTTAAGACGGACAAGAACTTTCGGAAAACCAGGCAGCTATTGGAAAATCCCCGTGTAGCCATGTGCTGGAGCGGTGTCCAGGTAGAAGGAATTGCAGAAAATAAGGGCCTGGTAACGGAAGAGCCGGGAGGACGTTTTGAAGCCCTGTATGAAAAATATTTGTGGCGCAGTTACAATCAGTACAGCCATACCGATACCGAGATTCTGATTGAGGTAACTCCAAAATTTGTAGAAATCTGGGATACCAAAGGAGAGGAAGAACAGGCATTTCAGGTATTTATTGATTTTGATACCAGACAGGTGGAAGTAAAACAGTACGACTAAATGTTGGAATGAGAAGTCAGGAGGAAGGTTTTATGTTGCTTTACAGCCAGAAATATTCAGCAGATTTTCCAACTCCGGTTAACCCTACAGACGAAATCGCAGGATTTGCAGTCCGGCCGGGGCTTTTCGATGTAAACGGGGCCATGGCTCTTGCCTGCGGGGTCAATTTTACCGTACATACCAGAGAAGGCACCGGATGTGAACTGTTATTGTTTCATAGGGGGGAGCAGGAGCCTTATGCGGTTCTCCCATTTCCGGAGTCTTATAAAATCGGTGATGTGTATTCCATGATTGTATTTGATCTGAATATTGAAGAGTTTGAATACGCCTACCGGATAGACGGCCCTTATAACCCCAAAAAGGGGGAACTGTTTAATAAGGACAACATTTTGTTAGATCCATATGCCAGAGCCGTTACCAGCCGTAAAATCTGGGGAGTAGAAGGCGGCAAAATCTACCATGCCAGAGTGGTACAGAATACGTTTGACTGGGGAAGCATGCCCCAGTCCTCCCGGGAATTAAGCGATTTAATTATTTATGAACTCCATGTAAGGGGATTTACCCAGCATCCCAGTTCCGGAGTGGAGCACAGGGGAACGTTTTCCGGACTGATGGAAAAAATCCCGTATCTGAAAGAACTGGGAATTAACGCAGTAGAACTGATGCCCATTTTTGAGTTTGATGAAACTATGAACTCCAGGGAGATCGACGGGAAACGGCTGCTGGATTACTGGGGATACAATACGGTAGGTTTTTTTGCACCCAATACCAGTTATGCAGCTTCCGACGAGTACAATCGGGAAGGAACAGAATTAAAAACCTTAATTAAGGCGCTTCATGATAATGGAATAGAAGTCATTCTGGATGTGGTATTCAACCATACGGCAGAGGGCAACGAAAAGGGTCCGGTATTCTGTTTTAAGGGATTTGATAACCAGGTTTATTATATGCTGACTCCTGACGGCAACTATTACAACTTCAGCGGCTGCGGAAATACCTTAAACTGCAATCATCCCATCGTCCAGCAGATGATTTTGGAATGTCTCAGGTACTGGACCGTCAGCTATCGGGTCGACGGCTTCCGGTTTGATTTGGCCAGCATTTTAGGAAGAAATGAAAATGGCGCTCCTATGAACAATCCGCCGCTGCTGAGAAGTCTGGCTTACGATCCGGTACTGAGCAATGTAAAGCTGATTGCAGAAGCGTGGGATGCAGGCGGACTGTATCAGGTGGGAAGTTTCCCGGCCAGCAAACGCTGGGCAGAATGGAACGGCAGATACCGTGACTCTCTCCGCAGTTATCTGAAAGGGGATTCCTGGAATGCATGGGATGCAGCCTGG
>URUX01000220.1 GCA_900551135.1 uncultured Clostridium sp.
GAAGACGTTTATCCGAATACACGGCTGTTGGAAGGCGGTGATCCGGTACTGGATAATAAACTGCCGGAGCATGACCATCCATGCAGCGTTCTGTCATCTCGCCTATGAACCGCCAGGTAATAGCCGCTGTTCCTTCGTCAGCCTCTGCTCCTGCAAATCTTCTGAGTCCAATCCGGTTAAATCCGGCCAGAATCAGCTTTCCTTCAGGCTTTAACAAAAGCTTTAACCGGGTCAGCAGGCTGACTGTCCCTGCTTCCGCATGTTCTCTGTTTCCAGATTCTGGCAGTAAATCCATGCGAAGTTCTGGAATGAAAATATAATCATAACATTCCTGTTCCAACTTCTCCAAAGGCAGCTGTTTCAGCAGATGAATCCCTTCTGTCTGAGGAAAACGGCGTTTTACCACTTCTAAATCCTCATCCAGACAGTCCCATACATCTACCTGTCTCAAACGTTCTGCCAGCATACCCGTCAGTGCTCCGTAATCTGCACCAATCTGCAGAAGGCGGCCTTCCGGATTCCAGTCATACCACTCCAGCAGATTTTCCCGTACAGGGGACAGGGCGTACAACACTTCCGGTGTGTCTTCCTGTTCCAGCGCCTTTTTTATGCCCTCTGGATCAGAACCGTATTTTTCTAATAGATCTAATATCTGATAGCTAATATCTTTCATCGTTTCACTGCCTTTACCTGAGATTCCATATCATAGACTCCAACTGTATTTTTGTTGGAAATCACGGTCAAATTGGCTACATCATACAGCCGGTGATATACCACATGCTCTCCATGCTCAAATCCAGTACAGCTCATGGACAGCAGATATTCTCCGCCCTGAAGCGTCATTTTCTGGGTAAATTCTACCTGATATTCATCCCCGTTTTTCACCGGCTGAATGTCCGTTCCTTCAAACATGGTATTGGTTCCCGTTAAATCCGTTCCCTTTTTATCCTTAATCGTATAGGTGAAAATCGGCGCTTCAATGTCTGCATGGAAGCGGATGCACTCCCGAATGGTAAACATTTCCCCCTTGATTAACAAATTGGTCAGATTTCCTCTTTCATCAAACAGTCCCAAATCGTAAATTTCTGCCCTGCCGTCACCGTATTCGGTACGGTTGGCATTGATGGTGATTTTATTTTTCATCAGTCCTGCCGGTTCCGGCTGTTTCTTATCCTCGTTCCCAGATATTCCGGCTGCAAAATCCGTCATCTCCAAATCAGAAATCCCGTTATTTTTGGCAGTTCCGTCCTTTTCTGCCGCCAGTTCTTCATCCAACGCCTCCATCTGGCCTGCCAGAATCTTCTTATATAAATCAACCATGTGGCCTGCGCTTCCCTCTGCCACAAAGTTTCCTTTATTTAACAGCACCACTTTATCACAATACTTAATGATACTTCCCATATCGTGAGTTACCATCAAAATTGTGGTTCCGCTTTGACGGATTTCCTCCATTCTCCGGTAACATTTAGACTGGAAAAATACGTCTCCTACAGAAAGAGCCTCATCTACAATCAAGATCTCCGGCTCTACGTTAATGGCCAGGGCAAAAGCCAGACGGACAAACATACCGCTGGAATAGGTCTTTACCGGCTGATAGACAAAATCTCCGATTTCTGCAAAATCCAGAATATCCTGTAATTTGTCATCCATTTCCTTTTTGGAATATCCCATCATGGTGCCGTTCATATAGATATTTTCAATACCCGTATAATCCATATTAAATCCGGCGCCCAGCTCCAAAAGGGCGGAAATCTTACCGTTTACCCTGACCTGTCCGGTCGTAGGGGTCAACACTCCCGTAATAATCTTTAATATGGTAGACTTTCCGGAACCGTTAGTTCCGATAATTCCTACGGTCTGTCCCTTTTCTACCTGAAAAGAAAGCTCATTTAAGGCATAAAAGTCTTTGTGGTATTCCTTGTGGGAAAGGTTTAAAGACTCTTTCAGTCGGTCGATGGGCTTATCATATAATTTATAAATCTTTGTTACTTTATCTACTTCTATGGCATATTTCGTTTCTAACTCAGACATTCTGCCTCCATCTTGTCTTCTCTTAATCTCTCTTAATCTCAGTCTGCCCAAAACTGCTCTTTTAGAGCCGCTGTGACTGCAAAAATCCGCATTACGGCATACTAAGTGCATTATATGGGGAGTATACCACAAATAGGGAAGAGCCGCAAGACATGGAAAAACAGTCAGGGGATGTGAGTTTTCACCTGCATACCCTGACTGTTTCTTGAGTTTTTTCTATTTGAGCCATTATATTACTTACCCCAATACTACATCCAGAATCATCCTCTTTTTATTCTCCTTCTGCTTCTTTAATCGTTCTATTGTGTCAGACTTGCACATTGAGATATTCAGTTTACACTTTGGTTTGCGTTCTGGTTAGCGTCTGCTAACTATTGCCATATACCTTGATAACTGCCTGTACGCTTGCCTCTGTTCTTGGACTGGCCGGCTGTTCCCAAAAGCAGACCAATCAGATAACCCCGACTTCTGCGATAAGCCAGGAGACAACGGCAGCCGAAGTTTCTGAAACACAGGTTCTAACCGTTGTCGTTGATGACGGAACCATGAACACTCTGACCGTTAAGACTGCAGACGGCAGCCTTTATATGTTTGATAAAAGCCAGGCCGAGGTCACTACTGGAACTACTGGAATTGTAATCGGCAATCCCGTCTCTATTACCTACACCGGAGAACTAAATCCCGATGAAGTGTCCCAGACTGTAGAAGTAACCAAAATTCTCGTAGAAGATCTGGAGTCATAAGGCTGTCAAACCAAGGCTACTAGCTTAGTTAGCTAATAGCCTTGGTTCTTTTCCAAAAAGGGCTTGATGTTTTTTAACTATTAATTTCCATCATAAATTTTCCACTATAATTTCTGCCTTTTGGAACCTGCTTTACTGGGTCATAAGGCGTCTCTTCAAACTGAATTTTAACTTCTAAACCTGAAAAATCAAATGTTACTATTGTACAATAATCTGCAGTTATTGTTAAAATTCTTATCTCGAAGCGTTCTGAATCCAGCCATCTGCCTGTCGATAAAACTGGATAGTCACCCCAAATACTTCTTAAGATTCCTGGTTCCATTTCATCTTTTAAACCCAGC
>URUX01000221.1 GCA_900551135.1 uncultured Clostridium sp.
GGTGCTTTCCCTGCGTTCTCTTGGATAAAATTGTTTCAGCATAATTCTCCTATTTTTCCAGTAATTTTCCCAGTTCTTCCAAAAACGTATTAACGTCCTTAAACTCCCGGTATACCGACGCAAATCGGACATAAGCCACTTCATCCAGTTCTTTCAGCTTATCCATCACCAGTTCACCGATAATCGAAGTGGGAACCTCTTTTTCTTCCATATTAAAAATCTGATTTTCAATGCTGTCAATCACCGCATTGATCTGCTGGGTGGAAACCGGACGTTTATGGCAGGACTGCACAACTCCGTTTTCAATCTTTGCCCGGTCATATGCTTCTCTTGACTCATCTTTTTTGATTACCATAAGCGGCATGGTCTCTAATTTCTCATAAGTTGTAAACCGTTTTCCGCAGGTCTCACACTGTCTGCGCCGGCGAATGGAGCTGTTGTCGTCTGCTGGCCTGGAATCAATCACTTTTGTATCTGCTGCATTGCAAAATGGGCACTTCACTTCTTCTTCCTCCTGTCACTGTCCTTTTGACGGGCATTTTATACCCCGCTCCTTTTAAGCCTATTTTACATGAAGGACTTCCGATTCGCAAGGGTTTTGTTTTTATTCATTTTTGCATGTCTGTGCTTTTTCCTGATAATCTACCAGAATAATGTCTTCCCCCACCTGACAGATACTGCAGAAAGGAATTACATACTCTTTTTCCCGGCATAAAAAACCGCAGAAGCTTCCCGGCCCAGGCACAATAATCGCTGTCATGCATCCTGTTTTTATATCAAAATCCACATCTCCTACAAATCCCAGACGATGGCAGCTGTTAATATTAATTACTTCCTTGGTTTTCAATTCGCAGATCCGCATATCCTTCCTCCTCCGTCCTTTTCATAAAAGCATATGCTGCCGCAGGATTGTCTGATGTATATCCCAATTAAAAAACTGCCAGCCCGGTTCGCTTCTGCGTCCTGGCTGGCAGCCATTTTCATCTCATATTCGGATGTCCCAACTATTAGAACAGAGGCACTACTGCTCCTTCATAAGTCTCTTCCATAAACTTTCTGATTTCGTCGCTGGTTAATGCTTCAACTAACGCTTTGGATTTGTCTGTTGCTTCTTCGCCCTCTCTTACTGCCAGAACATTTCCATAAGTCGTTGCAGCAATCGATTCCGCATCTTCCACTGCCAGGGCATCGCTTACCTTTAAGCCTGCTTCAATTGCATAGTTGCCGTTGATAACTGCAATCTCTACATCTGGAAGCACACGAGGAATCTGAGCTGCTTCAACTTCCATAATCTCCAGTTTTTTAGGATTCTCTGCAATGTCATTTTTCGTAGCCTCTAAGCCTGCACCCTCTTTTAAGGTAATCAGTCCCTGTGCCTCTAACAAAAGCAGCGCTCTGGCTTCATTGGTTACATCGTTTGGAACTGCCACGGTTGCACCGTCTGCCACTTCTTCTAAAGAAGCGGTCTTTCCAGCATAAATGCCAAATGGTTCATAATGAATGGATGCTGCAGAAGCCAGCTTCGTGCCGTGCTGCTGATTAAAGGACTCTAAATATGGAAAATGCTGGAAATAGTTTGCATCCAGATCCCCTGCATCTAATGCATTGTTTGGCTGTACGTAATCGCTGTAAATCATAATCTGGAGATCAAATCCTTTTTCTTCCATCAGAGGTTTTGCTGCTTCCAGAATCTCTGCATGAGGGGCAGGACTTGCGCCTACGACTACTTTCACCAAATCCTTAGAAGCTTCCGACTCTTCTGCTTCTGTTTTGCTTTCCTCTGTCTTGCTCTCAGCTGCTGCTGCAGTTTCTGCTGCCGGCGCTGCTGTGGTTGATGCAGTATCCTTTCCTCCACAGGCTGTCACAGCTGCTGCAGCCAGAATGGCTGCTGCTACCAAACTAACTTTCTTCATAATGTTTCCTCCTCATAATTTTAATTGCAGCCATTCAGCCTGTTCTCTTCTTCACATGACTGAACGGTTACGTTTCATGTATGATTTAAGCCTTTCAGCCAAATCAGCGGATTCTCTTATCATTGACCTTGGAAAGCTTCATAAAGGATTCCTGAATAATCTGGACAATGATTACCATAATGGCTACGGTTACAAACATAATCTCTGTCTCATAGCGGTAGTAGCCATAGTTGATAGCAATAGCTCCCAGGCCGCCTGCGCCTACAAAGCCGCCCATTGCCGTATAGCCTAAAATCGTGGTAACGGAAATGGCTGCACCTACCAGTAAAGAAGGCTTAGACTCTGGAAGCAGAACCTTGTAAATAATCTGCCAGGTAGACGCTCCCATGGATTTGGCAGCCTCAATCACCCCTGCATCAATCTCCCGGAACGAAGACTCTACCATTCTGGCAATATAGGGCGCTCCTGCGATAATCAAAGGAAATACCATGGCGTTAGGGCCAATGGTGGTTCCCACCACTTTTCTGGTCACAGGCAGAAGCATAATTGCCAAAATAATAAATGGAACCGAACGGAGCAGGTTAATCATAATTCCCAAAACCTTCTCGATAACAGGGATCGGCTTAATTCCGTCTCTTGCCGTCACAACCAGGATGACTCCCAGCGGAATACCGATTACGTAGGAAAATAATGAGGACATTGCAACCATATATATGGTTTCCCAAATTCCTGTCCCCAGCATACTAAGGGTTGCGGAATCAAACTGCATCTTCTTTTACCTCCTCAAAAGGCACCCTGGCGGTGCTTAAATAATTCGTCACTCTTCGAGCATCTGCTTCATCTTCAGGCAGTTCAATAATCATCTGTCCCATGGCAGTACCGTTAATGTCTCTGGTAGCCGCATACATAATGTTGACCGGCGTTTTGCATGCCAAAATCATGTTGGCCAGTACCGGCTCGGAAGAAGCCCTGCCATCGAAAATAATACGGATCTGCCTGTTGTTTCCAAAGTTGGTATTTTCCACCGCATCTCCCAAAATAAGCTGGCGGCCAATCTTGGATTTGGGTTCTGAGAAGATCTCCGACACTTTTCCAGACTCTGCAATGTGGCTCTTATCAATAATGGCTACCCGGTCGCAAATTGCTTCAATAACAGCCATTTCGTGGGTAATGACAATGA
>URUX01000222.1 GCA_900551135.1 uncultured Clostridium sp.
CTCATAGGTTGAACCAAGGAATTTCTTAATTGTCTTTACTTTTGCAGGAGACTCCACAATTACCAGATTCTTTGCCGCCATACTAACTCCTCATTCACAGTTTTTTTCTGTAATAATGATTTGCTTCCTGCACAATGTATCCCTCCAGTTCTAAATCCAGAAGTATCCCCACACATTCGTGCATTGGCTAACCGCTTTCTTTTACAATCTCTTCAATAAATTTTGGTTGCAAATCCAAGCAAATATACACCTTTTTTTCTTTCTTGGCAAGTCCCTTCTGCTTTTTTTCCTGAATTCCTGCTATTTTTCCATATTTTATTCCAAAATAGTCCAAAATATCATCTATCCGTAAGAGCGGAAATGCTCCCGACTGAATCAGGCGATTGCATCCCGCACTAAGCATATCTGTAATCCTCCCTGGTACCGAAAATACATCCTTTCCCTGTTCTAACGCAATGTCTGCTGTAATCAGAGAACCACTTTTTTCACGCGCCTCCACTACAATCACAATATCTGCCATTCCACTAATAATCCGATTTCGCATTGGAAAATTCCCCGGCCTTGGTTTTTCTCCCAATCCGTATTCGGAAAGAATCCCTCCTTTCTTTTCCATATCTTCATATAAAAAATAATTTTCTCTGGGATAGCAAATATTAATTCCACAGCCCAGTACACCAAAAGTAGGTTTTCCCGCTTCCAATGCCCCTCTATGAGCATATCCATCTACACCTAATGCCAATCCGCTTATAATCTGAATCCCCTGGCTGCTTAATTCCTTTCCTAATGTCTTTGCCACATGAGCTCCATAGCTGCTGCATTCCCTGGCTCCTACAATTGCTGCTGAAGGCAATTCATTCTCAGGTAATTTTCCCTTGCAGTAAAGCCCCATGGGTTTTCCTGAAACGCAATGTAATTTTTGCGGATATTCTCTGTCAAATGGCGTTATAAACCGAATGCCCCTATTCGTTAATTCTTCATACTCATCCCTGATTTTCTTTCTGATTTCGCTTTTACGAAACGATTCAAATGCCTCTGTCTGGGAAGGATGAATGATCCCTTTATCCTGTAAAAATTTCCCTTCTATATTATATATGCTTGTCTTGTCTTGAAAATCATTCCAGATTCTATCTACAGTAATTGCACCAAATCCCGGAATTCTTGTAAGCCAGTATAGACACCAGCGTTCCTGTTCTGTTAAATCGTCTGCCAGTTCTGCTCCTCCATTCCCCAATATTTCGTTTCCAGGCTTCTGTATCCAATCGCTTCACATAAAGCCTCATGACCTATCACTTCCTGTTCATTTAAATCTGCAATTGTTCTTGCAACTTTTAAAATTTTATGTATCCCTCTTGCGCTCAGCCGCTTTTTTCTATAAACTGCCTCTAAAAATTTTTCTTCTTTATTGCTGATTTTACAGTATCGTTCCAATTCTTTCCCACTCATTTCACTGTTATAAGAGATTGTCTGACCTTTGAAACGTTTTGCCTGTCTCTCTCTGGCAGACTCTACCCTGCTTCGAATTTTCTGGGAACACTCATTTTTTTGTGAATACCGCAGTTCTTCATAAGAAACCGGTGCCGCTTCTGCTGTAATATCAAATCGATCCAAAACAGGCTTGGAAATTTTCCCAAGGTAATGCTGAATCTGCCCTTGGCTGCAGCGGCAGCGGTTTCTGTCAGGCCAAAATCCGCAGGGACAGGGATTCATGGCCGCTACTAAAAGAATCCTGGCCGGAAATACATATGTTCCATGAACTCTGGAGATCGTAACACTTTTCTCTTCTAAAGGCTGTCTCAATATCTCAATAGATTTTGAAGAAAACTCCGGAAGTTCATCTAAAAACAGAATTCCCTCTGATGCCAGAGACAGTTCTCCTGGCTTTGGATTCAATCCCCCTCCCACTAATGCCTGCGGACTGATGGTATGATGCGGATTTCGAAATGGCCTTCTGGTTATCAAGGTCTGTCCGCTTGGCAGCAGTCCGCAGACACTATAAATTTTGGATACTTCGATGATTTCTTCTTTCGTCATTGGAGGCATAATCGTTGGGATTCTCTGGGCAATCATCGTCTTCCCCACCCCTGCTTCTCCTATCATCAGCAAGTTATGTCTTCCTGCCGCCGCAATCTCAGATCCTCTTCTTAAAACCAGCTGTCCATTGACTTCAGAAAAATCTTTTGTTTCATTTCTGCAGTCAGAATTTTTCATAAACAGATCTGCTGTATCTGTCTGTATCATCTTCCGTTTTTCCGGACAACGCAGCCACTGCACGCACTCTTCTAACGATGCCGGAGTAGCAATACGAATGCAGCCTCCTGCCTGTCCTTCCAGCAGATTTTCTCTTGGAAGAAAGCATTGATGAAATCCTTTTTCTTTTGCAGTTAATATAATAGGAAGAATTCCCCTTATGGGTTTTATCCTTCCATCCAGACCTAACTCTCCTACAAATAAACAATCCTGATAAGATTCCAAATTCACTTCTCCCAACGCTGCCAAAACAGCCAGGGCAATGGCTAAATCGTAACTGGTTCCTGCTTTTCGGATAGATGCCGGCGACAAATTAATTACTGTTTTTTTAGGCGGAATGCGAAAACCCGAATTTCGAATTGCCGTTCTGACCCGTTCTTGTGCTTCCCGAACCTCTGAAGACAAATATCCTACCATAACAATTCCAGGTAAACCATCATGGGAATCCACTTCTACAGAGACAATCTGCCCCTCAATCCCACTGGTTCCTGCACTGTATATTCTGCTAAACAACAAATCCCCCTCTTCTCCATTAACATTCGCTAAACTCTGTCATATTTCCCCGAAACCTGAGAGGGAGATGGGTTCTCTGACAAGTTTTGTTTTCCCTCTCCTTGATTGCGATTGCGCTATAAAATATCTGCCATAAGTCTTCAAACTCTCCCCTGACAGACGATTGCTCTTCCAGCGTATCTGCCTCCCTTTTCTCTGTACGGATAATCGCCCAGCCTGTTGACGGATGATACACTGCCGCCTGTTTTCTGCCGCTATCATAAATAATCCATTTTTCGCAGGAAAGCCGATCTGCAAAATGAGATGCCAGTAAAGGAAGCACTTC
>URUX01000223.1 GCA_900551135.1 uncultured Clostridium sp.
TCCAGAGAAGAACTGGCAGGAAGAGGATTTACAGACAAATCCGTCTGGGCCAGAATTTCCGTCGTGGCAGCCGGCCCTGCTGCCAATTTTCTGCTGGCTCTGGCATGTGCGGTGTTTGTCGTATCCCAGGCAGGATATATGCCTGCATCAGTCCGGGATGTGGAGCCAGGAAGCCCTGCCTGGGAAGCTGGCCTGCAAAAAGGAGATGTTATCACCCGGATTGCCGGAAAAAAGGTAATGGATTACCGGGATATTTTTCTCTATCAGACAGTAAATCCTGGAAAAACGTATGTGCTGGAATGGGAGAGGGAAGAAAACGGGATCCGTTCATCGTACAGCCGGCAGGTGACACCGGTATACTCCAATGAGTCTGGCAGCTATCTGGTGGGATGCTATTTTCCCGGATACGTTCCGACGGAAAACATCGGTGAAACGTTAAAATATGCGGTCTACAACGTGAAGTACCAGATTTCGGCCACGATTCAGAGTCTGGGAATGCTGTTTCGGGGAAGGGTCAGGGCAGAAGATGTCTCCGGACCGGTAAAAATCGTATCCGTAGTCAGCGAGACCGTAGGGGAAGCCAGACAATACGGTATTCAGACGGTTATTTTAAATCTGTTGAATTTAAGTATTATATTAAGCGCCAATTTAGGAGTCATGAATCTGCTGCCGATTCCCGCTTTAGACGGGGGACGTCTGTTCTTTCTGGTAATTGAAGCAGTAAGGGGAAAACCCGTTGATCCGGAAAAAGAGGGCATGGTTCATGCGGCTGGAATGGCAGTCCTTATGGCCTTTATGATCTTTATTTTATTCCAGGATATCAAGAGTTTAATCTTTACCTGATACTTTCAGGTTGACAATAAGACAGGAGAAAACAATGTTTCGAGATCACACAAGAGAAATCAAGATTGGAAACCGTATAATCGGTGGTGGAAATCCTATTTTAATTCAGTCTATGTGCAATACCAAAACGGCAGATACCCAGGCTACCATTGCACAGATCCTTCGTCTGGAGCAGGCAGGATGTGAAATTATCCGGGTAGCAGTTCCTACGATGGAAGATGCTGTGGCTATTGAGGAAATCAAGAAAAACATTCACATTCCCTTAGTGGCAGACATTCATTTTGACTATCGTCTGGCTATTGCCGCCATTGAAAATGGGGCAGACAAAATCCGGATTAATCCAGGAAACATTGGGGCCAGAGAACGGGTTCAGGCAGTCGTGGATAAGGCGAAGGAATACAACATTCCCATCCGTATAGGGGTAAACAGCGGCTCTCTGGAAAAACCGCTGATTGAAAAGTACGGAGGAGTTACGGCAGAGGGAATCGTAGAGAGCGCTCTGGATAAGGTTCACATGGTTGAAGAAATGGGCTATGAGAATCTGGTTATCAGCATAAAATCTTCAGACGTCATGATGTGCGTCAAAGCCCATGAACTGATTGCAGAGCAGACGGATTATCCCCTTCATGTAGGCATTACAGAGGCTGGAACTCTGGCCTCCGGCAATATCAAATCTTCTGTGGGACTGGGCATTATTTTAAGTCAGGGAATCGGTGACACCATCCGGGTATCTTTAACCGGAGATCCGTTAGAAGAGATTAAGAGTGCCAAATTGATTTTAAGAACACTGGGACTTCGAAAGGGCGGTATTGAAGTAGTATCCTGCCCTACCTGCGGACGCACCCGGATTGATTTGATTGGACTGGCAAACCGTGTTGAAACCATGGTTACAGAATTTGATGATTTAGATGTGAAGGTAGCGGTAATGGGCTGCGTAGTAAATGGCCCTGGAGAGGCCAGGGAAGCAGATCTTGGCATTGCAGGGGGAGTTGGGGAAGGCCTGCTGATGAAAAAGGGAGAAATCATCAGAAAGCTTCCGGAAGGTGAACTGTTAGAAGCCCTGCGCAGAGAACTGTTAGCTGTTAGGGAAGGAAAAAAGAATGGCGAAACCGTTTTTTGACGTATTTCCGCAATTAAATATTGCACCTCAATTAAAAGAGCTTTTAAATCTGGTACAGGTGGAAAAAGTCACCTCTACCAGAGACAGAAGCTCTCTTCGCATTTATCTGGAAAGCCCCAGACTGATTCACAAAGGCAATATTTATGCGTTGGAAAAGGGAATTAAAGATCAGCTTTTTCCAGATAAAGAGCTGAATATAAAAATTATGGAAAAGTACCATCTGTCTGGTCAGTATACGCCGGAAAAACTGCTGAGGGTTTATAAAGACAGTCTGCTGCTGGAACTGAAAAATTACAGCATTATTGAATATACCATGTTCCGAAAGGCAGATATTTCCTTTCCGGAACCGGATTTAATGGAATTGACGGCAGAAGATAACATGGTTTCCAAGGAAAAGGCCGGAGAGTTAAAGCGGATTCTGGAAAAGATTTTTTTAGAACGGTGCGGACTTCCGGTTGAGGTGCGTTACCAGTATGTGCCGGCTGCAGAAAGTAAAGTACGAAAGCAGCTGGAAGAACGGCTGGAGGAAGAATGCCGCCAGATGGTAAGAGAGCGGATCAAAGAAGATGAAGCCCCGTTTGATGAAGCTGTTCCAGTTCAGAAAACTCCGGCTGCCGGAAAAAAAGACAGCTTGCAGTCTGATGAAAAACCGGCTTTAAAACAGGGAAAGGGTGGAGAACGGACTCTGAAAAAAACGGCTTTTTCCGGCAAATCAGAAGGAGAGAAAAAATATACCCCCAGACGTTCTGATAATCCGGATGTACTGTTTGGAAGGGATTTTGAAGATGACTTTATGGAAATTGAAAAGATTGACGGAGAAATCGGAGAAGTTGTCCTTCGAGGAAAGATTATCGCAAAGGATGCCAGGGAACTTCGCAGCGGAAAGACCATTATCATCTTTGATATTACGGATTTTACGGACAGCATTACGGTTAAGATGTTTGCCAGGGAAGAAATGCTGGAGGATTTAAACAACGCCGTTTCCATGGGAGCCTTTATTAAAATCAAGGGCGTTACTACCATTGATAAATTTGACGGAGAACTGACTCTTGGATCGGTTACGGGCAT
>URUX01000224.1 GCA_900551135.1 uncultured Clostridium sp.
TGTCTTCCGATTTTAAGCCCTCTGCCCTGCTTTTTAACGCATGCAGGATTCCTGCTTTAATGGAATACGAAATTCCTCTTGCACTGTCCGGACTTTCTACCGCCGCAAACCCCAGTCTTTCTGCTGCATCTAAGATTGCTTTTTCTCTGGCAACTGCAATAATCTGGCAGTCTCCTGCCGCTTCTGCCGCTTCTTTCCACGTTTCAAAACAGTGCAAAAACAGCGGCCTGTTTCCAGCCATTGCAAGCAGTTTATTTTCTCCCTGAAAACGGCGGCTGTTTCCAGCCGCCAGTAAAATAATAGTAAGCATCACTTCATCATTCCGTCTTCATCTGCCATTACAATCTTCTCCGGTGTAATAGGAAGTTCCCGGAACCACTTTCCCGTTGCATTGTAAACTGCATGGGCCAGCGCCGGAGCCGGCGTATTAATAACAATCTCTCCAATGGATTTTGCTCCAAATGGTCCGGAAGGCTCATAGCTGCTTTCAAATTCCACCCGTATCTTTCCAGTATCCAGCCGGGTCGGAATCTTATACTGCATCAGTGAATTTTCATACAAATGGCCTCTCTCATTGTACTGTACATTCTCATACAGAGCCATGCCGATTCCCTGGGCAATTCCGCCTTCTGTCTGGACTCTGGCTAAATTGGGATTAACTACTGTTCCGCAGTCTACTACCGCAGCATAATCCAGAATATCAATATGGCCGGTTTCCTTATCCAGTTCAATCTCCACCATGCCAACCATAAATGGCGGCGGTGAAAATGGGAAGCTGTTGCTTTCTGTAACCGTCAGCGCCTGGGTATTTCCGCACATTCCCTTGGTTCCAATCTCCTGCAACGATACCCGTTTGCCGTCAGCCATACGGAATACGCCGTTTCCGTCAAACTCCACTTCCTCTGCCGGGGACTCCAACAATTCTGCACCAATGGTTTTTATCTGCTCCTTCAGTTTCCGGCATGCCTTTTCTACTGCCTTTCCGGTTACATAAGTAGTACTGGAGGCATAAGATCCGGAATCATAAGGAGAAGAATCTGTGTCTGCACCTAAGACTGCAATATTATCAACCGAGCACTCCATGCACTCTGCTGCCATCTGAGCCAGAATGGTATCGCATCCTGTTCCCATGTCGGCAGCGCCAATAGAAAGGGTATAATATCCCTCTTCATTCATCTTAATGGTCGCAGAACCTACGTCTACGCCGGAAATGCCGGAACCCTGCATACCCATGGAAACCCCTACACTGCGGACTTTTCCATTGCCCATATCCCGGCAGGGGTACTTCTCATCCCAGCCAATCATCTCTTTGGCCCGAGCCATGCACCGGTTCAGGGTACAGCTGGTAGCGGTTTCATTATAATAAGCAGGCATAACCTGTCCTTCTCTTACCATGTTGATTTCCCTTAACCGGACCGGATCCATAGACAGTCTGGCTGCCAGTTCATTAACGGCAGACTCCATGGCAAAAATACCCTGGGTTGCACCATAACCCCGGTATGCACCGGCAGACATCACATTGGTATAGACCACATCATAAGAAAATCTGTGGGCTTCTACCTGGCCGTAAAGCGGAATGGATTTATGACCAGATAATCCTACAGTAGTCGGTCCGTGCTCTCCATAGGCTCCTGTATTGGACAAGGTGTGTAAATCCACAGCGCGGATTCGTCCGTTCTTCATCGCCCCGACCCTTACATGAACTTCCATCTCATGGCGGGGGCTGGATGCCGTCTGGCTCTCTTCACGGGTAAAAATCATCTTGGACGGTTTTCCCGTCTTCCAGGTTACAAAAGCAGGAAAAATTTCTGCCACTACTGTCTGCTTTGCGCCAAATCCTCCTCCGATTCTGGGTTTTGCCACACGAATCTGAGATTTTGGAATGCCTAACGCATTGGAAAGAATTCGGCGTACATGGAATACAATCTGGGTCGAACTCAGCACATTCAGACGGCCATACTGGTCAATGGAACAGTATGTTCGGAATGTCTCCATCATGGCCTGCTGACATGCCTTGGTATGATAGGTTCGATCCACTACCACATCGCACTCGGACAACACCTTTTCCACATCTCCGCTGCCGCTGACAGCGCTGGCACATAAATTTCGTTTGTTATCTGCTCCCACCGGACACAGGGATTTCCAGTTTTCCTCTGGATGAACCAAAATCGGATTGTCCTTTGCCGTCCTGAAATCCAGTACTGGCTCCAACACAGTATACTGGACTTTTATCATTTTTAAAGCCTGGTCAACTGCTTTTTCTGTATCTCCGGCTACAATTGCAACCGGATCTCCCACATACCGCACATGGCGGTCCAGAATCAGCCGATCATAGGGACTGGGTTCCGGATATGTCTGGCCTGCCATGGTAAATCTCTTATCCGGTACATCCTTCCAGGTATAAATCGCTTCGATTCCAGGTACTTTCAAAGCGCCGGCACAGTTTACTTCGTCCACCAGGGCATTGGCATGAGGACTTCTAAGAACCTTCACAATCAGGCAGTCCTTTGGAGCCAGGTCGTCCAAATATACCGGCTGTCCAGTCAGAAGGGCCATAGCGTCTTTTTTGCGAATCGGTTGGCTGACTGCTTTTAACTTCATTGCCGTCCCTCCTTTTTCCACTTTAAAAATGCCTGAATTCCTCGAAGCTGTCCTTCGTAACCGGAACAGCGGCAAAGATTTCCGGCTAAATACTCTTTAATCGTCTCTTCATCCGGATCGGGGTATTCCCGAAACAGGGCAATGGCATTCATCATCAGCCCCGGATTGCAGAAACCGCACTGTTCTGCACCCTGATCGGCGATAAACGCGCCAAATTCAGCAGCTTCTTCTTTTAATCCCTCCAGAGTCTCTACCTGATGACCATCGGCTCTCACAGCCAGCAGGGAGCAGGAAAGAACCGGAATCCCGTCCATCATTACGGTACACAATCCACAGTTAGAGGTTTCACAGCCCCGTTTTACACTTTTATATCCATGATCCCGCAGAAAATCAATTAACAACCG
>URUX01000225.1 GCA_900551135.1 uncultured Clostridium sp.
ACAGATGTTCCGGAGGATTTTCATTGCACACAATGGAAAATGTCTCATCTGTTAATGCAAAAATCAAATAGAACTTTCCTTTTTTCACTTCTTTATAGTTATTCAGCATAGACAGCCCGTAAAACAGATGGCGGGCATTAATCATCAAAGCCATGGCAAATGCATAAAGCGGATGTACTCCTGCCGCAAGAAGGGAAACTCCCGCGTACTGAAGACTCCCTGCATATACTAAAATGCTGGCTGCCGCAGACCAGATAAGGCCAAAACCATTAACTTTCATCAAAATTCCATATGCTGCTCCCAGAAATAAATATCCTGCCAAAACCGGTATGGTCTTCGGCAGGGCATACCGAAACGCCGACTGTCTCATCTCTTGTCTCCCCATAAACTGCCTGTCATTTACCTGCCGCCTTCCAGCCATTTCCCTTCTTGCTTTTCACTGGACATGGCGGTATAATGTCGGAGGTAAATCAGAAATCACAACGGTATGAAATTTGTATGACAAACATGCAAAACCGTCTAGTAACGCCATTTTAA
This sequence comes from uncultured Clostridium sp., assembly GCA_900551135.1. Taxonomy (GTDB): domain Bacteria; phylum Bacillota; class Clostridia; order Lachnospirales; family Lachnospiraceae; genus UMGS1370. Next base: position 538 of record URUX01000225.1, read on the forward strand.
TGTTATCAGGAGGAATTGTCAATGGATTATACCTGCTGTACTTTATGCCCCCGAATGTGCCGGATTGACCGAACCGTCCAAACCGGATACTGCGGATGCCCGGATCATGCGCTGGCTGCCAGAGCTGCCCTTCACCACTGGGAAGAGCCTTGTATCAGCGGATATTCCAATGATACAGGAGGCAGCGGAACTGTCTTTTTTTCCGGATGTACCCTGCGATGCTGTTTCTGTCAAAATCATCCTGTCAGCAGTGATCGATTTGGCATACCGCTCACTGCATCCCAGTTAGGCGAGGTATTTCTCCGTCTCCAGGACGAAGGGGCTTATAACATCAATCTGGTCACTGCCACCCAGTATCTGCCGGATATTAGAAAGGCCCTGGATCTGGTCCGCTGCAAGCTTCATATTCCCATTGTCTACAACTGCGGAGGGTACGAACGGGTTGAGACGTTAAAAGCATTGGAAGGATATATCGATATTTATCTGCCGGATTTAAAATATCATAGTTCAGAACTCTCTTCCCGCTATTCCAATGCTCCGGATTACTTTGCAAACGCCAGCGCTGCTGTGAAAGAGATGGTTCGTCAGACTGGAGAACTGTTATGGGATGAACAAAAAAAACTTCTGAAACGGGGAACCATTATCCGTCATATGGTTCTTCCTGGCTGTCGGAATGATTCCATCGAACTGCTTCACTGGATAAAAGACGCTCTCCCTTCCGGTCATTACCTGATTAGTCTGTTAAGCCAGTATACCCCTGCGTTTCACAGCGAAAACCATCCGGAAATCAACCGCAAGATTACTTCTTTTGAATACCAGAAAGTGGTGGATGCTGCCATTGAACTCGGTCTGACCAATGGATATATGCAGGAAAAAAGCAGTGCCAAAGAAGAATACACGCCTTCTTTTCAGCTGGAAGGATTAGAAGATTTTATCTAAAATCGGATACTTTATAGAAAACGAGGACTGACTCCATGAATGTAAAAGAAAAACAAAAACTGGCAACTCCCCTTATTCTCTTTTTTGGGGTTCTCTGCCTGTCCACATCTGCCATTTTCGTAAAACTGGCAGATGCCCCTTCCTCTATTACCGCATTTTACCGTCTGTTTTTTACCTTCCTCATGCTGGCTCCTTTTGCTGCTGCCAGTAATTCGGTACGAAACGAACTGTTCGCATTATCCAAAAGGCAGTGGGGAATGTGCCTGGTGTCCGGAATTCTTTTAGCCATCCATTACATTTTATGGTTTGAATCCTTAAATTACACTTCTGTGGCAAGTTCTACCGTCCTGGTCACACTGCAGCCAATCTTTTCCATTCTCCTTGGTTATTTTTTCCTGCAAGAACGGCTGAACCCAGCCCAGATTGCAAGCTGCCTGATTGCCATTGGCGGCTCTTTCATTATTGGATGGGGTGACTTTCAAACCGGGGCGGCGGCTTTGCTTGGAGACGGTATGGCTCTTCTGGCTGCTGCATTTATCAGCACTTATTTTTTCATTGGGCAGATTGCCCGTAAACGGATCAGCGTCATTTTGTATTCCGTACTCAGTTATTTCAGCAGCGTTATCTTTCTGGCTGCATACGCTCTGATCAAACAGGACAGTTTTTTCCCTTATACGGCAAACGTCTGGCTGTGCTTTCTCGGATTGGCTGTCATCTCTACTCTTTTAGGACAGTTTGTATTTAATATTCTTTTAAAATGGGTTCCTGCTACTACCATTTCCATGAGTATTCTGGGCGAACCCATTGGAACCTGTTTTTTAGCCTATTTTATTTTAGACGAAGTCATTTTGTTCCAGCAGGGTCTTGGAATCCTGGTGGTATTAAGCGGACTGGGGCTGTTTTTCTTTTTTCAGAATCGAAAATAGCAGCGAGCCGGAAATTTTCCAGATACCTGATAAAAAAGCCTTGCAGCATAACAAAACCGGGCAAAAGAAAGGCCGTCACAACTCTGCATGCAGTCGGCCTGCCCCTTTTCTAACCATGGATTTTCTTTTTGTCCCGGTTATGAGAACCGAAACAAGTTAAGCCCGATTTCCTTATCAAAATAACGATCCGTTTCCCCGTCTATTATCGTAATAATCATTTCACAGGTAGCGCTTACACGGGCTTTATTTAAATGTCCGCCAAATACCTCTCCTTTCTGATTTCCTGCGCTCATATGCAGATGACAGTAAAATTCTCCATTCATGGTATTAATCGTTCCGTTTAAAGATACAATCTCAAAGTTCCCGGTAAACTCATTCGCTATGTATTCTTTTTCATCTGTCTTAAATACTCCTGCCGTAAATTCACTGACTGCTCCAAGAGCCTGAACACCCGCCAGTTTTATCTGCTCTTTTAAAGCGTATCCGCCATGATCTGATGCAATTGCAATTTTCATTTATTCAACCTCCACTATATTATATCCTGCTGATTTAAACATTCTGTTCATTACCGCAAAACCTACGCCATCCTCTTTC
>URUX01000226.1 GCA_900551135.1 uncultured Clostridium sp.
ATCGTCATCTTCTCTTCTGCCAGTTCCCGCATAACCGCCAGAACCTCTCCAACCATTTCCGGATCCAGTGCGGAAGTCGGTTCATCAAAGAGCATGACCTCCGGCTTCATCATCAGCGCGCGGACAATGGCAATTCTCTGCTTTTGGCCGCCAGACAGCTGAGCCGGATATGCGCTGGCCCGATCTGCCAGTCCCACCCGTTCCAGAAGCTTTAATGCCTCCTGCTCGGCCTGAGCCTGATCCACTCCCTGAAGCTTTACCGGAGCCAGAGTCATGTTTTTTAAGATTGTCATGTGGGGGAACAGATTAAACTGCTGAAACACCATTCCCATCTTCTGACGATGCTTATCAATATCTGTTTTGGGATCAACAATATCCTCTCCGTCAAAGAAAATACTTCCCTCTGTCGCTTCTTCCAGCCGGTTCAGGCAACGAAGGAATGTACTTTTTCCGGAACCGGAAGGGCCAATGACACAGACCACATCACCCTGATGGATGTCTACGCTGATTCCCTGGAGAACCTTCAAATCTCCAAAACTCTTTCCCAGATTTCTCACCTGGATTAATGCGTTTTCCTGATTAGCGCTCACTGCGTCTCAGCCTCCTTTCCAGCAGTCCTACCAGACGGCTCAAAATCATTACCAATATCAGATAAATTAAAGCTACTGCAATTAACGGCATAAAGGCCGAATAGGTACGGCTTCGGATGATATCGCCGCCCTTGGTCAAATCCTGCAGGGCAATATAGCCTGCAACCGAAGTTTCTTTTAACAATGCAATAAACTCGTTGCACAAGGTAGGCAGTACATTTTTTAATGCCTGAGGCAGAATAATGTAGCACATGGTCTGAAGATAGTTAAAGCCCAGACTGCGTCCTGCCTCCATCTGTCCTGCCTCTACAGAGTTAATGCCGCTGCGGAAAATTTCTGCTACATAGGCACCGGAGTTGATGCCGAATGCCAGAACCGCTACTGGAAGCTTGTCAATTCTGGAATTTCCAAAAATAACAAAGTACATGATTAAAAGCTGAACTACAACCGGCGTACCTCGAATTACAGTCAGGTATATGGTACAGAAGAAATTCAGTATCTTTAATTTGTGGGTTTTTTCATAAGTAGTACGGATAATTCCCACAATCAATCCGATAATAATTCCCAGAATTAACGCCATCAGCGTAATTTTCAGGGTAACGACCAGTCCGTCCGCAATATAATGCCAGCGGTCTTCTTCAATAAAATTCAAATAAAATGTGTCACAGAATTTTTTCCACATCGGTATTCATCCTCTTAGACCGGTCTGATTATTCAGCCGGAATGTATTTGTTCATAATCTCATCAATAGTGCCGTCTTCTTTTAATTCCTTCAGGGCGCCGTTGATCTTGTCCAGCAGTTCGGTATTGCCCTTCTTTACTGCAATCGCATATTCTTCCTGACTCATTGCTTCGTCACAGAGTTTTAAGCCCTCGCTCTGCTCAACGAATACTTTTGCAGGAGCGCTGTCAATTACAACTGCATCAATCTTGCCCTGAAGCAAAGCCTGAACGCCCTCAAAGCCTTTGTTGTAACGCTCTACATTCTCATCTCCAGCCAGTTCGGTAGAAAGCAGGTCACCAGTTGTACCCAGCTGGACACCAATCTTCTTATCTGCCAGATCTGCAGAACCCTTAATCTCGCTGTCTTCTTTTACGATGATTACCTGGGATGCATTTGCATAAGTCTCAGTAAAATCTACTGATTTCTTTCTGGTTTCATCAACTGTCATACCAGCTGCGCCGAAATCTGCCTTGCCGGAAGTAACTGCAGGAATGATGGAATCAAATGCCATATCTTCTACCTCTAATTCCATTCCCAGTTTCTCTGCGATTGCCTCTGCAATCTCAACGTCAATACCTACAATCTTATCGCCTTCGTAATACTCCCAAGGCTCAAACTCTGCGTTGGTTGCCATTACCAGTACGCCGCCTGCCGCTTCACTCTCAGCAGTTTCTGCTGCGCTTTCGGTCTCCTTTGCATCTGCTGCTGTGGTATCCTCTGCTTTTGCTTCTGCAGTCTCGGTATTTGCTGTGGTTGCTGCTGCTGTGTTTGCTGCGCTGTCAGAACCTCCGCAGGCTGCTAAAGATGCAGCCATGCAGGCTGCCAGGGCAACTGCTAATACTTTTTTCTTCATAATTATGTCCTCCTCGTAAACTCAATCCAATAGGTATGCATCAATTATGCATAACTATTCATTCATGTTCGTAATTTATTATAGCCTATTTTTAAAATTTATCAAGTGGTATTTTTATAACTGACTGCATTTTCCTTTCTGTACTGCCCTGTGCAGGTACTGGAAACCGCTTTCAGGATTGCAAAATCAAGGTCTGTCAACTACTTCCGGGATGCACAAAGGCAGGATATCGAAATATCCTGCCTGCTTTCTGTCCGGATAACGGATCTGCGTTCATTCTCCCTGTCCTGATTAGGAGCCGTCTGATTCCGAATTTGGAACAACCACCCCGTTTTCATCAATCGCAACCGAAGAAATCCCTTCTAAATACTGGTAAAATTCCTGTTTTTCTTCTTCCTTCGTCAATTCCCTGGTATATCCGGCTGACGAAGTTCCGGGAATGACTTTCAATACAGGTTCTTCCATCCAGCTGTACTTCCAGCAGCATGGTTCTGGGAATAGAACTTCCAAAAACAAAATTCCCCAAACTGTATACAATAGGCTTTCCTTTATAATACTCGATTCCCTGAAGCACATGGGGATGACTTCCAATTACCAGATCCGCACCTGCATCTATGTACTGATGTCCCAGTGTCTTCTGATAGTCTTTGGGAAACTCTTCCCGTTCTGCTCCCCAGTGAACATAGACCACCACATAGTCATGTACTGCCCTGGCTTCCTTGATTTTCTCCAAAAGTTCCGTTGGGTCATAGGTGGCAAACATTCCGGGACTGTAAACTGTAGCTGCCCAATCTGCAACTGGAATCACTCTG
>URUX01000227.1 GCA_900551135.1 uncultured Clostridium sp.
CTTTTCCCTGATGGTTTTGCCTTTCTTCCAGTTGTTTTCTTCTTTACAGAAAAACCAAAGGTTCCTATTTTCTTCCCCAGTTCCAGATATTCTCCATGGGCGTACGCCATCAGCCCTGTACTGGTCAGGTCAAATTTCCCCTTTTTATCCATATAGGCTTCATCTACATGGACAGCCAGCACGGTTCCGATAAACATAGTATGCGTTCCCAAATCCAGTCGGTTTACCACCTTGCACTCAATATTTACTGGGCTTTCTTTTATCATTGGCGCCGGAATATGCTCTGCTGGTTCCGGGGTCAGTCCGGTTTCTTTCCATTTATCTACATCCCGTCCGGAACGGACTCCGCAGTAATCCGTCGCTTTTGCCAGCGCTTTGGTTGTCAGGTTTATTACAAAACAGCCGGTTTCTTCTATCATATGATAAGAAAACCGTTCCGGTCGGACTGACACATAAGCCATAGCCGGATCCGAACAGATATTGCCTGTCCAGGCCGCTGTAATAATATCCGTATTTCCTTCTCTGTCTGCCACGCTGACCATAGCAGCCGGAGCCGGATACACCATGGTCCCTGGTCTCCAGGTTTGTTTTGCCATATAAAATCATCCTTCCACTTCTCTAATCTGCCTTCTTATCCTGCAAAAATCAGGCCATCAAAACAATCAAATCGGTCTGTTTCGTGTTCCCCTCTGTCTGCAGCGCCCTGTTATTACTCCTGGGCAGCCAGCACCAGTGCCGGAACCAGCTGTTTTTTACGGGAAACCACTCCCGGAAGGCTGATCCAGTGTTCCTCCCCAGAAGCGTTTTCATTCTCCATATGAAAAGCCTTCAGTACCAGCTGCTCTGCACCCTGGCCTTCGTAAATTAACTCTGTAGATTCCGTAATAATATTGGTCAGCATAAAGAACATCATATCAACATCCCGTTCCGCTTTAGCCTGCTTGATATAATGGCACATACGGCTTTTCAGGCCTGCCAGTTCTTCTTCATTTAAAGAACTGACCTGAGCCACTCCCATCACAAACTTTCCAGCAGTAAAGGTTTTGAAATCCTGATAAAAAATCTCAGAATCCTTTTTGCCCTTTAAGTTGCTCCCTGCGGCAAACATATCTCTTGCATATTTTTCAATCTCAATTCCAGCTATCTCCGCCAGCTTCATGGCAGACTGTTTGTCCACAAATGTACAGGTCGGAGAACGGAACAAAAGCGTATCGGAAACGATTGCGCTGCAAAGCAGACCTGCAATCTCCGGCTCCACCTCTACTCCTGCCTCCTGGTACATCTGATATACAATGGTGGCCGTACATCCTAACGGCTGATTCCGGAAAAATACCGGTGAAATGGTTTCCACTGTTCCAAGACGATGGTGGTCAATAATTTCCCGGATATCTGCATCGGTAATGCCGTCTACCGCCTGACTTTTCTCATTGTGATCCACCAGAATCACCTGTTTTCCAGTGGCTCCCAATAAATTCCGGCGGGAAATCATGCCTTTATAAAGTCCGTTTTTATCTAAAATCGGGAAATCCCTATGGCGTTTGCTGGCCATCACTTCCCGAATCTCATCAATATAATCATCCTCTTCGAACGTGATCAGCTTGTCTGTAGTCATAAAATAGCTGACCGGCATACTTTGATTAATGAGGCGGGCCGTAGTATATGTATCATAAGCAGTAGCAATGACGGTACATCCATGCTGCTCTGCCAGCTTCCGGATAGTCAGAGACGCTCCTGCGCCTTCGCAGACAATAATGCAGTCCGCATCCATCTCGATTGCACACAGCTGGGATTCATACCGGTTTCCTAAAATAACCAGATCGTGCGGCTCAATATAAAATTCCATCAAATCCGGATTGGCTGCGGCCACCAGCACCTTTCCCTGATTAAAGTAGGCATTTTCATCTCCTACAATTAAATCCCCTTCCAGAGTTTCCAAAATATTGGAGTACTGGGTATTGGCCTTTGACAAAATACTGCTGTCATAGATATTCATATAGGATGTGGTGATATCTCCTACTGTAATCAACCCTTCTAATGTACCGTTATCCATAACAATCGGCAAGGTCACTGCATTATTCGCCTGCATCAGATTCCAGGCTTTCTTTAACGAAATATTCCGATTAACCCCTTCCATTTGGCGAATCTCAATATCTCTTACCTGGGTCCGGACATCTTCCACAAGATTTGGCGCTTTTACCCCAAAATAATCTAGTACGTACTGGGTTTCGCCATTTACTTTTCCAGCCCTGGCCGGTTCATGGTAGATTCCCGTTGTCCTGGTTTTCAAATTAGCATAGCAAACAGCAGAGCAAATGGAATCGGTATCCGGATTTTTATGGCCGATTACAATGGGATTTTTCTGAATTTTATCTGGCACGTTCTCTTCCTCCTCTACAGTTTTCATAATCTATTTACATCATGTTCATAATTTATTCACATTTAGTTTTTATACTAATTGTATATAAATCAAACAGTTTTATATCATTTATTCGTTATATTGCACATAGATTTTTCATAATTACCCCGGTTGCGTACATCTTGTACCAATCGGGGTCTCCTCATTTATACAACTCCAAATCCAGGCAGCTTCATATGAGAAGCTGCCTTTTTCACTGCCGGATATCTGCAAAAAACCCTGGCAGCAAACCAGTCCGTTTCCCTCAGGAAAACAGTTTTTCCTTATATACGCCTGCTTCTACCAGTCTGCCAATGGCTTTTTCTACTGCTTCCTGATCTTCCTTATAAGTAACTCCAAACCACTTGTCCGGGGTATTTAAAATCTTTACTGTCGCCTGCCCTGATTTTACCAGTTTGTCGATAATCTGCGGAAGAAGATACTCCTCCTTTAAATTTCCTTCTGCAATA
>URUX01000228.1 GCA_900551135.1 uncultured Clostridium sp.
AGGTCTCAGGCTGCAAGACGGTATTTGATATTGCACCGGCTTATTTAATCAATAAAAGTGGGGAAGAAATCCGCCGTACTCTGTTATAGGAACTGGGGCTGTTTCATGGCGCTCATCTGGAAAAGCCGGACGCCTGTCCGGTCTCTCCCTGGCGGCTTAAGCGGCTGGCAAGAAGTTTTAACGTGGTTAACTTTTTCTTTTCAGCCGGAGCCATATCCGCAGTAAGAATGGAAACCAGTAAATCGGTTTCCAGATCATTAAACTGAATTCCGTTTTGGCTGGCATCCAGATTTAAACGTAATAATACGGACATAAGCTGATTTTTTGGGGTATTGTTTACCTTTTCTGCAAAATTTTTTAAGTATTCCAGCTTTCGGGCATCCATACCCGAAAGTCTGGGATCTTCCTGCCAGTTAAAATCCATACAGTCTCCTTTCTTTTATGCAGGCTGCATCATCTGCAGAGCCTGCAGAACCATTTGAATCGTTTCCAGCTGAGTCTGCTGCTTTGGAGAAAGAAATCCCTTTAGCTGTTCAAAGGGAAATTCCGTTCCATCTGGATCAATGGATGTCCCCTGCAGTTCCTGAAAATTTTTTCGAATTTGAAATCCCTGAATAAAATTAATCATAACATCAATGAAATCCTGTTCTTTAGAAGGCGCAAAAGGCTTTACAGCCATTAAAATGTCAATGGGAGAAGCAAACGGCTGTGCGAGAGCACAGATTTCCATAGAGGGATTGTCAGTCTGTCCGTAAAGATCCATTGTGTGAAACAGTTCCTGAAAGCGCACCAGAATGGAAAACATCCGCTGCTGGGCAGCAGGCATAAAAGGCAGAGCTGCTTTCAGCATCTGGAGATGAGGCTCACTGCTCCAGTAATCAAAGTCTGTAAATTTCACATCCGTGTGATCGGCCATTGTCCCAATCCTTTTTCAGTTCTTGCTTAAACTTATGCAAGGGAATAGAAATTCATGCATATAGTAAAGTAACAGGAGGGATATATAATGAATAGTTGGAATCGTCTGGTTATTGACGGGAATGCTGTTTATGAAATAGATGAGGAATGTTTAAAACAAAAAGAGGAAAATGAGAAAAAGCAGAGCCGGATTTTAAAAGGAAGCAGATGCGGTCTGGGAAGCCGGCAGCCTAAATCAGGAAGCAATAAATAAAAGTCTGAACCCCTCTTTAACGTGACAGCCAGGATAGTAACTGGTCACTTTAAAGGGGGGATATTTTTATGTCTGGAAGGCAGGATTTGGGGACAGGCGTGCAGCCCCGATATGCGGATGCTATAATGATGTTCGAAAGGGGGAGTGAATTTATATGGAAGAACCGAAGAAAAAAAGGGCAGCAGCTTACTGCAGGGTTTCGACAAAACAGGATCTTCAGGATGGTTCATTTGAAATGCAGTGTACCTATTACCAGAGAAAGATCGGAGAAGATCCTGATTTGGAACTGGCTGGTATTTACGGAGATCATGGAAAATCCGGGCGCACGGTAAAGGGACGAAAAGAGTTGAATCATCTTCTGAAAGACTGTAAAGCAGGAAAGGTCGATGTGATTTATACAAAATCGATTTCCAGATTTGCCAGAAATATGGAGGAGTGCATAGAACTAATCCGCAGATTAAGAGAGTGGAAGGTTTCCATCATTTTTGAAAAGGAGGGACTGGATACAGGTGATCAGGGAAACGAACTGCTTCTTGGCATTCTTGCCGCCATTGCCCAGGAGGAAAGTATAAGTATCAGCCAAAATATGAAATGGGTGAGAAGGAAGTATTATGAAATGGGACAGCCTGTAGAAAAAGTGAGTTATGGATATCGCTCAACTGGAAAAGAGCACCGATGGGAGATTTACCAGCCAGAGGCAAAGCGGGTAAGAATGGCTTTTTACATGGCAGGTATGTGCAAAAATTACAGGGAAATCAGGAGGGCGCTGAATCAGCTGGAAGAAACAGAGCAGACAGGAAAGGTCTGGAATGGTACTCCGGTACGATACATGCTGACCAATGTTGTCTATATTGGAGATTATTTAAGCAATAAAGACTGTGTGTATGCAGATGAAAACGGAGTTCACAGAGGGAGAAACAAAGGTCAGGCCGATCAGTTTTATATTGAAAACCACCATCCGGCTATTGTCAGCAGGGAAGTGTTCCATTGTGTGACGGTTTTAATAGAAAGAGCAATTCTGCACAGTTTCCGAAAAAATTTTTCAGATGATGACATTGCTTTTATGGATAGAAGTAAGAAAATTACGGAGAGAGAATGGAAATCCTTAATGCCTTTAGAAGGATAAATGGTGTGTGTTTACAGGTGACAGAAAACGGAGAACGATGATATGTCAGAATATAGAAAAGGAAAAACAAGGATAGAAAAAATTGTACTGGAATCACAAACAAATACAAAACCAGACTTTTCCGAACAGTACCGTGTTGCAGCCTACTGCAGGGTTTCTACTGATACACAAGAGCAGCAGAGCAGTTTTGAAGTACAGATAAAAGTCTATACAGAATTAATTCGTGCGAAGAAAGAGTGGAAGTTTGCAGGAATTTATGCCGATGAAGGATTTTCCGGTACCAATGCAGCAGGAAGGCCGGAATTTCAAAGAATGATTCAGGATTGTGAAAGTGGAAAAATTGATTTGATTATTACGAAATCAATTTCACGATTTGCCCGAAATACTCTGGAATGTCTTACTTATGTGCGGCGGCTTCAGACGATAGGGGTAAATATTATTTTTGAAAATAATAACATTGATACAAGGGTGCCATTTTCAGGGATGCTTTTAACAATCCTGGCAGCATTTGCCC
>URUX01000229.1 GCA_900551135.1 uncultured Clostridium sp.
CCATCTTAGTTCGTTCATTAAAAACGGAGCCGCTGCAAAATAGATAATTACGCATCTATTTTGCAGCGGCTCCGTTTCGTCTGCTTTAATTTCTACTTTAATTCCATTCCATCTTTAAACGCATTTCCAATCCGTTTTCCCAGCACATGATAGCCATGATTGACCGGATCAAACACGATTGGCTGGAGTTTTTCCGGATCGATCTTTCCATTCTCCCCCAGCACTCTTTCATCCGCACTAACGTTGACAATTTCTCCCACCAGCTGACAAGTCTCCGGATCGTAGCTAATCAGACGGCACTCTACTGCCATCCCCAGTTCTGCAATAACCGGCGCATCTACATACTCGGAATGAACTGCATGAAATCCGGCTTGCTCAAACTTATCCGGCACTTCATTTCCAGACACGATTCCTGCATAATCACATTCTTTCACATAACCAGCTTCTGCCATACTGACGGTAAAGGCTTTTCTCTTCTGGATGTTCTTTGTAGTCTTGTGTCCGGCGCTGATACATATGGAAATCCGGGTATCGTCGCTAATGCCGCCCCAGGCTGCGTTCATAACATCTGGCGTACCATCCTCTCCATAGGTTGCAATCATAAATACCGGCTGCGGATAGGTCCATGCTTTTGCTCCAAAATTTTTTCTCATGTTCAGATCCTCCTTCTCCAAAATATACCTTCAAAAGCCTCTAAAATCTTCTATTGATTAATACAGATTTTTTACTTTAAACTCTCTTTCCAGTTCTCGTCTCTGGTCTTTTTTAGCAATGTCTTCCCGTTTATCGTAAAGCTTTTTGCCTCTGGCCAGTCCGATTTCCACTTTCACCAGGCTGCCTTTAAAATACACCTGTAACGGCACCAGCGTAAAGCCTTTTTCCGCAATTTTTCCGGTCAGTTTATTAATTTCTGCCTTATGCATCAAAAGTTTTCTGGGACGCAGCGGGTCCTTATTAAAAATATTGCCTTTCTCGTATGGGTTGATATGCATTCCATAAATATAGACCTCGCCGTTCTGAATCCGGACAAACGCTTCTTTAATACTGCATTTTCCCATACGAACAGACTTTACCTCTGTTCCATAAAGTTCAATTCCGGTTTCATATTTGTCATCAATAAAATAGTCGTGATAAGCCTTTTTATTATTGGCTACCAGTTTAATCCCACTTTTCAAATCAGCAATCCTCCGTCCATTCTTCTTTTGCAGGAACAAAATCAATGGTTTTTAACAGTCTGTCTGTAGAAAGCACCTCTATCTTAATCGGCTGTCCCAGCTTGTAGGTTTTTTTCGTCATTTCTCCCACCAGTTCATAACGCTGCTCATCAAATATATAATAGTCGTCATCCAGGGCATTCATCCGAATCATCCCTTCAACTGTGTTGGGAAGTTCTACATAAAGTCCCCAATTGGTGACACCGGAAATCACTCCGTCAAAAGTCTCTCCAATGTAGCGGGACATATACTCGCATTTTTTCAGTTTATCTGTCTCCCTCTCCGCCTCGTCTGCCCGACGTTCCAGAGCGGACGTTTTAACTGCTACTTCCGGTAAAATTCTGTCGTAATGGGCAATCCTCTTTTCTCCCAGGCCTGCTCTCAGATTTTCCTTTATAATCCGGTGAATCTGAAGATCCGGATACCTTCGAATCGGAGAAGTAAAGTGCGTATAATATTTGGCCGCCAGTCCGAAATGTCCTGTACACTCGGTTGTGTATTTTGCCTGCTTCATGGAACGCAGAGTCAGGCGGCTGATTAATGCTTCCTGAGGGGTTCCCTCTGTTTTTTCCAGCAGCTTCTGAATCTCTTTTGGGTGAATCTCTCCCTGGGAAGTTCGGATAAACAACCCAAAGTTGTGAATAAATGTGGAAAGCTGCTTCATCTTTTCCGGATCCGGATTGTCATGAGTCCGGTAAAGGAATGGAAGCTGCTGCCAGAAGAAGTCTTCTGCTACCGTCTCGTTGGCGGCCAGCATAAAGTCTTCGATAATCTTCGTAGCCGTATTCCGCTCGTAAGGCCGAATCTCTAATGGCTTCCCTCTTTCATCCAGGATGATTTTGCTCTCCGGGAACTCAAAGTCAATTGCTCCCCGCCTGCTTCTTTTTTCCCGTAAAATACCGGACAATTCTTTCATCAGTTCAAACATTGGAACCAGTTCTTCAAAGGATTTCCGCTCTTCTTCATCCCCTTCGGATACGATTTTATTTACAGAGGTATAACTCATCCGCCTGTCCACCTGAATCAGCGTCTCTGCTATCCGGTGTCCCAGAACCGTCCCTTTTTCATCAATCTCCATCAGGCAGCTTAGCGCCAGACGGTCACAGCCTTCATTCAGGGAACAGATCCCGTTGCTCAGCTTATGAGGCAGCATGGGAATCACCCGATCCACCAGATACACGCTGGTTCCCCGCCTTAAGGCCTCCTGGTCCAGAGGACTTCCTTCCTGTACATAGTGGCTTACGTCAGCAATATGAACGCCCAGGTGGTAAATGCCGTTCTCTTTACTCAGGCTGACAGCGTCATCCAGATCTTTGGCATCTTCTCCGTCAATGGTGACCATTGGCACATTCCGCAGATCCAGCCGTCCTTTTTTATCACGTTCCTCCACTTCATCCAGAATAAAGGAAACCTCTTCCATAACCTCGTCTGGAAATTCTTCCGGCAGTCCGTAGGCCCTGACAATGGATAAAATATCGGTCCCAGGATCATTGACATGACCGATAATCTCAACAATTTCTCCCTCCGGCTTTCTTCTAAGTCCGCCGAAATCCGTAATTGCCGCTACTACTTTATGACCTGTTACGGCTCCC
>URUX01000230.1 GCA_900551135.1 uncultured Clostridium sp.
AGGAGGTACTGCTGATTTTGAATATAGGGATTGCCGGGAATGGCAAGATTATTGAGTTAGCCGGAGAAGCCATTGTCAGTCAGCCGGATTTTTGCTGTACTGCCATTGTATGCAGACCGGGAAGCAGGGAAAAGGCAGAGCGTTATGCAGAAACGTTTCAAATTCGTGAAATTTATACAGATTACCAGGAATTTTTGCAGACTGCTCCAATTGAAGCAGTTTATATTGGGATTGTCAACAGCGAGCATTTTAATTATGCAAAACAGGCTCTTCTGGCAGGAAAGCATGTGATTTTGGAAAAGCCCTTTACGGTTACCTGGAAGGAGGCGCAGGAACTGGCAGAACTGTCAAGAAAGACCGGAGCAATCCTTTTGGAGGCCATCTATATCCGGTACTGTGACTGGCTGGAAAAAATCCATTGCGGATTGGAAAAAATCGGGAAAATCCGGATGATTCAGTGCAGTTTTTCCCAATTTTCCAGCAGATATGAAGAATATCGGAAAGGGACGGTGCTCCCGGTATTTAATCCGGGCCTGGCGGGAGGAGCCTTGCTGGATTTAGGCGTATACTGTGTTCATTTTGTAGATGCCGTAATGGGCGAAGAGAAAATTCAGGAGATTTCTTATAAGGCAAATCATGGATTTAATGGGGTGGACACATCAGGGGTACTGACCATTCATTATCCGGAAAGTCTGGCAGTCTGTGTTTGTGCAAAAGATTCGGACGGTTCCAGAAAAGCCGTGATTCAGGGAGAAGAAGGCTGGCTGGAGGTGGAAAATTTCCCTACAGCGGAACGGGTGCTGCTGCACCGCAGAGGAGAAGAAAAAACAGAGATTTTGTGGGAAAAGACAGATACAAATCCCAATTTTCTTATGAGGGAATTTGGAGAATTTGCCAGAATCCTGACAGCTGGCAGCAGGGAAGAAGTTGATAAAAGCCTGGACAGAAGCCTGCGGGTAATGAAAATTTTAGATGCTGCTATGACAGGAAGATAGATGGAAAATAGATGGAAAATAGATGGAAGATAGATAGAAAATAGATAGAAAGCAGATAGAAAGTAGAGGAATAAAGATGCTGGAGAAAGAAGACTGGGAAGAACAGTGCTGTAATGTGAAGCCAAGATCTTCCTACCACGATGCAGAGGACTGTGTGCGCATTCCGGTAAAGCAGGTGGTGGAAGAACTGGATCGATTTTTAGAAACCAATAATACGGAAGATGCAGAAAAACATTTGGAATACTGGCTGCTAAAGGCCAGAGAAGGAAACGACCGCTCGGGAGAACTGACGGTGCTCAACGAACTGATGGGGTTTTACCGAAGCACTGGCAAAGAAGAACAGGGGTTACGGGCAGCAGAAGAGGGGCTGGAACTGCTGGAGCAGATGGATTTAAAGAACAGCGTTACATCCGGTACTACCTGGATTAATGCGGCCACTACTTTAAAAGCCTTTGGCCAGCCGGAAAAAGCCATCCCTCTTTATGAAAAAGCCTGGCGGGCATACAGCGGTACGCTGGATCCTTTGGACTACCGGTTTGCCGGCCTGTCCAATAATATGGCACTGGCTTATGTAGACCTGGGGGAATATGTTCATGCAGGAAACTATTATGAAAAAGCCATGGATATTATGAAAAAACTGCCGGGAGGTTCTTTGGAGATGGCAGTTACTTATGTAAATCTGGCGTGTATGTATGATGTCTGGGGACACCGTTCTGATCTGATGGGAGACGAAGCGGCCCCGGATAACTGGGACGAGAAAATCTGGGACTGCTTAGACAAAGCTATGGAATACCTGGATGATCCCCAGGTTAAAAGAGACGGGTATTATGCTTTTACATGCAGCAAATGTGCCGGAACCTTTGGATATTTTGGGCAATTTCGCCGGAAGAAAGAACTGGAGGCAAGGGCAGAGGAGATTTACAACAGATGATAAAAGGACTGGAACTGGCTAGAGCGTATTACGAAACTTATGGAAAGCAGATGATTGCAGAACAGTTTCCGGAATACGAAAGCAGGATTGCCGTAGGACTGGCAGGACCTGGCTCGGAGTGCTTTGGGTATGATGATGAATGTTCCAGGGATCATGATTTTGAAGCAGGATTTTGTATGTGGCTGACAAAAGAGGATGAGGAAACCATCGGATTTAAACTGTCCAGAGCATATAAAAAGCTTCCGGATGAATTTATGGGAGTGTCAAAACAGGCTCAGAGTTTTTTTGGAGGAAACCGGAGAGGCGTATTGGAAATCGGTGAGTTTTACAGTCGTTTTACGGGAAGCTGCGGTGTGCCGGAAAGCTGGCAGCAATGGATGGATCTGCCGGAAGCAGCTTTGGCAGAAGCGGTAAACGGTCAGGTTTTTCGGGACGATTTAGGGGAATTTACCCGTATTCGCAGTCAGCTGTCAATGGGATTTCCAGAAGATATCCGGCTGAAAAAGCTGGCAGCCAGGACGGCTTTGGCAGCCCAGGCGGGTCAGTATAATTATAACCGGTGTTTCCAGAGAGGAGAGTGGGGAGCGGCCGGACTGGCTTTGGCGGAATTTGTAAAAAATGCAGCTTCGGCTATATATCTGCTGAACCATCGTTATACGCCGTATTACAAGTGGATGCTTCGGGGCTTAAAGGATCTGCCGGTTCTGGGTCATCTGGCAGTTCCTTTAGAAGAACTGATAGCAGGAAGGAAAATGGCAGACAGGAAAATAATGAGTCAGGAAGAATG
>URUX01000231.1 GCA_900551135.1 uncultured Clostridium sp.
CATATCCTTTCCCTGGGGAATAAAAATATCCTGACTGATTTTCTGGTTGTCCGGTATGACAAAACCAAAATTTTTGCTTTTCTGATAGTAACCGATAACCGTGGTATTAGCGTGTTCCAAAATCCGGATTACAGCTCCCTCTGCACGCTTTCCGGAAGGTTCCTGTTCAACCACAATCTGTACTTTATCACCATGAAGGGCTCCTCCCGTCTTATCCTCCGGGATAAACACATCCTGTTCCCTTCCTTCTGCCGTAACAAAACCGAATCCTCTGGGATGGCCGGAAAATATACCCTGGATTGAAAAAATCTCCGGCTTTCCGTATTTTCCTTTTTTGGACACTCCCGCTTTCCCCTCTGCCACCAGAACATCCAGTACTTCCTGAAGTTCTCCCCTCTGGTTTTTGGGAACATTTAACAAAACTGCCAGTTCCTTTGCTTTCATAGGAACATATGCCTTATCTTCAAACAGGGCGGTCAGCATTGCTTTTCTATCATTTAATTTTGTCTCGTCCATGTTTCCCTCTTTTCTTTCAACATTCTGTCTGCTTCACGATTAGAATACCCCAAATAAAGCAAAAACACCCTTGTCTCCAAGAGTGTTTATCATTGGCCTTTATCGATTAGTGCAGGACGTTTAAGACCACTGCCAGAACTAAAAACAGGATGCATCCCCATTTGGTAAACTTTTCTAAATTACCTTCCATGGAACGACCTTTATTTTTACCCCAATAACTCTCGGCAACGCCGGAAATAGCGCCTAAACCTGCAGACTTGCCTTCCTGCATCAGGATAATTGCAGAAATTGCAACACCTAACAGAACAAAAATAACAGTTAAAATAATCTTTAAAGTTGCCATCAAATCCACCTCCTACGGTTAAACACACCTATCTTACCACAATTTTTAGGGAAAGGCAACTATTTTCATTGCCGGACCTGTGTCTTTTCCATTCTCCGAAGTACCGCCAGAAATCCTGCAAAAAATATGACGCCTTTTATAATACTGGTAACTGCAAAGGCCCACCATATACCGTTGATTCCAAGTTCTGTTGCGGAAAGCAGCATTGCGATAGGGAGTCTTGCCGATGTGAATGCAATACTTAAGACGGAAGAAGGAAGGGTCTTTCCCAGTCCACAGAATGCACCGACCGTACAAAGTTCAATACACATAAACAGCTGGGAGCAGCCAATAATCCGCAAATAGTCAATTCCCAGAGGCACTACATCCGGTTCATGGATAAACAGCCGGAAAATCGGCCCTGGAACCAGAATCAGCAATGTAGTACAGAATGCTCCCCAGCCAATCATGGTTTTTACAGACGTCAGATACCCTTTTTTCACTCTGTCGTACCGTTGTGCGCCGTAATTTTGTCCGATAAACGAATTTACTGCTGCGCCGAAGCCTTCTGCCGTCATCCAGGAGATAGACTCAATCTGTCCTCCTACCCTCTGTACTGCCACTCCGGTATCTCCCCATCTGACAACCAGTTTTGTCATTCCCATGGAGATGAGACAGTAAATCAGTTCCTGCATGGCAGCTGGAAATCCGATTTTAGCCATGGTTTTAAAATATTTTACAGGAGTTTTGGAACGGATGTCTACCTGATCAAAAATCACCTGATCCTTGCGGATTACAATTAAAAAGACCAGCGTTACAATGGCCTGGGCTGTAACCGTGGCAATAGCCGCTCCGGCAGCCCCCAGGGCAGGAAACGGCCCGAAGCCAAAAATCAGCAGCGGGTCTAAAATGATATTGGCTATTAATCCAATTACATTAGCCTGGAAAGATGTTTTACTGTCTCCGGCAGCTGTCAGGATTGCGGTAAAAATTACATTTAAATACATAAAAAGAATAAATCCGCAGGTAATCCTCATATACTGTGCTGCGTCCTGGGCTGTATTCTGATTTTCCAGACCGAAAAATCCAATTAATGGACTGGCAAACAATACCGCTGTCACAGCATAGCAAACTGCCAGGAAAATCCCCAGCTGCAGCGCTCCGCTGGCATATCTGGCTGCCTCTTCTTTATTGCCTTCTCCCAGAGAATGGGCCACTTTTACCTGGCCTCCCATTCTGGCAAACATCACAACGCCCTGAGACAGCCAGGTATACATACCTGCGGTTCCCACCGCTGTTACTGCCTCCGAACCCACTCTTCCAATCCAGGCCATATCCGTTAAGTTGTACGCCATCTGTACCAGCGTAGTCGCCATAATCGGCATGGCCAGACTGGTCAAAGATGTAAAAATTGGCCCGTTTAATAAATCGATATTTCTTGTTTTCTTCATGTTCCTATATCCATTCTGTATAAATAATTTGTAACTGTTCAGGACGGCGGGAAATGATATTCATCGTTTCCTCCTGTGGCTGCCAGCCACTTCCTCCAGACAGGAAATCCCATTTTCCAGGCATTTGTCATCCAGACTGCAAAGCGCTTTCTGATAGCTGCGAAATGCTTCCGGATATGCCGATTCCATCCATAACGGTCGTTTCTCCATTATAAGTTCTGAAAACCAAATGACATCCTCTGGCCTGGCAGTATGTTCTCCCAGACTTTTTTCCATCCAGACCATATTATACCAGGTCCCAAATTTGTAGCCGCACTGATGAAACTCCCCTACCAGCCGATAGCCCATATGCTCATGGAACTGAACGCTGTTTTTCGTCAAATGG
>URUX01000232.1 GCA_900551135.1 uncultured Clostridium sp.
TTTGGGGCGTTTTAATTTCTCTTGCCATAGGAGTTCCGTTAGGTGTGATAGCGGCAGTTAAACGGGGCAGGTGGCCGGATGGTGCGGCCATGGTGTTTGCCACAATCGGCGTATCGGTGCCGTCTTTCGTTATCTGCGTTCTGATGATGTATTTTTTCTGTGAAAAGTGGAGAATCTTCCCGTCTTATGGTCTGACTTCCTGGAAACATTACATACTGCCGGTATTCTGTATGGCATTTTCCCAGATCGCTTATATTACCCGTCTCATGCGTTCTTCCATGCTGGAGACAATGCGTCAGGATTATATTCGTACCGAACGGGCTAAGGGTGTGCCGGAATTTGCGGTAATTGGAAAATATGCCATGAAAAATTCCCTTCTTCCGATTATTACCTATGTAGGGCCTATGGTGGCTGCCCTTTTGACTGGTACATTCATTATTGAAAAGATGTTTTCTGTACCTGGTCTGGGCCGGTATTTTGTGACAGCCATCAGTGACAGAGATTATTCAGTAACCTTAGGTCTGACACTGTTTGTGGGAGGCTTGATTATTATTGTCAATATTATTGTAGATATTATGTATGCAATGATTGACCCAAGAGTAAAGATTGATAAATAGGAGTGTTTAACATGAAGAAAAAAGTGATGGCCCAGGTTCAGGAGACAGCAGGAACTTCGTATTCCATGACAGATACGATTCCGGATGAATTGCTGGCAGATCTGGCAGATTCAGACCGGGAGGCCGAAAATATTGAAAGAGAAAGCATCTCCTATTTGCAGATGTGCTGGAGAAGACTGAAAAAAGACAAACTGGCAATGTTTGGAATTGGTGTAATTGTGATTATGACACTGTTTGCAATCTTTGCCCCGATTTTTTCGCCATATACGTATGACCAGACGGATTTTGCCCATATTTTGGAATGGCCCAGCAAAGCGCACTGGTTTGGAACAGATAAATTAGGCAGAGATATTTTTGTACGAACCATGTATGGAGCCAGAATTTCCCTTACCATCGGTTTTACTGCTGCATTTATCAATATGATTATCGGAGTGTTATACGGCGGCATTGCAGGCTATCTGGGCGGAAAAACCGACATGATAATGATGCGTATTGTAGACATTCTGTGCGGAATCCCCAGTTTGATTTACTTAATTCTGATAATGATGTTTCTTGGAAATACTATGAAGAGTATTTTAATTGCCATGTGTCTGACCTACTGGATTACTACGGCCAGAATGGTAAGAGGACAGATTCTGACTTTAAGAGAGCAGGATTTTGCTTTAGCCGGAAAGGTATGCGGCCTGAGCAAATGGCAGATTCTGATTCACCATTTAATTCCCAACAGTATCGGAACGATTATTGTAACCGTAACCTTTTTGATTCCATCTGCGATTTTCCAGGAGGCCTTCTTAAGCTTCCTTGGAATCGGCATTCAGGTGCCAAAAGCAAGCTGGGGTACTCTGGCTAATGATGCCATTGAATATCTGTTTTCCTATCCATATCAGATGTTCTTCCCGGCAGTTGCCATCAGTATTACGATTTTTGCTTTGAACTTTATCGGTGATGGACTTCGGGACGCTTTGGACCCCAGACTGAAAAAATAAGTGTTAATTAGGAGAACCTAAGATGAACAATACAGAAAATAAGGTACTGCTGGATGTGAAGAATCTCCACACCAGTTTTGCTACAGACGATGGACAGGTGAAGGCAGTCCGGGGTGTTTCCCTTCACGTAGACAAGGGAGAGAGTCTTGGGATTGTAGGGGAATCAGGATGCGGCAAGTCGGTCAGCATGCTGTCCATCATGCATCTGCTGGCAGATAATGCCAGACTGGAGGCAGACGAGATAACCTTTAATGGAGAAGATTTGCTCCATAAACCAGTAAAAGAGATGCGTAAATACCAGGGAAATCAGATTTCCATGATTTTCCAGGATCCCATGACCAGCTTGAATCCGTTGTTTACCATTGAAGAACAGGTATGCAATCCATTGCTCCGTCATAAGAAATTAAGTAAAAAAGAAGCGAGAAAACGGGCAGTAGAAGTTCTGGAGCAGGTAGGCATCCCGGATCCGGAGAAACGGTTAAAACAGTATCCCCATGAACTTTCCGGCGGTATGCGCCAGAGAGTCATGATTGCCATTGCAATCTGCTGCGCACCCAAGCTGCTGATTGCAGATGAGCCTACGACTGCACTGGATGTTACCATTCAGGCACAGATTCTGGAATTAATGCAGGAGATGAAAGAACAGTATCATATGTCCCTGATTCTCATTACCCACGATTTAGGCGTAATTGCCAGCATGTGTACCAGAGTTGTGGTTATGTACGGCGGTTTGGTGATGGAAGAAGGCTCAGTGAGAGACATTTTCTATCGCACCGGTCACCCGTATACATTAGGACTGATGGAATCCATCCCAAAACACGACAAGCAGCGTTTGGTGCCCATTTACGGCACACCTCCGGATTTGCTTGCTCCGCCTAAAGGATGTCCGTTTGCAGCCCGCTGTAAATATGCCATGAAGCTGTGCAACGAGCATTTGCCGGAACTTACAGAAATCGGAGAAGGCCACAGAAGCGCCTGCTGGCTTCACAATCCTTCTGTAAAAGCCAGGAAAGGAGAGGTGAAGCTGTATGAGCATCAGCAGTAATC
>URUX01000233.1 GCA_900551135.1 uncultured Clostridium sp.
AATTCACCATTTACATATACTCCAAAACGGAGGATCTGAATGGTATTCCTGTGAGTCAGAACGATCTCATTTAGCGCAATATCGGATGCTATTTCTTTTCCCTGACGCAGGATTGTTCCATCCAGCATCATCCGCTTTTCAATCTGATATCGTCCTGATAATAAGGCGTCTGCCATACTTGGGATTTCTTCTTTACGCCTTACCTGGGTCAGGTATCCCAGATGGCCCTGGTTAATCCCGATCAACGGAATATCCCGTCCGGCCAAATCTCTGGCTGCCTGGATCAGGGTTCCGTCTCCGCCAATGGTAATGACGCAGTCTATGTTGTACGGAACCAGAGAAGCGTCTGTATAACGGCCGGAATCCTTTTTAAAATCCTGATCCTGAACCAGACAAAATGCGCCGTGACGTTTTAAATACCCTTCGGTTTCTTCTACGGTCTGCCAGATATGATCTCGTTTATTTGAGTTTGCTATGATGTAAAAATTATTCATAATCCTCCAGGCTTTATCTTACATGTTTTAACTTCATCTGCAGAACTCCCGCGTTCTACAGATTCTCGTGGGATTTGTCCACCACCTCTTCCGGACATACAGGATGATCCGGAACTGCCGGTGCCTGTCCTTCTGGACGGTTTCCCAAATAAAGGAGATATTCAATATTTCCTTCCGGCCCCCGGATAGGAGAATACTCCAGATTTAATATATCAAATCCAATGCTTTCTGCATAGGCAATTACCATTTCAATTACTTCCAGGTGAACTTTTTTATCCCGTACAACACCTTTTTTGCCAACCTTTTCTCTTCCGGCTTCAAACTGGGGCTTAATCAGACACACAACCTGACCGTTTTCTGTCAGAAGCGCCTTAACCGGCCCCAAAACCTTGGTAAGAGAAATAAATGACACATCAATGGAAGAAAAATCAATGGGATCCGTTATATCTTCTCTTGTCACATAACGGATATTGGTCTTTTCCATGCAGACTACCCGTTCATCGTTCCGCAGCTTCCATGCCAGCTGGCCGTGTCCAACATCTACTGCGTAAACCTTCACTGCCCCGTTTTGCAGCATGCAGTCTGTAAAGCCGCCGGTAGAAGAACCTACGTCCATACAGATTTTTCCATCTAATGTCAGTCCGAAATGAGTCATGGCCTTTTCCAGCTTTAATCCGCCCCGGCTGACGTATTTCAATGTATTTCCCCGAACCTCAATCTGAACCGTTTCTTCAAATGCAGTTCCGGCCTTGTCTTCTTTTTGTCCATCTACATAGACAATACCAGACATTATAATGGCCTTTGCCTTTTCCCGTGACTCGGCCAGGTTCCGTTTTACTAATAGTACATCTAATCGTTCTTTCATCCTTTAATGCTCCGCTGCCAATAATTTTTTTACAATGGAATCGCTGTCAATCCCCAGACCGGATCGAAGCAGCGACACATTTCCATGCTCCACATAAGCGTCCGGAAGGGCGATATTGATTACCCGAATCTCCGGATAACGGCTGTTTAAATATGCTGATGCTGCCAGTCCAAAGCCTCCCTGGAGTACATTTTCTTCCATGGTGACAATCGTGGAATGATTGCTGGCAAGCCGGTCTAACAGACCGGTATCAATGGGTTTTACGAATCTTACATTCGCCAGGGAACAGGCATGTCCTGCTGCTTTTAATTTTTCCCGGACATGTTCTCCCGTACTGACCATACTTCCTGCTGCCAGAAGAGCAAATTCTTTTTCCTCAAACAGAAGTTCCCCTTTCCCATATTCAATCGGGGCTCTCCATTCTTTTAAGCCCTCATAGGCTTCTCCTCTGGGATAGCGTACTGCAATGGGGCCGTCATAGTCTACTGCAAATTCAATCATGTCCGCTAATTCCCAGCGGTTCTTTGGAGCCATTACCGTCATGTTGGGAATCATGGTCAGATAACTGATATCAAAAATCCCCTGATGGGTCTCCCCATCGCTTCCCACCAGTCCGGCCCTGTCTACGGCAAATACCACCGGAAGATTCTGGATGCAGACGTCATGGAGAATCTGGTCAAATCCTCTCTGAAGGAAGGACGAATATACCGCTACTACCGGCTTTAATCCCCCTGCGGCCATACCTGCCGCAGAAGTAACGGCATGGGCTTCTGCAATTCCCACATCAAAAAACCGATCCGGGAATTTCTCTCCGAATTTTTTCAGCCCTGTACCATCCGGCATGGCGGCTGTTACGGTCACCAGGTTTGGATGGGTTTCTCCCAGCCGGCATATGGTTCTGGAAAAAATATCTGTATAAGACGGCTTGGTCTTCTTCTTTAAAGATTTTCCAGTGACAATGTCGAACGGATCGACTCCGTGAAAATGGGAAGGATTCTTTTCGGCAGGCCGGTATCCTTTTCCTTTTTTGGTAATGACATGAACCAGCACCGCGTGATCCAGACGTTTTGCCTCCTGAAAAATCCGGCAAAGCTGACGGATATCGTGGCCATCTACTGGCCCTAAGTACGTAATTCCCATATTTTCAAACAGCATTCCCGGAATCAGAAGCTGTTTTATGCCATTTTTGGTACGCTTGATCTTATCAATAATCGGCTGTCCCCCTGGTATTTTATCCAGAGCATCATTGACCCATTTTTTCAGGTCATTGTATCCTTCTC
>URUX01000234.1 GCA_900551135.1 uncultured Clostridium sp.
GGCATGAAAGATGAAAAAACAGAAAATCTTTCACAAATTGCAGCCCAGACGAAACGAGCAGTTTTGGAAGGAAAAGTGGTTTACGATCCATCTGTTGAGATTCCAGAAGAATTGAAAGAGAAAAACGGAGAAATCTGGGGACGTTATCTTACCGGAGAACTAGACAGGGAGCAGACTGTGGCAGAGGTTCAGTCTCTTTGGCAGAATCAATGAACTATTTATTGCATAAGGGAGGATCATCAAATGTCTATTATCAAATTTCAGAAGAAGGAAGATATGGTTTTTACTGATTTAGGAAACGGAATTTCCAGAGCGGAAATGCTGCCAGGAATGGTAGATGGCGTTCATACCTGGAAGTGCCAGGTTAAGGCTGGTACGGTTGTAACCCTGGAAACCTTTGCAGATCAGACACAGATTTATTACTTTACAAAAGGCGAAGGCTTTGTAGTGACTCCTAAGAAGGCATTTAATATTGAAGAGCCGTCTCTGTTTATTCCTAACATGGACAAAGAAACCAATGTTCTTCATGCAGTTACGGACATGGAATTTCTGCAGCTTACCTGTGTGATGCTTCCGGAAGATTATGAACAGTTTAGCCACTGGCACATTGCGCTTCCAAGATTCTGTCCGTTAAGCGGATGCATCGAATACATTGAGGGATTCCGTCCGGAAGGAATTAAGGCATACTCCATTTTGGATACTCATTTCCTGACCAGAATGACCATGGGAGCAATCATTGGAAAAGGACCAAATAAAGCAGATCCTCACAGCCATAACAATTTATACCAGTGGTATTATGGAATGCCAGGAACCAAGTTTACCTATAAGGCTGCAGGTGAAGAGATCGAACTGTACGAAGGAGACTGGGCATTTATTCCAACAGATATTGAGCATGCCATTGAAATGAAAGAAGGCGAAAATGTTAATTACGTATGGTTTGAAATTGAATTAACAAAAGCAGAATTAGAAGCGAAGAAGGTAAAGTAAGAACGAAAAGTAATTGGGAAAAATGATATAAAGAAGGGGACGTTACTATGAAAAAAAGAATAACAGCAGCGATTTTAGCAGCAGCAATGGCATTTTCCCTGACTGCGTGCGGTGGAAAAACAGAAACGAATGAAACAAAAGCATCAGAGGCGCAGACTACTGCAGCTGGACAGGCACAGGCTGATGCAGCCGGAGATGCATCTGAAAAAGAGCCGGTCACTTTGCGTTTCAGCTGGTGGGGCGGTGAAACCAGACATAATGCCACCATGGCGGCAGTGGAAGCATTTGAAAAGGAATATCCATGGATTACAGTTGAATGTGAGTATTCGTCCTGGGATGGATGGACCGATAAAGTTGCAACCCAGCTGGCAGGAGGAACTGCTCCAGACTTAATGCAGATTAACTGGAACTGGCTGTATCAGTTCTCTTCGGATGGCTCTAAGTTTGTGGATTTAAATCAGTATAAAGACATTATCTCTCTGGACAACTGGTCAGAAAGCAATCTGGCAGCCATGACAGTAGGCGGTAAGCTTCAGGGAGTGCCGGTTTCCATTACTGGAAAGCTGCCGATGTACAATAAAACTACCTTTGATAAGGCAGGCGTACCGGTTCCGACAAGCTTTGAAGAACTGAGAGCAGCAGGAAAGGCATTTAAAGAAAAGCTGGGCGACGATTACTATCCATTAGCAGAAGAAGGATATGAGCGTATGATTTGGATGGTAATGTACCTTCAGGAAAAATATGGTAAAGAGTGGATTAAGGATCTCCAGGTAAACTACACAGTTGAAGAAGTAACCGATGGCATGAATTGGATTAATTCTCTGGAAGAAGATCACGTATTCCCTGAAATTGCTACTATTGCAGGCGATGGAGCTGAGAACTTCCTGTCCAATAAAAAATGGATGGATGGACATTATGCAGGCCTTACAGAGTATGATTCCAATGTACAGGAAATTGCAGATTCCTTAGATGAAGGACAGGAATTGGTACTGGGAGAATTTCCGACTGACTTAGGACCGAATGGAGCAGGCATGAGCAAGGTTTCCCAGGGATTTGCAATTACAGAGACTTCTGAACACAAAGAAGAAGCTGCTCTTTTATTAGAGTACATTACCTCTAATGAAACCGGCGTAAAGCTGATGGGAACTGAGAGAGGAACAGTCTGCAATACAGCAGCAAAAAAGATTCTGGAAGATGAAGGAATCTTAGGGGGACAGACTCTGGAAGGCAATCAGAAGGTGCTTGAGTTCTGTCACTATACCTTTGATCCGAACTTCGAAAACTCCGCGCTAAAGGAACGTACCGGCGCTTATTACGAAGTATTTGACAACTTAAGCGCGGGAGCAGATCCGGCGGAGATGGCACAGTATTTAATCGATTCCATCAATGACGTTAATGCGGCTAACCCATACTAATTAGAGTGATCGGATATAACAAAAGGGACGCTGCCGGGGCGGCGTTCCTTTTTGTATTCAACTAAAAAAGGAGAAGTCAATTTATGAATCTGATGTCATTTTTCAAAGAATACATGAAAAATTACGAGGGGCTTGACGATTATCTGGTGGAAATCGACGGCCAGTCCATGTATGAATGGAACTATGAGGACGGCTGCGTCCTCACTGCCCTGGAGGCCATGTATAA
>URUX01000235.1 GCA_900551135.1 uncultured Clostridium sp.
CATATTCAATTTGATTTAAGCCGCTGATCACCTCTACATATTCTTCTGGAACTGTTATAATTCCATATCCATTTAGAAGTTCCTCTTTTTTTGCCCCAAACTGCTCTGCAATACTTAAATCTCCTGTGTAACGGACAATTAATTCCCAGGTTCTGTTTTCTTCATTGTATCCTGTTTGAAGGGCCTCTGACCTTTGAAAATCTTCCGGAGAAGCATCCAGCGCCAAATTTAAAAGGTTTTCCAGCTTTTGATCCTGCATTGTTCAAAACCTTCTGTTTTTGCCAGTATATTCTGAATTTCACATTTTATGCGATTTACAAAACCATCCGTTCCTATAATCTTAGGCAGACGCCGCCATCTCTCCCTTCCTCTCTGATCCGCTTATCTGTTTGCAGATCACAACAGCCCTCAGACTGTCTCCGGCATCTGTTACCGGCCGACAAGTCTAAAGGCTGTTCTGTATTGATTTCTTTTCTTGTTATCTTACATTTTTCTATTACTTCAGGAACCCGTTTACAATCTGCGCTTCTGCTTCTTCTTCTGTCAGACCTAACGTCATCAGCTTAATAATCTGCTCCCCTGCAATCTTTCCAATGGCTGCTTCATGGATCAAAGCTGCGTCAATGTTATTTGCTGTCAGTTCCGGAACTGCTTCAATTCTTGCATGATCCATAATAATGGCGTCGCACTCGGTATGGCCTGCACACTGGGTATTGCCGTTAAGCTGGGAAATAAAAATCTGATGGGATTCGTCCTTTGCAACGGATCTGGAAACCAGATTAGCGCTGGAACCTTCGCCATTTAAATTTACCACAAAGCTGCTCTCTGCCTTCTGGGTACCATGAGTCAGAAGCCGTTCACGGATAATCAGTTTTGCATCTTTATCCAAATCTGCCACTGTCTTGCGCAGGGTAGAGTCTACGCCTTTGATCTGAACCATTTCCATCTCCAGATAGCTGCCTTCTTCCATGGTAATCTCGGTGGTCGGATTTAAAACCCGTTCTCCCTTGCCGTCTCCGCTGCCGTAATGCTTTTCTACATATTTTACCTTTGCATTTTTGCCAATAAAGAAACGATGGATGCCATCATGCTCGGATTTCTGATCCCCGCTGTTGTGGATGCCGCACCCGGCTACAATTACAACGTCAGATCCTTCTCCTACGTAGAAATCATTATACACCATCTCAGTCAGACCGCTCTGGCTTAAGACAACCGGAATGTGTACGCTCTCATGGACAGTGTGGGGCTTAATCCGGATATCAATGCCTGTACCATCCTCTTTGGAAACAATATCAATATTTGCAGTATTGGTTCTCTGGGCTGTCTGTCCATTGGCCCGCAGGTTAAATGCCCCTGCCGGTACTTCGTGGAGATCTGCCACTTCCCGCAAAAGTCTCATTTGAATTTCATCTATTTTCTCATCAAACTGTCCCATATCCTCTATCCTCCTAAACTTACCGATTTAATACGCTGCAGGCATCTACAGCAGACGCTGTACCCAGAATCTGCGGAAGAATTTCTTCCCTGGAACCCTGTTTGGAAATCTGTCCGTCAGCAATCACAACTATTTCATCTGCAATGTTTAAGATTCGTTCCTGATGAGAAATAATCAGAATTGAGCCATTCGTACTTTCTCTCATTCGTTCAAACACCTGAATCAGATTCTGGAAACTCCATAAATCAATACCAGCCTCCGGCTCGTCAAATACAGAAAGCTGCGTTTTTCTGGCCAGTACCGTAGCAATTTCAATACGCTTTAATTCGCCGCCGGAAAGACTTCCGTTTACTTCCCGGTTAATATAATCCTTGGCACACAGTCCGACTTCCGATAAATATTTACATGCGTCAGCGGCTGATAATTTTTCTCTGGCTGCCAGACGAATCAAATCCAGAACCTGAACTCCTTTAAACCGCACCGGCTGCTGAAATGCAAAGCTGATGCCCATATTGGCTCTGTCTGTAATAGAAGCTTCCGTAATGTCCTTCCCATTAAAATAAATCTTTCCGGAAGCGGGCTTGTAAATTCCGGCAATCAATTTGGCAAGCGTCGATTTACCTCCTCCATTGGGACCGGTAATTACCACAAATTTGCTGTCATCTATGGTCAGGCTTAAGTTTTTAATAATATCCTTTTCTCCTTTTTCATCTTTTACGTCAAAGGATATATTCTCTAATGTAAGCATAAGTTCCTCCTGGTTTTGTTTCCTGATTCTATTCTAAAATGATTATTTTATTCTGGGCGTTCTGCACGGAAACCCCTTGCTGCAAAACAACCTGTAATGGCTATTATACACGATTGTGATTTTCTTTACCATACAATTTTTCACAAATTCAAAAGAGTTTTCAAAAAACAGCTTTTTAATCCTCAATCGCTGTAAATTCCTGCCCCAAAGCAGCTTCCGGTTACCTATAACGCAAAATTGGCGGCATCTGTTCAGATACCGCCAATCTCTAACATCTCATACATGCGGGAAATGGGACTTGAACCCACACGAGCATACACCCACAAGATCCTTAGTCTTGCCTGTCTGCCAATTCCAGCATTCCCGCACAACGATATGAATTATAACATGTAACTTTCATTTTGGCAATAGTTTTCAGAAATTTTTT
>URUX01000236.1 GCA_900551135.1 uncultured Clostridium sp.
TTATAGGCTCCTGTATACTGCATATTTTCCGGTTTAAAGTAAACCTTGTTTCCAGTCTGGCTGGAAAAGTATTCACTGTAAACCAGCTTGGTTTCCTGAGTGACCCGGCTTACGATCTCGGAAGCCTCCTCAAATGCTTCTAATGTTAATTTTTCCATAATTGATTCTCCCCTTTTGTGTCTTTTCCATTGGATGAATGTGGTTACATCTTCTTTTCTGAAACGTTAAACAACGCGTTGACGAAATCTTCTGCGTTAAACTTCTGGAGATCGTCAATGTGTTCTCCTACGCCTACGTATTTTACAGGAATTCCCAGTTCTGACTGAATAGCGACTGCAATACCACCCTTTGCAGTTCCGTCCAGTTTGGTCAAAATGATTCCTGTAATCTCTGCCACCTCCATAAACTGGCGGGCCTGGGCCATAGCGTTTTGTCCGGTCGTACCGTCTAATACAACCAGAGTCTCCCGGTAAGCGTCCGGATATTCCTTATCTATAATCCGGTTAATCTTCTTTAATTCTTCCATCAGGTTTTTCTTATTGTGAAGGCGGCCTGCCGTATCGCAGATTAATACGTCTGTATGACGGGATTTTGCGGCTGCTACTGCGTCATAAATTACTGCCGCTGGATCCGAACCTTCTTTTTGGGCAATAATCTCTACTCCTGCCCGGTTAGCCCACTCCGTAAGCTGTTCAATGGCAGCAGCCCGGAACGTATCGGCAGCAGCCAGCATCACCTTCTTGCCCGAGTCCTTAAGCTGTCCTGCCAGCTTTCCTACAGATGTCGTCTTTCCTACGCCGTTTACTCCAATCACCAGTACCACAGACTTGCGGTTTTCAAACTCATAGGCATTTTCTCCCAAATCCATCTGGGTTTTAATACTGTCGATTAAAAGCTGCTTGCACTGGGCTGGTTCCTTGATATGCTGCTCTTTTACTTTACGGCGCAAATCTTCTACAATTGACATAGTCGTCTGGATTCCCAGATCCCCCATAATCAGAGTTTCTTCTATTTCCTCATAAAAATCGTCATCAATGGCAGAAAAACCGCTGAAAATCGAGTCAATGCCGGATACAATATTGTCTCTCGTCTTGGTAAGGCCTTCTACCAGACGGCTGAAAAATCCTTTTGCCATACTCATACTCCTTAATTATCTAAATCAGATTCAATTAAATTTACAGAAACCAAGGCAGACACACCCTTTTCCTGCATGGTAATTCCGTAAAGCCTGTCGGCCGATACCATCGTTCCCCGTCGGTGGGTAATCACAATAAACTGGGTATTGGCAGTCAGCTTGTGAAGATAACCTGCAAACCGGTCTACGTTGGAATCGTCCAGGGCTGCCTCTATCTCATCCAGCAGACAAAACGGGGATGGTTTTAAATTCTGGATGGCAAACAGCAGGGCAATGGCAGTCAGGGCCTTTTCTCCACCGGAAAGCTGCATCATATTCTGAAGCTTTTTGCCTGGAGGCTGGGAAATAATCTGGATTCCTGCTTCCAGAATATCTTCGCCCTCCATCAGTTCCAACGTTCCTCTGCCTCCGCCAAACAGTTCTTTAAATACCTTATCAAATTCTTTGCGGATTTGGCCGAACCGTTCTTCAAACTGGCGTCTCATGCCGGTATCCAGTTCTTCGATAATCTGTATTAAAGTTTCTTCTGCCGTAATCAAATCATCATGCTGGGTTTTTAAAAATTCAAATCTCTGAGACACTTCTTTATAATCTTCAATCGCATTGACATTGACGCTGCCAAGGCCCTTAATCTCTGACTTAATGCCGTCAATCGCCTTGCGCATCTCCGGTATGGATACCAGTTCTTCATCACGCAGAGTCTCTGCTGTAGTATAGGTCAGTTCATATTCGCTCCACATATATGACACCTGGGATTCCATCCGTTCTTCCAGTTTTTCTTTCTGGCCCTGAAGGCGGAACAGTTCCTTATCCAGCCCTGATACCTGTTCGGACAGGGATTCCCGCTTTTCAAAAAAGCCTTTCTGTTTTTTTGCAGTTTCTTCTTTCTGCTCTGACAATGCCAGAATCTCTTTTTTCAGAGTCTCAATCTGGAGATCTCCTGCCTCAATCTCTTTTTCAATACGGACAATTTCTGCTTCTTTTCCCTGAATAGCAAGCCCGCTTTCCCCGCTGCCTGCCTTCAGGCCGGACAATTCTTCCTTGACCTTACGGATTTCCTCATATACACGGCGGATATTTTCTTTCAGGAAATTGTCCTTCTGCTGAAGCCCTGCTGTCTCCATCTGTACGGCTGACAAATTTTTAGCCAGCAGTTCCCGTTCCTGCCGGTAACGTTCCAGCACTCCGGAAACATTCTGGATTTCGCCCTGATTGTGCTCTCCCTGATTTTCCAGGCGAACCGATTCCTCCTTTAATCTGGCCCGGTTTCCTGAAATCTCTCTGGCCTGTTCTTCCAACTGCCGGTGTTCTGTCACCATATCAGAAGCAGACTCTGCAATTTCTGTCTTTTTGGCCTCCAGCTGGCTGATTCCCAGACGTACTGTATTTTGTTCCAGATACAGGCTTTGCTTTTCTCTCCGGCATTTT
>URUX01000237.1 GCA_900551135.1 uncultured Clostridium sp.
CTCTTATACTGGGGTTCAAACCAGACTCCCGCCACCTTGCTGTCTGACTTCTGTTCTGCTGCAGCCGCTTCTGCTGCCTCTTTATTGGCTTCAAAGGCTTCTTTTTGATCCTGGCTCAGCTGTCTGGCATAATTAATGTAGGATTTTTTCGGATTGCTCTCTATCAGCTGGGTCAGTTCCCCGGCGTTATATCCAAAAGTCTGACTCAGCACCGATACGGTGGCAGACAGGTATTTCTCTTTATTAGATAAGATGACTTTCGGATCTAAAATCAAATTATAAACCTGTTCGTTGACAGCCAGGTACGTACCGTTCCGATCCATGATTTCTCCCCGCCTGTAGGGAATTGTCTGACTGCTGTAGTTCTGGTGATCCAAAACGATCTGATTATAATTTTCCTGGTTGTTTTTTACCAAATCGTAAAGAACCATAACTAATGCAAACAAAGCCAGCGTTATTACCAGAACGGTAATCGCCAGCTTTTCCTGCATTGTACTCGTAAAAACTCGTTTTTTAGTATTTCGGGATTCCTTCATTTTGTCTTACATACTCGCTTTCCGTCTTGTTATACAAACGCACCTGGTCTTTATTTGCATAGACCATGCCTAACTCTTCGGTTGCAACTTTGTAAACATAATCCAGATCCACGGAAGTCTTAATTCTGGTCTTCAACGCATCATTTTCAGCTTTTAAATTTTTAATTTCCTGCTCTACTCTGGCAATATTCTTTACCTTGGCAGTAATCGAAGACTGAAGCTGAATGTAATTAATACATAAAAACAGCGTACATACGGCTGCAATGGTCAGAACTGCTACGTAAGGAGCATCCATATACAATGCCTTCGCCCGGTTTCTTCTTACTGCGGCGCTGACTGGACGGTGCTGCTTTTTCGGCACAGTCCTTTCATATGATCTCTCAGGTGCTGCTTTTCGGACAGTATTTCCCTCGATATATGTATTGTATTCATTTCTATAATGTGTATTCTGTCTCTTCGCAGCCATACCATAACCTCCTGACTATTTACTGCCTCTTTCAAACACTCTCAGCTTTGCGCTTTTTGAACGGGAATTGTGTTCCAGTTCTTCCTTAGAAGGCAGTATGGGTTTTCGGGTAATTACCCTCCCCTTGCTGGTTCTGCCGCATACGCAAACCGGGAAATCCGGCGGGCAGATACATGGGTTTTCATTGGTCTTAAAGCGGCTTTTTACCATCCGATCTTCCAGGGAATGGAATGTGATAATAGAAAGCCGTCCTCCCGGATTTAAGAGATCGATCATCCGATCCATGGCCTGGTTTAAAACTTCCAGTTCTTCATTTAGTTCTATGCGGATTGCCTGATAAGTTCTCTTTGAAGGATGGCCTCCCGTGGCCCGGACCTTAGCCGGAATCGCCGCTTTAATGATCTCGTTTAACTGGCCTGTTGTCTGAATCTCTCTCTCTTGTCTCGCTTTTACAATGTGCTTTGCAATATTTTTCGCAAACCGGTCTTCTCCGTAATCCCGGATAATCCGGTATAGTTCCTGTTCACTGTAGTGATTAATAATGTCTGCAGCCGTCCTGTCTTTTCTCTGATCCATCCTCATATCCAGCGGCGCATCGTCTTCTCTATAAGTAAATCCCCTGTCCGGCGTATCCAGCTGATAAGAAGAAACTCCTAAATCCAGGTAAATCCCATCTGCTTTTTCAATGCCTAATTCGTTCAGCACCCGGTCAATCTCTACATAATTGCTGCGTACTATGGTTACCCTGTCCCGAAATTCTTCTAACCGGGCAGATGCGGCTGCAATCGCATCTGCGTCCTGATCAATGCCAATCAGTCTTCCGTGCTCTCCCAGCCGCCTGCATACCTCCAGGGCATGTCCGCCGCCTCCCAGGGTTCCATCTACATAAATTCCATCCGGCTTTACCTGCAGGCTGTCTACAGTCTCGTAAAGAAGAACGGATTGATGTTCAAATGTCATATTCCGAACCCTTCCATGTTTTCTGCAATATCTTCAATGTCATCATAAGAGTTAATGGACAGCCACCTCTCCCTGCTCCAGATCTCAAGATGATTGCCTGTACCGACTAATACAGCTTCTTTCTCAATACCGGCATATTCTCTTAGCACAGACGGAATCAGAATGCGGCCCTGCTTGTCCACTTCACAGGTGGTAGCTCCTGCAAGGAAAAATCTGGTGAGTTTTCTGGCGCTGGCATTGGTGACCGGCAATGCGGTAAGTTTCTTTTCCATCTCTGTCCATTCCGGATTACCATACACAAACAAGCAGCTGTCAAATCCTTTCGTAACTACGAATTCATCTCCTAGCTGCTCCCTAAATTTGGAGGGTACGATTAAACGTCCCTTCGCATCGACTGTATGATTGTACTCACCCATGAACATAACTTATCACCTGCCGTACACCGGAGCGGTAGTGGACTATTGTGGGAGACATCCGAAATCCCCCACTTCATCCACTTAACAACCATCCTCTACCACTTTGCACCACTTTCTACCACTTGTATGTCCATAATAGTACAGATTCTGGGAAATGGCAAGGATTTT
>URUX01000238.1 GCA_900551135.1 uncultured Clostridium sp.
TTTAAAAGGGTTCCCGCAATAATCCGAACCATATTATAGAGAAATCCACTTCCGCTGATCCGCATGGTAATCAGCCCTTCTTCATTTTTTTCCAAAGTAAGGCTGTAAATGGTCCGGACAGTTTCCTCTGCCTGCGTCCGTACCGTACAGAAGCTTTTAAAATCGTGTTCTCCCACTAGATAAGACGCTGCCTGCCGCATCTTTTCCAAATCTAATGAAAAATAGCAAAAATGAGCATATAAACGGCCAATCGGCATATCGATTTTTTGATTTAAAATCTTATATTCATAGGTTTTCACGCAGTTCTGCTTGCGCGGATGCCAGTCCAAAGGCACTTCTTCAGAAGACTGGACCCGGATGTCTTCCGGAAGCCGCTGATTTAAGGCAAAGCAGAGTTTCTCCGCCGGAATCCGGCTCTCTGTATCAAAAACAGCTACATTACCTTTTGCGTGAACCCCGGAATCCGTCCTGCTTGCCCCTATAACAGCAATGGGCTCTCTCAGCAAATCTGACAGAGCCTTATTCAATACCTCTTCAATTGTGATTCCATTTGGCTGGAACTGCCAGCCGCAGTAGTTGGTGCCATCGTAGGCCACCACCAGTTTTACACGTTTCATACTGCCATCCTCAATATTAATACCAGCGCTGTATAAGCTGCAAATACTGCATATGCAATCCTATCCCTGCGGGCATACATTAATGGTTTCATCTTGGTCCGGCCCTCTCCGCCCCGGTAGCAGCGGGCCTCCATGGCCATAGCCAGATCCGTTGCCCTGCGGAATGCAGAAATAAACAGCGGTACCAAAAGCGGCACCATGGCTTTGGCCTTCTGGATCAGATTTCCGCTTTCAAAATCAGCGCCTCTTGCCATCTGTGCTTTCATAATTTTATCCGTCTCTTCTACTAAAATTGGAATAAAACGAAGAGCAATAGACATCATCATGGATATCTCATGGACCGGCACATGGAACCGTTTTAAA
This sequence comes from uncultured Clostridium sp., assembly GCA_900551135.1. Lineage (GTDB taxonomy): Bacteria > Bacillota > Clostridia > Lachnospirales > Lachnospiraceae > UMGS1370. Next base: position 981 of record URUX01000238.1, read on the forward strand.
AATCCCAATCCCTTTTCCATACCATCTGTCAGTTCATTGGGTGTCGTGGTTAATGTCATCAGGGAAGAACCGATTACCAGATAAATCAGACGGACTGCCATAAATACTGCCGTCTCTACACCCTCTCTGGTAATTTTTAAAAATCCCAGCCGGAACAGGACTTCTCCATCTGTCAGGAATAAGTTAAAACTGACACTAATTAACAACAATACTACAATTGCTTTTAATCCCCGGACAATAAACCGGAACGGAACCTTTGTCAGCCAGATGGTTCCGGCCAAAGCTGCTGTTGCCAGCAAATATCCCCAGATATTATTGGATAAAAACAGGGTGATAATAAACACCATTGTTCCTGCCAGCTTGGTTCTGGGATCCAGCCGGTGGACAATGGAATCCGTTGGGTAATATTGTCCTATGGTAATATCTCTAATCATGTTATCTCCTAATACGCTCTTAATCCAAAAGAGCCAAAATCTCTTTGCGCGCTTCTTCTACAGTCGTAATCTCATCATCAATGTCCACGCCATGTTTTCTCAAATCCTGTACAATATACGTAATCTGGGGGGCTGCCAGTCCCATGGTCTCCAATTCCTGGTAATGCTTAAATACTTCCTTTGGAGTTCCGTCAAACACTTTTTCCCCATGGTTCATTACCATCAGCCGATCTGCATATCTGGCAATGTCTTCCATGCTGTGGGAAACCAGAATAATGGTCATTGCCTTTTCTTTATGAAGGGCGGCAATCTGATCTAAAATCTCGTCTCTGCCCTTGGGATCAAGACCGGCTGTCGGTTCGTCTAATATCAGCACTTCCGGCTCCATGGCCAATACGCCTGCAATAGCAACCCGGCGTTTCTGGCCGCCGGACAATTCGAAGGGGGACTGGGTGTAGAAACTCTCATCCAAACCGACTGCCTTCAATGCCCTCTTTGCCCTGTCTTCTATCTCTTCCTTTGGCAGTCCCTGATTTTTAGGCCCAAAACACACATCGGAAAATACATCCACTTCAAATAACTGGTGTTCCGGATACTGGAATACCAGACCCACTTTGCTGCGAAGTTCCCGCATATTGTAGCCTTGTGCGTAAATATTTTCTCCATTGTAGTACAATTCGCCGCTGGTTGCTTTTAAAAGTCCATTCAAATGCTGGATCAGAGTGGATTTTCCGGATCCGGTATGACCGATAAGACCAATAAACTGGCCATCCGGTATTTCAAAATTTACGTTTTTTAAAGCGTACTGCTCAAATGCTGTTCCCTGACCATAAATATAATTCAAATTTACTGCTTTAATTCCCATGCTGTAGTCACCTGTAACATCCTATTTGTAAAATCCTGTCTATAAAGTTACCTTATCCGGATATTTTTCTGCAAACAGCGGAAGAAGAACCTCTATAAATTCCCTGCGGGTCAAAATCCCATCCGGAACCGGAAGCCCCGCCTTTTTCAGTTCGTAGGCCAGTTCCGTAACCTGAGGCACATCCAGACGGTAACGCTTCAGTTCTTCTACTCTGGAAAAAATCTCT
>URUX01000239.1 GCA_900551135.1 uncultured Clostridium sp.
CGATAAATTCTTCACCGATAATAAAGGCCTGAGCCAGTCCGTCCGGACTTGGCTGGACTGCATAGGACAGGTTAATGCCAAACTGGTTTCCATCTCCTAACAGCGCCTGGAATCTTGGCGTATCATCCGGCGTGGAAATCAGCAAAATATCCCGGATTCCGGCGTTCATCAGTACGGAAAGGGGGTAATAAATCATTGGTTTATCATAAATGGGTAAAAGCTGTTTGGATGTCACCTTGGTCAGCGGATAAAGTCTGGTTCCGCTTCCTCCGGCTAAAATAATTCCTTTCATCATATCCTCCTGGCAACGAACAGTCATCATACTAGTGCTAATAATACCATAGAATCAAGGTTTTTGCAAATCTGGGAATCGAAAGATTTCTTTAAGATTCCCTTTAATTCTCATTCAATTTGGCAAGTTTGGCACTCTGATCTGCAGTAATTAATGCATCTAACAGTTCCTGGATATCACCGTTCATAATGTCATCAATCTTATACAAGGTCAATTTAATCCGGTGATCCGTTACTCGTCCCTGCGGGAAATTGTAAGTACGGATCTTCTCAGAGCGATCGCCTGTACCAATCTGGCTGCGGCGTGCATCTGCTTCTTCATTCTGGCGGCGTTCCAGTTCCAGATCGTATAACTTGGAACGCAGAAGACGGAATGCTTTGTCCTTATTCTGTAACTGAGACTTCTCAGTCTGGCTGTAGATTACAATTCCTGTAGGAATATGGGTCAGACGTACTGCAGAGTCCGTAGTATTAACGCACTGTCCGCCGTTTCCAGAAGCTCTCATTACGTCGATTCGAATGTCTTTATCATCAATCACAATGTCAAAATCTTCTGCCTCCGGCATAACTGCAACCGTTGCAGTAGACGTATGAATACGTCCGCCGGACTCTGTCTCCGGCACACGCTGTACCCGGTGAACTCCGGATTCGTACTTAAATTTGGAATAAGCCCCTTTTCCGCTGATCATGGCCTGTACTTCCTTAAATCCGCCAATGCCGTTTTCATTGACACTGACCAGTTCTATCTTCCAGTGCTGGCTTTCTGCATAATTGACATACATCCGGTACAGTTCTGCTGCAAATAACGCTGCTTCATCGCCGCCTGCACCTGCGCGGATTTCCAGTACGATATTTTTGTCATCATTCGGGTCTTTGGGAAGAAGCAGAATTTTAATGGTCTGCTCCAGTTCTTCTACCTGCTTCTTAGCATCAGAAAGTTCCATTTTAGCCAGTTCCCGCATTTCCTCGTCAGATTCTTCCTCTAACATTGCCAGACTGTCTTCAATGGCCTGTTTTGCCTTTTTATACTCTTTATATGTTTCTACAATCGGAGCCAGATCTGCCTGCTCCTTCATTAATTTCTGGAATTTTTTCGCATCCGACGTTACGTCCGGACTGCTCAGTTCCAGCATTAGTTCTTCATAATGAATCAAAATGTCTTCTAATCTGTCAAACATGGGAAACCTCCTGCGGCCATCTTGCCGCTGCTACCCGATCCTGGCCGGGGATATCCTTAATTATCTCTGTTTCAATAAAACCTGCTGTTTCTAAAAGTTCTTTTACTGCCGTACCCTGGTCATACCCGATTTCAAAATAAATACGGCCTCCCGGGTTTAAAAATGCTCCGCATTCTGCCGCCAGTCTCCGGTAAAATTCCAGTCCGTCTTCCGTACCATCTAAGGCCAGTCTCGGCTCATGGTCTTTTACCTCCGGCTCCAGTTCTTCAATCACCCTGGTGGGAATGTAAGGCGGATTGGAAACGATCACATCAAACCGGCTTCCTTTCGGAATCTGCCCAAACAAATCGCTTTCTACAAACTGAACGTCTGGTGTCTGGTTTCTGCCAGCAGCTTTCTGCAGAAGGCGTTCTGCATTTTTCCTGGCCACTGCCAGAGCTTTGGGAGAAATATCTGCTGCCATAACGCTTTTAAAATCTCCTAAAATTGCCAGACTTAGCCCAATACACCCGGAACCGGTGCACATATCCAAAAGGCTTCGTTCTGCCTTTCCTTCTGTCTGAAGGCGTTTCTCGTCTGCCAGAACCCTCTCAACCAGAGTTTCTGTGTCCTGCCTGGGTATCAGAACGTCCGGGCTTACCAAAAACTCCAGCCCCATAAACTCCTGAGTTCCCAAAATATGCTGCAATGGAATTCTGTCTTCTCTCTGCCGGATCAACTCAAAAAACTTCTGTTCGGTCTCCGGATCTGCCTGCTGGCCTCTTTTTATTAAAAACATAGCCGGACTGATACCCGTTACAGCTAAAAGCAGATATCTGGCATCCAATTCTGCCTCCCCAATCTGCTTTTGTGAAAGTCTCTCAGCCCCTGCCTCCAAAAGCTGTCCCAGGGTCATCACGATTC
>URUX01000240.1 GCA_900551135.1 uncultured Clostridium sp.
TTTTTTCTTTAACCAGCCATCTGAGGTATTATCCGGTGACATCAGGCTTACCTCTCCTCCGCTGGATGGGTGCCCAAACAGGATATTACCAACATCTTCAGTAAAGGAATTTTCAAAGAAATTAACTTCATGCCATGAAATCTGTCTGTCGGCAGGGCAAATCCAATACTGGTCCGACAGGGAAAGCCCAAGGCATTTCTCCAATAACGCCTGCGGGGAACTGATGTGCAGTTCCTCCAGCGCATGGCGCAGACCGGATCTGCTTGCAGGGATTGCCCGTCCCTGCCACCATGCATTGAGCGCAGCACGGTCAATTTTACCCTTTTTTACAGGGATACCCACCGGAATATGGGCCGTGTCAAATAACTCTACAACAGCGGAAACAGAGGCAGTCGCACTGTCCAGACGGATTTTGGCCACAGGGATTTCCTTATGCATTAAAATGTATGTTTGAATTGTTTCTACCATTTTTCTAACTCCAGTCTTTTGTAGTGTTATTCTAACGAATTGCAGAAACTTAAACAAGCTGTTTTCCACATCAGCGCTCTACCTTTATCATAGCGTTTCCGGATCCGGGTATCAATGATACAATAAACTTTTTATATTAATCTTCCAGTATCTCATGAACCTCTTCCGGAGTAATTCCGCATGTCTGCGCGACTTTTGCTTCACTCATGCCCTCCGCAGAAAGCTTTATTACTTTTTTAGTCAGCAGAATCCCTTCCCTGAGGCCCTGCTTCTTCCCTTTTTTGATTGCATTCTCTTCAATCGCTTCACTCAGATTGCACATTTCACTCAACTCCTCTCCCAGTTCATATTCCATTTTCATTCCGTAATCCCGCTCCAGCGACTCTTCTTTTTCCTTCCTGTCCATTTCTGGTGACAGAAGCGTATTCAGAAAACCATGGAGTGTTCCTTCGGTCCCCTTCTTCAGCTTCTCATTCAGACAGATGATGATTACCGACAGTTTATCATAGCTTTTTCTCGGTTCCGGGATATTTCCTATGATATCCTCTTTGGTTATCCGGTATTCCGCCATGGCATTTCCTATATGCATAGGGGCATTCATACAGATAAAAATACTGTACACTTTCTTCAGTTTATCATACTCGGAATTGGAAAATTCCCGATCCAACTGCTCAGACAGCATTCTGGCCCCATAAAATATCCCCCGGGTTACGATACGGTATTTCACATAAAACTTCTTCTGGGCTTCCACGTTAATCAGCAGCTTGATTTCCGCTTTTTTGTTCTTGCCCGGCAGAAAAGCACGGAACCGGATATCGTAGGTTATCGTTCCCTCTCCCGGAACTTTGCTTTCCGTGTTCTCCCCGTTTATGAGCCGGTCATCCATTTTTTCTTCGCCGGGGCACAGCGGTACGCTGGCTATTTCGATATCAGGCTCAATCCAGAGAGTTATTTCCTCCGGGGAATAAGAACGGTACCCCTCAATCGTACCTTTTAATATCCGGGCCAGAACCTGTCGGCTCCCCAGGATACGTTTTACATGCTCGTCATACTGTACCATTATCCCGGCAGTGTCCAACTCCCGGGATATCCATGTCTTTCTCTTCATCCATACCTCCTTGATGCGGCAGGGATTGAAAAAGCCATATCGCCGGACTTCTGTTACAATTCCTGCCCTGTTCGTAAAATGTGATTCGTGGCAGAAACTGCCGGAATGTGCGAACGCACGTGTTTTATATAAGACTACTATTATGATACTTTATCATTGTTAGAATGTCAACTTGCCTTTTTATTTTACAGCTGCAAACATTTTCTTCAATTATTTGCTGCTGCAATTCACGGCTCCGGTGTCGTGAATTATATCCATATACTTCAAATCCCTTCAGATATTTCTTGACAACAACAGACTCTTTTGATAAATTAGTCTGTAATCAGACTAATTACGATGAGGAATTAACTTATGAAACCTAATACTTCAGAACAGCTAAAGCGATACTACTCCGCATGGCGGGCCACGAATGCGATTTACGAGGACTGGGCCAAAAAGTATGGTCTCTCTTACTACGAACTTCTTGTGCTGCTTTCCTTGCGGGAAGGAAAAGAACCCTGTACACAGAAACAGATCTGTGAGCAGTGGACTCTGCCGAAGCAGACGGTCCATTCCATTCTCCGCAATTTCCTGGAACGGGAATGGGTAACCTTCCATGTTTTAGAAAATGACAAGCGGAATAAGGGAGTTTCTTTCACGCGGTCTGGCTCTGCCTTTGCCGGAGAGGTTATTGATAAACTG
>URUX01000241.1 GCA_900551135.1 uncultured Clostridium sp.
GAATCTGCTCCAGAATACTGGGGTCTTTAATCTTCCCATCTTCTGCAAAAAGAAGGATCTTGGACATAATTTCTGCCGTCTTTGGATCGTCGTCTACAAAAGGAAGGAACAGCCGTCCTCTGTGCTGGGAATGGACTGGCACCACAAAGACCATGGCATTTCCCATCTGGTGTACGACGCCGCTTCCCAGGTGTACGGTATATTGTCCCAGTGTTCCATCGATGACTGCATGGTTTTCTTCCAGACGCACATTGGCAATCTTAAATAATTCCAGATTACATTGAATAATGGCGCGGCGCATTTCTATGGTAGAATGGCTGGTCTCCGGATCTACGCCGCCCACATGGGCAACGCTTACTGCCAGATCTACATCCTGCATCACTTCACTGTAAATAATATCCGGTATCTCTTTGATTTTTAACGGCTGGAAGGTTTTTCTATCGTAAAAGCCTACGGATTCCAGTGTAGGAGCTTCAATATCACTGGGAGAAAACCAGTCGGCCATTGCATACAGTCTCACGACGATATTTTCTTTATAGTATATTTTCTGCAGCCCGTCTTCATAGTCCGCTACCCAGCGGCGTGTGCGAAGAGCCCCTACTGTCTTTTGAGGCTGTATTTGATTTCCGGAAAATAATAAGGATTCCGTCTTTTCCAGTTCTTCTGCAAGCTTCACATACAGTTCACGGAATACTTGTTTAAATGGCTGGCGAATTTCTCTTTCAAACAGCAGTTTTTGATAATCATGCCAGACTCCTGCCTGGTACAGATCCCAGGGATGAGCAATGCGAAGTTCCTCATGTGCCGATAATTCCGTCAATGTTCCCTGGCAGTCCAAAAGGCCGGACTCTGTCAGAAATCCCAGTTGTGGTTTCTGTCCAGTGTTTTGGAATATCAATGGCTCTACAATTGGCCTTGCCACCGGATTTTTCTGGAGTTCTAACAGTTCCCATGCTTCAAAAACCGTCCGGTCTTCCATAGCCTGTTCCATCATCTGTCTGGTGCGGCTGTATTGTTCTTTTAACTGCTTATGGATTTCCTGGTATTTTAGAACAATCTCATTTTTCTTAAATTTTGATGGGATAGACTTTAATGTTTTCCCGCCTTTTTCGCAGATAATGCTGCTTTTTCCTAAGGAATCCACCAAAAGCCGAATCCTTGTTTCTCCATCTAGTGCTTCTCCTGAAAATAGAGCTTCCGACTGATTGGCAAGGTGGGTTTCCATTCTCAATATCAGTCTGGTTACATCTGTAAATCCAGCATTCACGCTTAAGTTTCGCAAGGCAATCTCTGCTGCCCTGCCTTCACTGGCTCTCCTTTGCGCCCCAAATTGGCGGCTCTCCTTTTTAAATTTCTGAATAAACTGATACCGTTTAAACAACTCGTTATCTTGTTCCTGACGCTCCTTAGGCAATGGCAGAAGCCCGATACTCATAAGCAAATCTTTGTTCCGTTTGGTTTCGATTTCTGCTGCCAGTTTATCATACTCGGTTTTCCCTAATGCAGCGTCTGCATATTTTCTGGCTCTGCTATGGGAAGAACCGGAAGAAGAGTATTTGGCAGCATCATAAAGAAGCTGAAAGTCCTTCTCCCCTAACTTTTCGTATGCCTCAAAAAACCAGTGAATATCAAAAGCGCCGTCTCTTAGTTCTTCTGGAGACAGGGGCGTATATTTGGCAATCATAGATTTTGCAGCTTCATCCATCCATTCACTGGTATGAGCCATAAAATAATAGCAGCCGCTTTTAAAACCGGATACTTTCAGATATTCTTCTATTAGAGGAATCCACTGCACCGCATACATTGCCACTTCTGCCAGACGTTTTCTGGAAATATCCGTTCCCTTAAGGGCCTGTTTCAAATCCTCTGCCTTTTCTTTTGGATCTGGCTGGCAGACTTTCAGCAAATGGCACAGCACGGATCTGCGGCTGGAACCAGAATAGTAATAAGACTGGCTTCGTTCCAACGTATCGTTTCCCAGAGCCGTTAAAATCTGAACCAGCACAGGGATTCCGTAAATAACGTGGATATTGCTGATGGAGCTGGAAAATGGGGTTTCCTGTTCCCCACGCCTTAATTCAGCCTGAACCACAGGCGGAATGATCTCCCGATACAATGTATGGGCCAGGGCCATCTCCGGCATATCATCCCCAATGGTATCAAA
>URUX01000242.1 GCA_900551135.1 uncultured Clostridium sp.
AGTTCTGCTATTTTTCCGATTTCCGTGTTCATTCCTGTAGCAGTCACTACAGCAAGCCCTCTGCCTCCAGTTACCAGACTTCCGGAGAAAATCATATTGACCCGATCTCCAACAGCCAGTTCTCCCTCCAGCACCCTCCGGGACTTTTCTACGCTTTCCGCTTCTCCCGTCAAAGAACTTTCATTCAAAAAAAGTGCGGCAGATTCCAAAATTCTTCCATCCGCAGCTGCCAAATCCCCCGTCTCCAGCACCAATATATCCCCCGGCACAACTTCCGATGCCGGAATCTTCTGCCTGCGTCCTCCCCGCAGCACCTGAGCCGACGGAGCCGAAAGCGCTTTTAGCCCCTCCAGGGACTTTCTGGCCTTTTCATACTGAACCGTTCCCAGAACCGCATTTAAAATCAGTACTGCAGCAATAACAATGGTGCTCTCCCTGCTTCCTGACGCCATGGAAATAGCCGCTGCGCCAATCAGTATCTGAACCAGCAGATCCTGAAACTGCTCCAGAAAGACCTGCCACCAGGCCTTTTGTTTCGTCTCCTTCAATTGATTTTTCCCGCACTTTTTAAGCCTCCTGACTGCCTCTGCCTCATCCAGTCCAGAACTGTCTGTTTGTAATCGTTCCAGCGCTTCCTTTGCCGAAATCTGATACCATTCCTTCATCTGTCCTGCTCCCCCTTTATGCCCGGCTGCCCCGCAGTTGTCTGACAGGACTTGTTAATAAAAAATGTATGGGCGTCTCTTCCGCTTTATGCTATAATAGTTTCACAGCATCAGAATTTAAAAAAAGGAGTTTTATCACTATGGAAAAAATTGCAAGTTTTACTGTAGATCATTTACATTTGCTTCCTGGCGTTTATGTCTCCCGAAAAGATAAAGTAGGCGATCAGACGGTTACTACGTTTGATATCCGCATGACCCGCCCCAATTATGAGCCGGTTATGAACACCGCTGAAATCCATACCATGGAGCACTTAGGCGCAACCTTTCTCCGCAATCACAAAGACTTTAAAGACCGGGTACTCTATTTTGGTCCCATGGGATGCAGAACCGGATTTTATCTTTTGCTGGTCGGGGATCTGCAGTCTCAGGACATTATCGGACTGTTAAAAGAACTGTTTGCCTTTATCCGTGATTTTAAGGACGAAATCCCAGGTGCATCTGCCAGAGACTGCGGCAATTACCTGGATATGAATCTGCCTATGGCAAACTTCTGGGGAAAATGGTTTCTGGAGGTCGTATTGGAGCACATTGATGAGTCCAGAATGACTTATCCGGAATAAGTGCAGCCTGCAAAAAAGCAAGCGCAAACAAAATCTCCCATAGAAATCAGGGTCCGCATTTTCAACCCGATCTTCTATGGGAGATTTTCATTAATCATTTTGCTCTTCTATGATCTTTCTCAGCATATCCACAATGCTTCCTGCCGTATGGCCGGTTTCGTCAATGGTAATGTCCGCATATTTTTCATAATAGGGAATTCGCTCATCATACAAATCTTTCAGCGTCTGCCCCTCTTTCAATACAACGCCTCTGTCTACCACATTTCCAATTCGCCGTTCAACTTCCTGATAGTTCAGTTTCAGATAGACAATCTGGCTGATTTCTTTGTAATGCTCCATTGCCTCTTTTCCAAAAATGACACTACCTCCTGGCGCAATGACCGAACGGCTTACATCCAGTTCTGCGTTAATCCGGTTTTCGACTTCCATAAACCCGTCCATGCCTTTTTCTGCAATGATTTCTTTCCCGTGTCTAAAAATATCTATTCTATGAAATTTATCCTTGCCAACAGAATGCTTTCTATCTTGACTAATAATCGTTATCATCATGCTCACTCCTTTGGCATATAAAAAACTGTACTGCCAGAGAAGGGGAGTTCTTCATACAGAGCGTGAATCTCTGCAAGCACTTCCATTGCTCGATCTTCGTTCCTATATTCTCCGAGAACAATAGACTTGAGTGTTATATCGTTAAGGATGGCCTTGACATAATTTTTAACTACTAACAGTGACACTCCACTTTCATCAATGGA
>URUX01000243.1 GCA_900551135.1 uncultured Clostridium sp.
TTCCGGCTATTTTACGTTCATGGATAATTGCATCCGGCAAAATAAAACGCTTTGCGGGCGTCTTTTTTAGATAAAAAACAGGAGATTGAAAATTTCGGAACCGATTCCAAAAAGGTATTGACAAACAGAGAAAGGAGATCTATAATCAAGACATAAAAGAAATGGAACCGATTCCAAAAAAGAAAAACACTTCAGGGGAAAGTTGCAGGAGAGAAGGAGGACCTGATATGGATTATGCAAAAATTGCAGCTCAGGTAATTGAGCATGTAGGGGGAAAGGATAATATCCTGTCAGCAGCACATTGTGCCACAAGACTGCGTCTGCAGCTGAAAAACGATGATCTGCGAAATGAAGAGGCGCTTACTGATGTGGAAGGCGTAAAGGGTGTATTTTTAACACAGTCCCAGTTTCAGATTATTTTCGGTTCCGGACTGGTGAATCTGATATTTGCTGAAGTGCAGAAGCAGATTGGGGCAGACGGAGATGCAGAAGCTGATGAAACCAGGAAGAAAGCAGATTCTGAGCAGAAAAAGGGAAAACGGGTAAATCCGCTGCAGAGTTTTGTTAAGCTGTTAAGTGATATTTTCGTGCCGATTATTCCGGCGATTGTTGCCGGCGGTCTTTTGATGGGTATCAACAATCTTTTGACTTCCGCTCTGTTTCATGGACAGTCTCTGATTCAGCTTTATCCTCAGTGGGCAGGGCTGGCATCTGCAGTCAACACCTTTGCCAATGCGCCCTTTACCTTTCTGCCGGTTCTGATTGGCTTCAGCGCTACGAAAAAGTTCGGCGGCAATCCTTATCTGGGAGCGGCTATGGGAATGATTATGGTGCATCCGGATTTGCTGAATGCCTATAGTATTGGAATCAGCGAAGCCCCGGTATGGAACATTTTCGGATTTGAAATTGCAGCAATCGGCTACCAGGGAACCGTGCTTCCGGTTCTTGCGGTTTCCTTTATTCTTGCAAACATTGAGAAAAAACTCCGCAAGGTGACACCGACCTGGCTGGACAATCTGACTACACCGATGCTGTCTATTTTGATTACCTCATTTTTAACCTTTATCTGCGTAGGTCCGATTCTGAGAGAGGCAGGAAATCTGCTGGCAGACGGAATTATCTGGATTTACAATACCCTTGGTTTTGTAGGCGGCGGTTTGTTTGGACTGGCTTATGCGCCGATTTGTCTGACAGGAATGCATCACAGCTTTATTGCCATTGAAACTCAGCTGATTGCAGATGTGGCAAAAACAGGAGGAAGCTTTATTTTCACCACAGCAAGTATGAACAATGTAGCACAGGGCGCTGCAGTTCTGGCTATTTTATTCCTGACCAAGAATGAAAAGATGAAATCCATCTGTTCTGCATCCGGTGTTTCTGCGCTGCTGGGAATTACGGAGCCTGCTATGTTTGGTGTAACCCTGAAACTGAAGTATCCATTTTATGCGGCTATTATCGGTTCTGCAGTAGGAAGCGCATACTGTGCGGCAACCAAGGTGCTGGCCCAGGCTCTGGGAGCAGCAGGACTTCCCGGTTTTATTTCCATGAGGCCGGAGTCTTACGGTAACTTTGCCATCGGTCTTTTATTATCTATGGCGGTTTCTGCCGGGCTGACGGTGATTTTCTGGAAAAAATACCGTCCGGAGGAGACGAAAACAAACTAAAAGAGAAAGAATGGAAAACTCTGATAACAGAAAGGGATAAGGAAGCGGGTCAAATGCTGAAAAAATATGAAAAGGTTTTAGAACAGGATTACAGAAGCTGGTACAAAACTGCAGAGGATTACCGGAAAAAGGTGGCAGAGGATCCGGACAGACTCCATTTCCATCTGATGCCGAAAACAGGATGGCTGAATGATCCCAACGGGCTGTGTCAGGTGGACGGTATGTTCCATATTTATTATCAGTACACGCCCTTTGAGCCGACAGGGGAACTGAAGCTGTGGGGACATTATAAGACCAGAGATTTTATACACTATATCGATGACGGCCCGGTGCTGTTTCCGGATACAGACTA